>CALBTC010000025.1 GCA_937967805.1 uncultured Anaerolineaceae bacterium
TGACCGACAGCGGGCTTCCTTCCGGGTCACCACCGTGTGGGTTGGCCCGAATCCAATCCTCGTCGCTGTAGTCAGCGGCAACACCACCTTTGCCTCGCGTCAGGTTGGCCGATACGACGGTGCCCAGCGCCGGATCGCTAAAGAATGCCTCGCCGCGCAGCCCCTGGCCATGGCATTCGGCGCAGGCGGTGATCGCTTTCACCAGATGTTCGCCACGGGCCAGTACGGCCGCATCATCGTTTATGGGCAGCGGCGCGACGTCTAGGTCGTAACTCTGGTTCAGGCGTGAGCGCCCAACGGTGTATAAGACGAGGGCCGCAATGCCGATGATGAGGATGAGACCGCCTAATCCAATACCAATCCACTTCAATGCTTGTCTCATTTGGTTCCTTCCTTTCATCATTTTGGCTGTCGTTTTTAAGAAGGTTACAGACAGACCGCAACAAAAGCGTAAAATGAACCGCTTTTGGGCCATCTGCACCTTTCAATTTTCAGGGAATTATGTTTTGGGGTTTGTGATATGAGGCTGGTTTGTGGGAAACGGCCGTTACCGCCTCACGAAGCTGGTACAACCTGTTGTTTTTCTTGCGCCTGTTCCGGTTTTTGTACGAGGGCCACGCCGGTAAAGACGGCGCCCAAAACGTACAGGATTGGACCAATAATCCCGATTTCGACCGGCATGTAGCCAGGAACCATTTCTCCCAGCACAAAAGACAAATCGACCATGCCCAATATAACGAGATTGGTCCAAAATCCCAGAGGTTGGTTGCGCCAGTTGAGGGCAACGGCAATGATAATTGCCAGGATGCCGACGGCAGCCAGGTTAAAGTAATGCTGGGCAATGAAATAAGAAGCCTGCCTCAGCGGCTCTTCGATGACAGCAGGGACGTTTTGCATACCTTCAATAGCCGTCAACATCTCGCGAGGACCACCTCTTAGAAAGGTGATTACCGGGATGAGACCGACGACGATGTGCAGGATGCCCCACAGAACATAAAAGATCGAACCGATCTTGTGAGGTTTCTTTAGGATATTCATCTTTCCTCCTTTTAAAAATAGGTTATACTTTACATCATGTAAACTTACTTAATAGTATAAGAGGAACTTTACACCGTGTCAAGTGGTAAGATAGAGACGCGCCAGGCCATCCTGGAAGCCGCATTGCAGTTATTCACACAAGGCGATCCGTCCGCCGTGAGGATGGTAGACATTGCCAAAATTGCCGGGGTGACGCGCCAGGCCGTCTACCTTCATTTTGGTTCCAGAACCGGTTTGCTGGTTTCATTGGTGCAATACGTTGATGAAAAAGAGGGTTTGGCGGCGCTGGCTCAACCGGTGTGGGATGCAGCCACCGGCGTTGAGGCGCTGGACCGGTTTGTAACTTTGCAAGCGGAATACAATCCGCGTATCTATTCCACGGCGAAGATAGGCATTAGCGGCCGATACGGGGATGATGCGGTGGCGGCTGCCTGGGAAGATCGCATGGCGGGTCGCCGGGAAGCGTGTCGGGGGTTGATCCTTTGGCTAGAAAGAGATGGGGTGTTGGCGCCTTTCGATAGTTTGGAGGAAGCGGCCGATTTACTTTGGACATTAACGTCTATCCAGGTGTGGGAGCAGTTGGTGATTGATCAAGGGTGGACGGCCGAACAGTATGATCAGTATCTTCGTACTGTCATGCGGAATGTGTTTGTTGCTGGTTGAAAAGCGTTTTAGCCGGGGAACTCATTCCTCGGCTGGAAAGCACGAATGACCGTACTTCAGCAAAAATTGCTTTGCCACCGTGGAGGTAGACAGCGAAGGCCGGTTTAGCACCATTTTTGCTTACGACTGCGATGATCAGCCTGCTCTCTGTTTTTGGGTTGAACAATTCCACGAAGACGCCTGGCATACGGTCTACAAGCCAGGCATCGGCGGCGTGGCGGCGAGAGACCATTGTGGCTTCTTGCGCTATGAACCCGGCGATCTGGTCCACATTCGCTACCTGCTGATTATTGGCCGCAAATGGCCGTTACCTTCATAACCGATGATCCGTTTTCAGAATAAAAATAACCAACCGTGGTACCGGCACTAAAAATGTTATACATGGCCACTTGATCCACAGCATAATGTTCAATACTGTCAGTTTTGGTTTCGATAGCCCGCGAGAGGCTGTTGAGGATGACCAGCCAGCGAAAGTTGAGGGCATTGAGGTTAACGTCTTCGCCGTTGGACAGGATGATATGGATGTCGCCGTTGGCTTCGTATGCGGCCGTTACCTGCAGCAGGTTTTGCCCCATCGTCCACCGGGCAAGGTCCATTTGCGGACAATCGCTGCAGTTGGGCGCGGTAATGTATTGGCCGGGGGCCAGCAAGGGACAGCCGTTGTAGCTGCCGCCGATGAGCGCCAGCGGATTGCCCGGCAGACTGCTGGTGGGCGTGGCTGTGGGCGCAGCAGTGACCGGAACCGGCGTGGCCGTGGCGGTGGGGGTTGTGGTGGGCATGGCGCTTGGCAGAGGCGTGGCCGTTTCAGTTGCGGGTGCCGTTGCCGTTGCGGTAGGTAAGGGCGTTTCTGTTTGGGTGACGGTAGCAGTTGGTGAGGGTGTCGCGGTGGGCAGGGCTGGTTCTGTTGGCGGGAAAGGCGTCTCCGTTGACGGCAGAGGTGAGGCGGCGGCAGTTGGAGCTTGCGCTTCCTGACTACTTGGCGCATTTGCCACCTCGGGGGCAGCGGTTGGGGAACAGGCGGTGACCACGAAGAAAATGGACAAAAGGATGTAAATGCTTGAATTGGTCATAAGCGGTGCAGGTTCAATTGTAAATTTTCTGCCAGTGCTGGCTTTCCTGGATTATCATTTCCTCCAATGAGAAATCGAGATTTGTTTTTTCGTTCCACTTGAACTCCAGTTGTTTGAGGGTGGTGGTATTTGATAGTCGATTGACGCGTCTCGCGGCAACATCATAGCAAATCAGAGGGGGCATGACAACGGTGAATGTAGAATGAAAACGGCCGTCCAATGATAAATGAAGTAAATTTGTGTAACAAAAGTGCCTGGCAATTTACCAGGCACCATTTTTTTATGCGATTATCCCCGATTTTATGAATTAAACGTCCAGGTTACGCACCTCACTGCTGTGAGTCATGATAAAACGCTTGCGCGGCGCTACTTCGCTGCCCATGAGCATGTCGAACGTTTTGTCGGCGGCCACGGCATCTTCGATGGTGACTTGCAGCAGCATCCGCTCAGCCGGGTCCATCGTGGTTTCCCAAAGCTGCTCCGGATTCATCTCGCCCAACCCCTTGTAGCGCTGCAGGCTGTACTTTTTGCCGTTTTGTTGCAGCTTTTTGAGCAGCTCCTGGTTTTGTGCCTCGGTGTAGGCGTAATGCATCTCTTTGCCCGCTTTCAGGCTGTAGAGCGGCGGCTGGGCAATGTAGAGGTGTCCCTTTTCGATGAGGTCGGGCATGTAGCGGAAGAAGAAGGTGAGCAGCAGGGTGCGGATATGGCTGCCGTCGACGTCGGCGTCACACATGATGATGATACGGCCGTACCGTAAATTCTCCGCATCAAACGTCTCACCAATGCCCGTGCCCAGCGCCGAAATCATCGCCTTCACCTCATTGTTGGCCAGGATTTTGTCCAGCCGGGCCCGCTCGGTGTTGAGAATCTTGCCGCGCAGGGGCAGGATTGCCTGGAAGTGCCGGTCGCGTCCTTGTTTGGCGCTGCCGCCGGCCGAGTCACCCTCAACGATGTACAGTTCGCACTTGTTGGGGTCCCGCTCGGAGCAGTCGGCCAGCTTGCCGGGCAGGGTGAGGCTTTCCAACGCGCTTTTGCGCATAACCAGTTCGCGAGCCTTGCGAGCGGCGGCCCGGGCGCGGGAGCTGGTGAGGCAGCGCTCGATGATCTTCTTGGCATCGCGCGGATTTTCTTCCAGGTAAAGGGCAAAAGCATCGGACGTGACGGAGGCGACAATGCCGGCCACCTCGGCATTCATCAGCTTCACTTTGGTCTGGCTTTCAAACTGCGGGTCGGGATGTTTGATGCTGACAACGGTGGTTAAGCCTTCACGCGTGTCGTCGCTGGAGAAGTTGTTGTCTTTGTCCTTGAGGAAGTTGTTTTTGCGCGCATAGGTATTGATGACGCGGGTGATGGCCGTGCGCACGCCGGTGAGATGGGTGCCGCCGTCGGGGGTGTGGATGGTGTTGGCAAAGGCGTATTCAGAAATAGTGATGCCTTCGGTGTATTGCAGGGCCACCTCCACATCGATGCCCTCCACCTCTTTTTGGTCGTAAACCGGCGTATGGATCGGTTTGCGGTTGCGGTTGAGGTAGCGGACGAACGATTTAACACCACCTTCAAAGTAGAAACTCATTTCGCGTGGGGTAGACGGCCGTTCATCACGTAGCTTCATGAACACGCCGCTGGTGACAAACGCCATTTCGCGGAAGCGGTTCAACAAGGTTTCATACCGGTACTCGGCATCTTTTTCAAAGATAATCTTGTCAAACAGGAAGCGGGTGGTGGTGCCGGTTGACTCCCCTTTACCTATTTTGCCAATTTTCTTAACGGGTTCATCGGGAATGCCGCGCTGGTACCGTTGGTACCAGACCGAACCTTCGCGCCGCACGGTGACTTCCATCCATTCCGACAAGGCGTTTACGGCCGCAGCGCCCACACCATGCAACCCACCGGACACCTTGTAAGCGTCGTTATCAAACTTACCACCGGCGTGCAGGGTAGTGTGCACCAGTTCTAATGCCGATACTTTTTCGGTGGGATGTTTGGCCACGGGAATACCGACACCGTCATCCTGCACGGTGACGCTGTTGTCATCGTGAATGGTGACCTCGATACGGCCGCAGCGCCCGGCCAGCGCCTCGTCGATGGAGTTATCGACAATTTCATACACTAAATGATGCAGTGCCTTCACATCTGTACCGCCGACGTACATGCCGGGGCGGCGACGCACTGCTTCCAGCCCTTTTAGAACCTGGATACTGCTGGAGTCATATAATCTTTCCGCTTCGGTTTTTTTTGCCATGAAACATTCCTTAGACTGCAAGGGCCAAATTCAAAGGGCCCTTATACGAATTTTCACCGCAAAGGGCGCGAAGGGCGCAAAGAATAAAAAAGAAATGCTTTGCGAACTTTGCGTTCTTTGCGGTTCAACTATTTTCGACCGTTAAAATAAATCGGATCAATCGGACAAAATTCAGCCATCTATTGCCTTAAAAGTAGGCAGCGCATTGGGCTGGTAGCTTGTGGATGAAAGGGTATGAATCAGGAGAAATTAAGCTTATTTTGCCTCGATTTGAACAAAATTTTACGAGACATAAGTATACCACATTTGTTCTAAGCGGGGTAGTAAAACAATTAGGCGTAGGTAAGGGGGAAGGGGGGAGAAACGGCCGTTTCAAAATATTTTCCGGTGAGGATGAATGCCCAAACATCGCCACCGCCGGGAACATCAATCGAGGGATTCTAACACCTTCATTGGCGTAGCGTATCATGCAGTTGGCCAGCTCCACTGATGGCCCGGTCGGGAATTGTGGCCTCCAGTAATGAAGGGTATGCTTCAGGAGTTCCGTTATAGATATGGAATGAATATGTCTTTAGCAGTGAAGATATTTGTTTGTTAAAATACGACGGGTTTGCACTTGACTAATGTGCCTTATGAGCGGACAAACCCTTAGGGTCTGTAGAGTTACGATTATGATTCCAACAAGACTTGAGATTTCCAACTTTTTATCTTACCGGGAAACGGCCGTACTCCAATTTGACGGTATTCATCTAGCCTGCATTTCCGGGGCCAATGGCGCGGGCAAGTCGTCTATTTTAGACGGCATTACCTGGGCCTTGTTTGGCCAGAGCCGCAGCCGCAGTGACGACGATCTGGTCAACCGCCTCTCGGCCATCGACGACAAAGCGGCCGAAGTGCAGTTGGCCTTTGAGCTGGAAGGCACCATGTACCGGGTGACGCGAAGCAAGCGCAAAGGCAAAACCACCCAGCTCGATCTGCAAGTTGCCGCCGGCGACGACGCCTGGAAAACCCTCACCGAAGGCAAGCTGCGTGAAACGCAAACGGCCATCGAGCAGCTGCTGCGCATGAATTACGACACGTTTATCAACGCCAGCTTTTTGCTGCAAGGCAAGGCAGACGAGTTCACCACCAAGACGCCCAATCGCCGCAAAGAGATTTTGGCCGACCTGCTGGGCGTGAGCATCTGGGAACAGTATCGGGAAGTAGCCGCCAACCGGCGCAAGGAAGAAGAGCGGCAGCTGGATCTGTTGGACCACCAAATTAAGGAAATTGAAGCGGAACTGGATCAGGAAGAAGAAAGGCAAACGGCCGTCAGCGAAGCCCAGTCCGCTCTGGAAGGCATCAGCGAAAGATTGGCCGACAAAGAAGCGTTGTTGCAGCAGCTGCGCCGGGCAGAAACGGCCGTGCAGCAGCACAAACAGCTCGTCGAAACCCTGGCCACCAACTTAAATCGGGGCAAGGCGCAGTTGGAGAGCTTGCAGCGCAGCCAAACGCAGCGGCAGCAGGAGCGAGACGGCTATTCCGCTATTCTGGCCGACGCTGAGGCAATTACCAAACAGCATGAAGCATGGCAGGAGGCCGATGCCACTTTCCAGCGCTGGCAGGATAAAGCTGACGAGTTTAACAAGCTGGAGCAAAGCAAACGGCCGTATGAAGTGGCCATCGCCGAGGAAAAATCCCGCTTAACGCAGCAGTTGGAAGCATTGCAGGTTCAGGCCAAACGAGCCGAAGCCGCTGCCGGTGAGCAGAAAAAGCTGGAAGCGGAATTGGCTTCAGCCAAAGCTGCCCTGGCCGAACTGGAAACAAAACTGGAAGCGCTCAACAAACAGGAAGCTGAATGGCACAAGCTGCGCAGCGAACTGCAAAAGCAAGAAAGCGAACGGGAAGGGCAAACGCGTGAATTGAACCGGCTGCAAAATCTGGCCAGGCGGATGGCGGCGCTGCGTCAGGAAGAAACGGCCGTCTCGCAAAATCTGCAAACCGCCCAGCAGCAAATCACCGATCTCACGGCCCAGCTAGCCGAGTTGAGCCAGAAGGAGCAGGAACTCGGTACTGTCAGCGCCGAGAAGGTGGGGCTGGAAAGCAGCCAGCCGGCGCTTAAAGAGCAGATGAACCGCCTAAAAGCGCGCATCGAGCAGTTGGAGGCCGAAACCGGCGGCAGCTGCCCGCTGTGCGGCCAGGAGCTCACGGCCGAGCACCGGTCGCAGGTGGTGGCCGAACTGCAAACGGAAGGGGCGGGAATGGGGGAGCGGTTCCGCAGCAACAAGCAAACTATCGAAACGCTCACCGGCCAGATTGCCGAGCTGAACCGGGCCGTGACGCAGCGGCCGCAGTTAGAAAAATCATTGCAAACCCAGCAAACGCGGCAGGCACAGGCCCAGGCCCGCCTGGCTGAAATCAGCCAGCAGTTGGCCGACTGGGAGGCGGGTGAAGCTGCCCAGCTGGCTGAACTGGAAGCGGCGCTGGCCGAAGATAATTTGGCCGAATTGCGGGAACAGGTGATTGAACTGGGAACGGCCGTACAAAACAAGCCTGCCCTGGAAAATGAACGTCGCCAGCAGGAGCAGCGCCTGGCCAACGACGAGGCCCGCCTGGCTGAACTCAACCGCTTTATGGCCGATTGGGCTGAATCGGGCCAGGCGCAGTTGGCTAAGGTGCAGCAGCAGTTGGAAAGTGAAGATTTTGCTGCCGAAGCCAGGGCCGCCCTGGCCGGCCTGAATGCCGAACTGTCTGAACTGGCCTACGATGCCCACGCTCACTCGGCCGCCCGCAAAGAGCGGCAAGAACTGGCTGAGGCGCCGGAGCGGTTCCAAAAGCTGCGGCAGGCGGAAGCGGCCGTCAAGCCCCTGGAAGATGTCCTTACCGAAGGCCGCAAACGCATCGCCGAGCAGGAGGAATCGCTGGCTGAACTGGCCGAGCAGCACGAAACGGCCGTGGCCGAGCTGGCCCAAATGACCGCCGACGGCGGCGACCTGCGCGGTGTGGAGCAGCAAGTGTTTAACTTGCGCGAAGAGCAGATTGCCGCCAACCAAATGGTGGCCGTGGCCCAAAACCGGCTGGAGGTGTTGGACGATCAGCGGCAGCGGCAAAAAGCGTTGGCAGCGCAGCGAACGGCCGTCACTCAGCAAATTCAGCGGCTCAAGCTGCTGGAAAAAGCGTGCGGCAAAAGCGGCGTCCAGGCGCTTCTGATTGAGCAGGCGCTGCCGGAGATAGAGGAGCGGGCCAATGAGCTGCTGGACCGTCTGACCGGCGGTGAGATGACGGTCTCGTTTGAGACGCAGCGCCAACTAAAAAGCCGGGACGCCCTGGCTGAGACGTTAGACATCCACATTCGCGACCATGCCGGCGAACGGCCGTACGACAATTACAGCGGCGGAGAGCAGTTCCGGGTCAACTTTGCCATCCGGCTGGCTTTGTCCCAGCTGCTGGCCAAGCGGGCCGGGGCGCGGCTGCAAACCCTGGTGATCGATGAAGGCTTTGGCAGCCAGGACCCAAACGGCCGTCAGCGGCTCATTGAAGCTATCAACACCATTCAGGACGATTTTCAGCGCATTTTGGTCATCACCCATATCGACGAGCTGCGCGACGCCTTTCCGAATCGCATTGAGGTGCGTAAAACGGCTGCCGGTTCCCAAATCGCGCTTAGCTCACCACCAGATGGGAATATGATGGTATGACAAAGCGCTCAATCTGTTTTGTTGTATAATGAATCATCCAAAAGGAAATACGCGTCACCCGATCGCCGCCACGACATCGTTCATTTCATAAAGCTATTGCCAAAACCATATAGATAATTTGTCATTTTTCTTTTTAAGAATAGAGAGAGTTGCTGTTTGAAGAAAATCGGTTTCTGAGAGGCAAAGAGTATGGGATATTCCGTGTTGGTGGTAGATGATGATCCAATGAAGCGCCAGCTTTTGCGTTTAATTTTGGAGCGTGCCGGATTTGGCGTCGCTGAGGCGGCTGATGGACCAGAAGCATTAACGGCATTAGACGGTCAAATTCCGGATTTAATGACGCTGGATGTGATGATGCCAAAAATGGATGGTTTTGCCGTGTGTGAGCGGGTGCGGCAAAATCCAAGAACGGCCGAACTACCCATTATCATCGTGAGCGCTCGTGCCGACGGCGGCAGCATTCGGGAAGGGTTGGCAGCCGGTGCAGACAGATATTTGCCACAGCCCGTCATGCCTGATAAATTAATTAAGACGGTAAATGAGTTGTTACCACCGGAAAATTAATTTTACTTATGGTCACTCCTGTTTGGGCCACCTGTCATTCATCGCAGTAGCTTATGGCTCAGAATCGTGCGCTTTCTCCTCGCAAACGAGCAATTCTCAAATTAATGACCAATCATATGGATGCCTGGCAGGTAACTTTGGTTATCGCCACGCTGCCTTTGTTGATTCATGGGGCGATCCGGTGGCAAACGGCCGTGCTCGCCCTGGCCATCGGTGTGGGTTACTGGTTTGCCTTTGCCTTGAATGATTATTTTGATGCCCCATTTGACGCCCTGGATCGTCGCAAAGCGGCCAGGAATTTTTTTGTGCAGGTGCCGGTGCAAGGGTGGGTGATTGTTCTTTTCTCAATCACACTGCTTTTTACGCTTGCTGCTGCATATGCTCAATTTGGTTTGCTGGGCTGGTTGTTTTGGGGGATTAGCTGCTTTGTTGCCTGGGCTTACTCCGCCCCGCCGCTGCGACTAAAAATGCGCCCCGGTCTCGATCTCGTCATCCACTCACTGTTTGTGCAAACCTTTCCCTACGTCGTCTGCATGATGCTCATCCAGGCCAATTGGGTTTTACTCGATTGGGTATTGTTAGCCATTCTCTCTTTAACCTCGCTAACCGCCCAAATGGAACAGCAGGTCCGTGATTTTGTGGTTGATTTACGGGCGGGTGGCACGTTTACCACCTGGCTGGGCCGGGAGCGGACGGTGCAAGGGCTGCGTGGGGCAACGGCCGTTTGCCTCCTCATTGCTTTAATTTCTGTTCTCAACGGCACCATCCCCTGGTTTTTGCTGCCCTTTGGGTTTATCGGTTTGCCGGCGCTGCTGCACCGCTTTTGGCGGCAGCCAGAATCACCACGCTCTGAACGATTGGTTTTGCTCTCCACGACAGTCGGCTTTCTTTATACAGGTGTTATCTTCTGCTACTTTTTACTCTCCTAAAAACGAGTACAATGGCTCTGTGTTGGCTTTTTTTCATGGGCTTTAAGCACGGCCGTTCAAACACAAATAGCAAAGGATTCAGTTTATGCCAAAGTATTTCATAACCGTCGCCGGCAATATTGGCGTAGGCAAATCGACGCTGGTAAAGTTGCTGGCCGAACGTACCGGCTGGGAACCAGTCTACGAAGCTGTGGCCGAAAATCCATATTTGGCCGACTTTTACAAAGATATGACACGTTGGAGCTTCCATTCTCAAGTCTTTTTCTTATCCCGTCGCCTGCGGCAGCATCATTATTTACTCCAGCGCCAAAACGCCATCATTCAAGATCGCAGCGTGTACGAAGATGCGGAGATTTTTGCCCGTAATCTCTATGTTCAGGGCAACATGAGTGAGCGGGATTGGACAAGCTACTTTGACCTATACCAGACCCTGGCGACGGTCCTGACGCCGCCCCATCTGGTGATCTACCTTAAAGCGTCGGTGCCCACGCTGCGCCAGCGAATTGCCCAGCGTGGCCGCGAGTATGAGCAAACCATTGCCACTGCTTATTTGGAACAATTAAACCAGCTGTATGATGAATGGGCTGCGAATTTTTCGCGCAGCGCCGTGTTAACCATAGATACTAACAACCTGAACTACGTTCAGTATGAAGAACACCTGGATCAAATCTGGCAAAAAGTTGAAGAGCGGCTTCTGGGGCGGGATTATTTAGCTCTTTGAGATGAAAATTGGCTATTCATTTGCGTAATTCCCTCTAGCAGGTAAACTTATGGATGGTGTAGCGACCGCTACCCATTTATGAAAAATTAACCCAAAAAGGGGGTGAGAACACTGCCTAAAGTTGAATTACGTTCTAACGAATCGCAAGAACAACTGCTGCGTCGCTTTAACAAAGCGGTGATTAAAAGCAAAGTTCTGGCAGACGTGCGTCGCAAGCGCTGGTTCGTTTCCAAAAGTGAGCTGCAGCGCATCGAGAAGAAAAAAGCGATTCGGCGTCAACGCAAAGCTCAGCGCCAGCGCTAAGTTTTGCTCCCCCCTAATTAAAAAGGCTCCCTGAAACTCAGGGAGCTTTTTTGTTTAGGGGGGTATGAAAAGTGAAAGCCCCTGCACAAGCAGGGGCTTTCTGGTTGGGGAGGAATCAGGGAATTCTTCGAAATTGCATTGGCTAGTAAGCGCCATCCCCCTTCATGACAGCGGGGATGGTCTTGAACAGAATTTGAATGTCCAGGAAAATGGACCAGTTGTCGATATATTGCATGTCTAGCTTGACGCGTTCATCGTAAGAGGTGTTGGAACGGCCGCTTACCTGCCACAAACCGGTTAGACCAGGCATGACGGTGAGCAATGTTGGGCCCCATTGACCATACTTGGTAATTTCCTCGGGAGCGATGATGCGTGGGCCTATAACGGACATATCTTGAGCCAAAACGTTGAACAGTTGGGGCAGTTCATCCAGGCTAAACTTGCGCAGGAAGTTGCCCACACGGGTAACGCGCGGGTCACACTTTAGCTTATAATTCTGGTTCAGTTCTGCTTTGAGCTTAGGGTATCGGGCCAGAATCTCATCGCCGTTAACGTACATGGTGCGGAACTTGAAGGCGTCGAAGATACGGCCGTCTCGCCCCAACACGCGCCGGCGATGAATAATTGGACCCGGAGAGTCCAGCTTAACGGCAATGGCCAAAACCAAAAAGAGTGGCCAGATTAACAGCAGGGTGGGAATAACAATCGCGTAATCAAGAAGCGCCTTTAAGCGGCGATTGGCTTGTTGTGCGTTACGCTGGGTGTGGGGCAGCCGGGTGACGGTTGCAGACTTTTTTGTGGCTTGTTTGTTGAGCGTCGATTTGGTGGCTACAGGTGTCATTGATTTACCCCAGAATGAAATACAGCTACTTTTTCTTATACTTTTAATAGCTTAGGGGGCATTCCTTACAGCAAGTCTTATGGTTTATTACGTTGTCAGGCGAGCTTTTTGAGTAGGGCTGCGGCCGTTTTCCACGGGTCCTGACGTTGGCCTTTGGCCTGGAGAGCGGCACGCTGAGCCGGGGGTAAAACTTGAACGGCCGCTCCCACTGGCTGCCGTAAAACTTCATCAAACCAGCGAGATGCTTGCACCAGCGGGAAGCGTTCAACCTGTGGCAGCAGACGAGCCGCTTCTTCAAACGCTTCAGCATGGATGTGCAGTTGGGCAGTGGCGGCTAATCCGTAAAGCAGCAGCAGCCACTGCTTTGTTTCCAGCGCCGCCTGCAATACCTCACAAGTCCATAGCCAACCTTCTTCCACGAAATGCAGGTGCGCGGCGGTTATGGACGCCATCCCCACTGTTTCGCCCAGGTCAGGGAAGTTAGGGCGGCTGCTTCTCTGCCGAAGCTCAGACATAAGCGCCTGTAAAGTGGTGTGTTGATCGGGTGACGGCCGTTCAGCCAAAGCTAGTAGACCCAATTGCAGTGGACCAGCATCTATTCGTTTGGGAGCGACGGCTGCCCAGTCAGCCGCCTGCGCGTAATCACCCAGGTGCAAATAAGCCAGCCCCAACGGATTGGCCCAGCGCCGCCGGTTGCGCTGCCTCGTTTTGTCACCACCGGCCGCAGCTTTCATCATATACTCTATGGCCTGGTCCAGCTTGCCCGCTAACAGATTAGACCAGCCAAGAAAGCCTAAACTGTCAGCCGTTGTGGTGGCCACCTGAGCTTGCTCACCTACGGCCAGCGCCCGCTGGAAAATTTGCTCGGCACGCCCAAAATCTTGCTGCCACAGGGCCGCAAAGCCAAGCATGTGCAAATTGTCCTTCATCAAAACATGGTCACCAGAAACGTCTGCCACTAACGCCTGGCTCTCTTTAAGGGCTGCTTCACCTGCGGTGAATCGGCCGTCCCGCAGCAAAATGATGCCCAACGCATGGAGCGTTTGGGCCACGAGCTCTGTTTCCGCCAATTCCTGACTCATTTTTAAGGCCCGCCGGATTAAATCTTCGGCTTTCTTTACCTTGAGCTGACGCACTGCCTGCTGAGCGAGGCGCATCAGTGAAAAGGACATCCCGCGCCGATCCCCCAACTGCTCTTGCAAGCCCAGCATTTGCTGGGTGATCTGGGTTAATCGTGGCCAATCGTGCTGTCGCCCTACCACATCCCCCAGCCAGGCCAATGAGATCGATTCTTGCCATGTTTCGCCTAATTCATGGAACAGTTGGATGCTTTCCTGGTAGGCGGCTTCGGCGCGCGCCAGATCGCTTTTGCGCCACTGCTTGGCCTGTTCGCGGCGCAAAAAGGCCCATTCGAAGCGGGTTTCAGCCGCAGTTAGGGTGGGCTGTTGCAGAATGGCTTCTGCCTCAACTAACAGCTCCCGGTGCTCATCTTGCCGGCCAATTTCATAATGATGCAGCGCCAGCCAGGTCAGGAGTAAGGCACGAAGGCGTTGGGCCGCCACGGTTTCCACACCAAGTAGTGCGGCAGACGCTGCCTGCAATGCCTCGATTGCTTCCAAATGATTGCCGCGCCACAGACAAAAATGGTTAAACGGTTCGGCGGCCACAGCCAGCCGGCCGATTTGCTTATTGGCACAGGCGTGGAACCAGGCGCGCCGGATATTTTGCCAGTCGGCCAGGAGGGCAACGGCCGTTTCCTGCTGCGCGCCACCGTGAAGATTGGTTAGCTGGCTGCCCAACCAGGTGCAGTAGTAATGAGACAGCATCTCACGACTCTCTGCCGCGGCCTCGTCCGGCAGTTTTTCCCGGCCAAACTGCTGCAGCAAGGCGTGAAGCGTGTACCGCTCCTGATCGCGGTCGAATTGCAGCAGTGATTTTTTCACCAGCCGGGCCAGCAGCGGGCGGCTGGCGTTGAAGGCGTTGTGGGCCGCTTCAAAAGTAAACCCATTCCGAAAAAGCGCCAGCCGGGACCACAGCGACTGCTCGGCGGTTGTGAGCCGCTGCCAGGTGGTGTTGAAAACGGCCCGCAGGCTGCGCTGGCGGTCGGGATGATCGGCGCTGAGCGCTTCCAGAAAATCTATATTTTGCTCAACTTCGGCCACCATTTCTTCTAATGAAAGGGTGTCGGCCCAGGCCCCGGCCAGTTCTAGCGCCAGGGGCAGCCCCATCAGCCAGTGGCAAAGCTGACGCAAGGCGGGTGCGTCGGCCGGGGTAAGGTTGAAGCTGGGCTGGACGCGCCGGACGGCCTGCTGAAACAGTTGGGCGGCGGGGGCATTGAGGGCTACGGCCGTATCCGGCGGCAGCGTCCAACCATCGAGTTGCAAAACTGTTTCACCGTCTACTTCCAATGGTTCGCGGGAGGTTAGCAGGAGCGTCAGGCCAGGGACGCCGGCCAACATGGCGCGCACAAAGTCGCGGCCACCGCTGCCCAGCAAATGCTCTACGTTGTCCAACACCAGCAGCAGATTTTGTTCTTGCAGGTGGCTAATGAGCTGGTCGGTCAACGGCCGTTCCTCTTGCGGCTTTAGTTGGATATCCAGCTCTGAGGCCAGCAGGGCGGGAATCTCAGCGGCACCATCGAGTGCAGCCAGCGACAGGAAGTAGATACCGTGGGGAAATAGCTCTGCGTGGTGGTTGAGGCAGTGAACGGCCGTTACCAGTGCCAGCCGGGTTTTGCCCATGCCGCCCACGCCGGTGATGGTGAGCAGCCGCTGGCCGGGCGCTTGCAGCGCGGCAACCGTTTCGGCCTTTTCAGCGGTGCGGCCAAAGAAGGTGAAAGGGGTGATGTTGAGGTTGTGAGGCACGGCCGTTTGCGCTGGAACGGCGACAGTTTTGGTGCTGGCGGTGGCTGCGGCCGTTTGCTGCGTGTGCGGCGCGGTGAGCTGCCCGCCGCGTATTTGTTCAGCGAGTTCTTTAGTAAGGTCTTCTGGCGGCACGTCCAGTTCATCTTCCAGCAGGGTGAGGCAGGTTTCGTACTGCTGCAGGGCGGCGCTGCGCTGCCCGGAAAGGGCCAACGCCTGCATCAGGCTGCGGTGGGCGGCTTCGTCCAGCTCGTCCAGGGCCAGCCAGTGCGTGGCCGCCCGGATGGCGGCGGCGTAATCGTTTTCCTGCAAAAAGAAATGGGTTAGCTGCTGCCAGGCCACCAGCACCTGGCGGCGCAGCCGTTCCCGCTCGATGAGAACCCATTCGTTGAAGCGGTCGGCCTGCCGCACCAGAAAATCTTCCAGGAAGTCGCCCTGGTACGCTTGCAGGGCGGTTTCCAGCCGGGCGGCATTGAGGCCGGTCAATTGGTTGGGGAGGGCGGCGAGTTCAGTTTGGAGAACGGCCGTATCCAACCGGTGCGGCAGTGCAGCGTTAAAGGCCAGGGTAGAGCCTTCACTCAGTAAATAATCTCCGAGCTTGGGCCGCAACTGCGTGAGCACTGTGCGCAAATTGGAGAGCGCCTGCCCGGTAGAGCTGCTGTCCCACAACAGATCGGCCAGGATTTCTCGAGGGTGGGGTTGGCCGGTGTGGGCCAGGTAAATAAACAGGGCCAACGCCTTGCTGCTGCGAAAGGAACCCACCGGTTCGCCATTGATGTCCAGATGTAGGGGGCCGAGCAAACGAATCGTGAGCATGAGGGCACTACTTGTTTTGTAAGCGCTTTGTAAGCGCACGTCACGGTAGGATGAGATTGTAAATAGGAAACGGCCGTGAGGCAACACGGGATTAGCAGATATGGAGGACAAAAATGGTTTGAATCAATTATACGTTTTGCGCTTATGGCGCGGGCCGGCAACAGGCATGGTGCGAATCACGCTGAAAGATGTAGCGAGGGGCGGCACCCGGCATTTTGTCAGCCTGGAAGCGCTGCTGGCCTATCTGGAAAACGAGAACGGTGTGTCTGTAAGCAAGGTCTTTAAAACGCACAAATGATAACGATAAGGAGAATAAAAAATGTTTTCACGGCGAATTTTGACGATGTTGGTTTTGGCAGTTTTGGTAATCGGAGGGAGCACAATGGTAGCTTGTGCCCAGGAGCCGGTTGGCGGCAATGCAACAGAGGCGACGCCGCTGACTGCGGCTGATGCTCAAGCGTATCGCTGGCAGGCAATGGCCAACTGGTACGAGCGCCACGGTTTGTTAAACCTTGACAGCGAAGCAGCGGCTGATGCCCATGCGTACCGCTGGCAGGCAATGGCCAACTGGTACGAGCGTCAGGGATTGTTGAACTTGGACAGTGAGGCAGCGGCTGATCAGTCTGAGACCGCTGCCGACCTACCTGAAAATTGAAGCAACTCTATCGGCCAAAAATATATATCAAAAATCTTAATTCAATCAAAAAGTGGAGGTAAAAATCTAATGGCTTATCAACTCGATATTTATACAGGTGATCGTTCTGGCGCAGGCACAGACGCCAATGTCAGTGTGGTTTTGAAAGGTGAGCGAGGAGACACCCCGGCGGTGGTTATCAATCCGCTTATTTCCGGGGATGCATTTGAGAGCGGTGACCACAACGTGGTGCAATTAAACGTCCCCGATGTGGGCGATATTGAAGCAGTACAAATCAGTCACGACGACATGTACGCCGGGTCAGGTTGGTATCTGGACAAAGTGGTGGTCACGCGGCGAGCAACGGGTGTCAGCATGGAATATCCTTGCTACAACTGGCTGGCAACGGATGAAGGCGATGGTGCCATTTCGCGACAGCTTCCGGCAGCAGGTGCCACCTGGCAGGTAGAATTGGTCCATGCGGACCGGGATGAGTTTTTTGCCGGTGAAGATTACCTGGTTCTGAATAACTGGGAAGGGAGTAGCGAACTGACCCGCCAGGCCAAGTGGCGGTTTGCTTGGAGCAAAAGTGTCAACGTCGAAGAAAGCAAGGAAAAGATTCATTCTGTTGAGGTAGCAGCCAATATTGGTGGTAATCTGAAGGGAATGGAACTAGGCGCGAGTGCCCAGTATGCTTTTGAGAGTCATCTGACCAATAAGTACGGCACGACGACCAATGAGGAAAGTGAGGTTACCCACACAGATACGTACATAGCCGCGCCGGGTGAACTTGTTTTGGTAGTCGTGCGCTGGTACAAGATATACGAATTCGGTACCCTCAAACGAGGTAATGTTTTTGTGAACTATGCTGTGGCTACAGACGTGCGGCCCAATATAGAACCGATCGCTATAAAACGCGGTGAACTGGTTGCAGAACGGTTCCGGGCTATCCTCAAAGATCAAGGGGTGAACACGCACGACATTACCTGGCAACCTGCCTGGTCTGACGGCACGCTGGTAAAAGGCTCTTCAGCAGCAGTGTATGTGATGGAAAACGGCGTTCGCCGCCCTTTCCCGAGTGCCGAACGGTTCGAAGCCCTGGGCTATAGCTGGGACGAGATCATGACGGTATCGGATATTCAGCTTAAAGGAGTTCCGGCCGGCGCCCCGATGTAACCAATTGGTTTGAGAATTTGTGCTAGAAAACGGCCGTTCCTAACCAGGAACGGCCGTTTTCTCTTTGTTGGAAAGCTGGCCCTTTTTTGTAATATTTTTGGCTTCTTTTTGGGTAAGATGCTATCATGCTGACCAGGTTTGGCGTTTTCATCAAAGCTGATCAATTTTCGTAAGTTGTGTTCCGTTTTTAAATTCTTTTGGTTGTCCAAGAACTTCATACAGTCTTCGCGAGAAAGGAGGGTGTTTTCATGCGAAATATTATCCTAGCAATTATTGGTCTTTTGCTGGTCGTTTTGCTTATCTTTTTGGGATGGTGGTATTTTCGCAATGAGCCGCCAAACGCCGGGAATGATAACTTTGCAACGGCGTATGAAACGGCCGTTTCTGACACGGTAGCCGCCAATGATAGCGATCCGGATGGGGATCCATTGTCTTTCAACACCACCCTGTCTCAACAGCCCACCGCTGGTGCCGCGTCACTGGATGCAGCCGGCAACTTTGTCTATACGCCAAACGCCGGCTTTTCTGGTGAAGATGAATTCAGTTATGAAGTATGCGACCCAGATGATGCGTGCGTCACGGCCACTGTGACCATTACGGTGAGTCCGCCCGTTGTGGTGGCCAATGATGACACCGTAGAAACCATGTTGAATACGGCCGTGCCCATCGGGGTGACGGCCAACGATCAGGGTGATAATCTATCGGTGCAAAACCCCGACCCAGGGCCGGCGAATGGAACGGCCGTTATTCAAACCGATCCCTTGCTCATTCTTTATACGCCTAATGATGACTTTGTGGGTGATGACAGCTTCACTTATACGGCGTGTAATCCGGCCAATGTTTGCGACTCGGCTCAGGTCAATGTTACCGTTCGGGATTTTCAACTTAACAATGACCAATTTAGCACCCCGAAAAACCTCGCATTAGACGCCGATGTCAGGAGCAACGATAGCGGCGATCTATCGGTGAACACGGCTCCGGTAGATGGACCTACGAACGGAACGTTAACGCTGCAAGAGACGGGTGAATTCAGCTATGTGCCCAATACAGATTTCATTGGGGAGGATAGCTTTGGCTATGAAGCATGTAACGCCGCATCAAATTGTGCGACCGCAACAGTTTCTATTAAAGTAGGCGGACCTATCCTGGGAGCCGACAGCGTCACAACGACGATCAATAAACCGGCAAGTGGTAATGTTTTGGCAAATGACAAGGGCGACGGTTTGCAGGTGAACCAGACGCCCACAAATGCCCCGGCAAGTGGCAATGTTGCTTTGCTGGAAGACGGCCGTTTTACCTACACACCAAACAATGATTTTGTAGGCAGCGATACGTTCACGTACGAAACCTGTGACAGCGACGGCCTGTGCGCCGAAGCTGCTGTAACCGTCGTGGTAGAATCCATGCCTTCGTCGGCGATGCATGAAGTGATTGCCGGTGAATGGCTGCTGCAAATTGCCCGCTGCTACGGCACGTCCGTTAAGGCGATACGGGCCCACAATTACATTTACCATCCAAACCGCATTTATCCGGGCCAGATGCTCTACATTCCCGATATTGGCAGCACCGGACCTTACTTTGGACCGGACTGTGTCGATTATCACGATGTGGCGTCAGGCGAAACGTTGGAAAGCATCGCCGCAGCCTACAACATTTCCGAATCAGAACTGGCGCGGATCAATGGCTTGTATGTCTACCAATACGTCTATTATGGGTATGATTACTATGGGTATCGTTACTGCTGCGGCTATGGTGGGGCCTACCCCTATCGTTATTACTATGGCTACTACTACATGAAGGATATTTACGAGGGGCAAAGGCTCATCTTGCCCGAACCGATTCCAGATTATATGCGACCCGGTTCGTAAGCTGATTTGAGAAAATAAGTGAATAGCAAATGCCCCGATGATAGCCAATCGTCGGGGCATTTTGCTTTAGATACAAAATGAATATGAAGTGGCGAATCAGTTGAATTATGGCTTGTTCCTATTGTAGAATATCCTCACTATCCAGAATCTCTTCAGACAACAACTCTGCCAAGAAAAATTCATAAGGATACAACTGATGGAGCAGATACCCACCTTTGGCGAGGTTTTGCGTGAACGTCGGTCCCAACTGGGATTGACCCAGGCGGAACTGGCACGCCGCGCCAGCTGCGCGCCCATTACCATTCGTAAGCTTGAGGGGAACGCTTTACGGCCGTCTGTGCAACTGGCAGAATTGTTGACATTGGCCCTAAACATTCCCGAGGCGGAGCAAATTGGTTTTGTCCGGCTGGCGCGCCAGGAAAAGAAACCATCACCGATTCCCAAGCCGACGCCATCACCGGGTGAAATTGGGCTGGATGATCTGAGCGGTCGTGCCGTGAAGGGATTTCAACTTGGTGAGTTGATCGGCTCCGGCGGCTTTGGCGTTGTCTATCGTGCGGTGCAGCCTTCCGTGCAGCGCGATGTGGCCGTGAAAATTATCTTGCCGCGCTTTGCCAACCATCCCACCTTCATCCGCCGCTTCGAAGCCGAAGCGCACCTGGTAGCCCGCCTGGAGCATCCCCACATCGTGCCCCTGTACGATTACTGGCGTGAACCCAATGCCGCATACCTGATCATGCGCCTTTTGCGTGGTGGTCTGAACACAGTGTTAGCAAAGGGACCTCTACCGCTGGACGTGGTGAGCCGCATTGGGCGGCAGGTGGGGCAGGCGCTGGCGGCAGCCCACGCCCAGGGTGTGTTGCATCAAGATATTAAACCGGCCAACATATTGCTGGATAATCTGCAAAATGCGTACCTGGCCGACTTTGGTATTGCTAAAAATCTGGCATTTTTAGAGGGGGGCAGCCTCACCGAAGCGGGAACGTTGATTAGCTCGCCGGCCTACATTTCTCCAGAGCAGATTCGGGACGAACCGGTACGGCCGTCCAGCGACATTTACTGTTTCGGCTTGCTGCTGTATGAAATGCTCACCGGGCAGGCGGCTTTCCAGGGGCCAACCCCGGTCAGTTTGCTGCAGCAGCATCTAAACCAATCCGTGCCGCTGCTGCGCGACACAGCCCCCAAATTGCCGGCGGGTCTGGATGAACTGTTGCAGCAGGCGACGGCCAAACGGCCGCAGGATCGCTTCCAGGAGATGAAATCATTCTTAAACGCGCTGGAATCCGTGCTGAATCCGGTCATTTTGGCGCAGTCGTCGGATGCTGTTTGGGAAACGGCCGTTCCCCAACTCACCCCGCAAGAAATCACTGCCCTGGAAAACCCATATCGCGGCTTACGCGCCTTTACCGAGGCCGACGCCGACAACTTTTTTGGCCGCGAAACGCTGGTGCAGGAACTGCTCAGCCAGATGTCTGACGGCAGCGACCTGGAGCGGTTTGTGGCCGTGGTGGGTCCCAGCGGCAGCGGTAAGTCATCGTTGGTCAAGGCGGGGCTGCTGCCGGTCCTGCGCCGGGGCGGCCTGCCGGGTTCGGAGAACTGGTTTATTGTCGATATGACGCCCGGCAGCCGGCCGTGGGCCGAAGTGGCTGAGGCGCTGCGGCGCGTGGCCGTCAATCCGCCAGAGGCAATGATGGCGCAGCTGCAAGAAGACAATCGCGGCTTGCTGCGCGTCGTGAACCGCTGCCTGCCCGACGATGGCGAGACGGAATTGCTGCTGCTGATAGACCAATTTGAGGAGCTGTTTACGCTGGTGGAAGAGGAGGCCGTGCGGGAAGCGTTTTTGCAGAGTTTGGTGACGGCCGTTCTCGATCCCCAGACCCGTTTGCGCATTGTCATCACTCTGCGGGCTGACTTCACAGATCGGCCGTTGCAGTACGTGGATTTTGGTGAACTGATCCAGCAGCGGCTGTCGCTGGTCCTGCCGCTCACCCCCGACGAGCTCATGCAGGCGATCACCCGGCCGGTTGAGAATTTGGGCCTGACAATGAGTCCGGATTTGATCGCCACCATGATTCAGGATGTGGGGAACCAGCCCGGCATGTTGCCTTTACTGCAATATGCCTTAACCGAGCTGTTTGAACAGCGGCAAGGACAGCAAATTGCCTTAGAAACGTATCGCAAAACGGGGGGTGTAGCCGGTGCGCTGGCCCGTCGCGCCGATGAGATTTTTGTCTCATTGGATGATGCCGGGCAGGAAGCGGCCCGCCAGCTCTTTCTGCGTCTGGTGACGCTGGGCGAAGGTGTTGAAGACACCCGCCGCCGCGTTTTGCTGTCTGAACTAGAAGCATTGCCAGGCAACGTTGAACTGATTACTGATAGCCGATTACCAATTACCGAGTACGGCCGTTACCGCTTGCTCACCTTTGACCACGACCCGGTGACGCGAGGTCCAACGGTAGAAGTAGCTCACGAGGCGCTGCTGCGAGAGTGGCCACGCCTGCGCGGCTGGCTGCGCGACGGCCGTGAGGACGTACAGCAGCAGCGGCTGCTGGCCCAGGCAGCGGCGCAGTGGCAGCACAGCGATCAGGACAACAGCTACCTGCTGCGCGGCAGTCGTTTGACCGGCTTTGAAGCGTGGGCCGAAACAACCACAGTGGCGCTGACAGAAGACGAGCGCTACTTTTTGCAAACCAGCATCACCGCCCGTGATGAGCGCCATGCGGTAGAGGAAGCGCGCCGCCAGCGCGAGCTGGAAACGGCGCAGCAACTCGCCCGCGAGCAAACCGAGCGCGCCGAAGAGCAGGTGCGAGCGGCGCACGCTTTGCGGCAACAGTTGCGCTTGACTACCTCCCGTGAATTGGCTCTGGCCGCTAATGCCAATCTGGAAGTTAATCCTGAACGAAGTCTGCTGTTGGGACTGGAGGCGTTGAAGAACGCCTACACGGCCGAAGCCGAGGAAGCAGTACGTGCCGCGCTGCAAGCATCAAGGATTGAGAGGACGCTAACACAAGCGGGTGAAGATATTTGGTGGATTGATTACCATCCGGAAGGTAATTGGCTGGCAGGTGTAGGCAGCGAGGGGATCGTGCTCTGGGACACAAATAGTGGCGAGAAATTGCAAACAATTCAATTGGATATTGTTAAGAACACGATAAGCGGGGGTTTAATCATCTCAGCAGATGGTTCAGTGCTGGCTATAACATCGCAAAATCAAATACTGGTTTTGAATACGACCTCCTGGGAACTCAGGCATAGATTAGAAGATCATACGACTGCTGTTGATAACATCACCTTCAATCCGTCCGGCACCCTATTGGCCAGCGGCAGTACAGATGGTGAATTGAAGGTCTGGAGCTTAGTATCGGGGGAGGTTCAATTTACGGTAACCGTGGCGGAGGCAGGTCGATTTGGCGGGTATACAGACGATGTTCGATTCAGTCCTGATGGCTCTCGTTTAGCAGTGGCCGATGACAACGGTTTTGCCCTGATTTTGGATGCGGCAACAGGGGAAGAACTTGCCAGGATGCGTCATGATGCACTGTGGACCAACAACATCACGTTTAATTCAGATGGGTCCCGCTTGTTTGTTGCTCCTGGACCCAATGACGTTGAAAATGATTTAACGATTTGGAACATAGCAGCAGACCTAAGTGATGATCCATCAGAGCCGTTAGCAGAGTGGTTTGGGTTGCATGATAATTTGATCACGGATTTACAGTTGAGCCCTGATGGTCGTTATCTTGCCACCGCCAGCCAGGACACAACCGTCAAAATATGGGATGCTACCAGCGACACCGCCATTGAAATCGCAACGTTAAACGGACATTTAAATTTGGTTTCTGACATCTCATTCGGTCCGGACAGTGCCAAAATTGCCACGCTTAGCAATGGAGAGGTGTGCATCTGGAATATTTCAGAAGCAGGTGCCGGTGAAATTCTTAACATCGCCGACGCATCAACACCCGTTGCCTTTGCTCCAGACGGCCAATCGCTGATTGCGGTGTCCCCTGAAGGCATTGTGAAAATTTGGCGGTTACAAACCGGGGCGCTTTTAGCCGAATTCAATTCTCTAATTTCGCAGTGGAATCGCGAGAGAGGGGCTGCTGTTAGTAATGACGGCCGTTACCTGGCCATTGGCAGCAGTGACAATATCATCAAAATTTGGGACTTAACGACGCAAACAGAGGTCTTGACCTGGCGTGGTCATGGCCCTGGAAATGTCGGCGGCGTATTCGATGGCATTCTCGGCATCGATTTTAGCCCGGATGCCACTCGCCTGGCCACGGGTGGGGCCGATGGCTTTGTTAAAGTCTGGGATGTTGAGACCGGTGAAAAGATTTATGAGTGGCGTGCTGATCCGCGCAGCACAGCCGCCATCTGGTCTGTGCAGGGACAGGCAAATGGCGTGACAAACGTTAAATTCAGTCCAGACGGCCGTTATTTGGCTGCCTCAACCGACGAAACCGGCGAACCAGAAAATGGTTCTGCCTTGATCAAAATATGGGAGTTAGCCGGCGGTAATGAGATGACGGCCTTAGAGGAAATTCCCCGGCGTATCTGGGGCTTATCCTTTAGTCCGGATAGCCGGTATGTGGCGGGAGCAGGAGGCAGCGGCATTATCCGGGTATGGGAGGTGGCCACGGGCGCACAGGTTGCCAATTTGCAGGGCGAAGCAACAAGAATTTCGCACGCGCACTTCTTGCCAGATGGCGGCCGCCTGATCACAGGCCTCTCCGGCGTTGTGATTTGGGATTTAGCCAGCCAGGAAGCGTTAATCCGCCTGCCCCAAAGCTTGGCTCCCTATGCCGTTCGTGCGGATGGGCGATATTTGGCAGCCACGGGTGACAGGGGCATCCACATCTATACGCTTAATTTTGAAGAACTGATGGCCATCGCCCGCTCTCGGGTCACACGGAGCCTGACGGCGGCAGAGTGCAGGGCGTATTTACACGTGGATGCCTGCCCCGAAGAATAACGCTTGAGCAGACTGTATAGGCTGGAAATGAATGGCCCAATTACCTCTAGTGATTGGGCCATTTCGAGATTTTAGGGCGCTTTACCTGGAGAGGTGTAATGAGCCGGTGTAGTTGGCGGTACCTGCATCCACGTCATCGACAAAATCAAGCCGTCCTAAGACGCCTTCAAAATCACCCGTGCCGGTACCGGCGCCGATGGGGTGCAGACACCGGCCGCGAACCTGGTTGACAAAGTTGTTGCAATCCTCCTGGCTGCCAAAATGGGCCACAAAGCGGTAGACGGTATCGAAGGTGCCTTCGTCGCCCCAGGCAGTGGTGCCAACAAATTTTTCGTTGCCATCCTCAACGTAAACCCCGTTCGGCGAGCAGTCACCGGCTTCTACATAGGTGTACAAACAGCCTTCCAAATCTCCCGTAAGAACCAGGGCAAAGTCAGGGAGGTTTCCCTTGGCATTGGGTATGGCTTCTTCACATTCTCCAGGGCCGGCAAAATAGCCCACGCCGGCAATCCGTTGGTGGGTGCCATGAGCACTGACCGAGCTGGCAAACACAAAGAAGGCCAACAGGCTCATTAGCATGAGCGTTAGCACCAGCCACCTTCCGGAACGGCCTGATTTTCTACTTTCCTTAACAAAAACATGGGAATTCATAAGTTTTTCTCCTTGCAATAGGGTTCAACTTCCATAAAACCGGTGACTAATGAATAACGCCAGCAGCACCTCCTTAATGCTGCCTTTACTGACCCCCTGGGTTCAGTAAAGAATGAGGCAGTCTGAACACGAGTCATTCCATCTTAGGCATTTGATAATCACTATTCAAGGGATTTGCCTGGTTTGTATCGTTTTTGTATCGCAAGGCTGAGACGGCCGTGAGCGATACAAAAGTGATATAAACGGCCGTTGCTGATTGAAATAAGAAAGTGGCTGATCTAGACTGCTTCAAAGGTAAGCCAGGAGATAGCTGCCGGTTTCGCGGGGTACATGGCCGTTCCTCTCCGCCTCTCTTGGAGGAACGGCCGTTTCTTTTCTCTTATTGTCTCCAATTTTCTTTTCACACAGGAGGTGCTTATCGAAACAGTCGCGACACAGGTATGCCTCAGAAATCAAAGTAATTCATTCGCTTGCGTTTTGACGCCCAATGATAAAGGAGCAAAAAAAATGACAACAGAAAATACCCATCTTAAGCCATACAGCATTGCCAAAAAATCGCGCATCGCCCTGATTGCCCTAATTTTGAGCCTGTTTGTTTTGCTGGGCTTCATTGCCTCTGCCAGCGCCGAAAGCAATACTCGCATTTCCGGCATAGGCTATTTTGACGACACCGGTATTTGCAATGACGAGGTTTACGACGCTGAGGGCGATTCACCGGATTTCGCCGTTGTTTTGGAAGGTGATTTAGAAGGATGTCAGTACGTATTTGTAGACAGTTGGAGCTGTATGCCGAGCTACGTTTACCATGAAACAGGGACTGAAATGTATGTGCTGGATGGCGCGAATGGTGCAGGCACGTTCCGCACCACCTACTTCTTCCGGGGCAAATTCGAAGGTTGCACGCCAGAGGGTTTCCCTGCTGGGGCTGAAATCTTTGGCTTTTGTCAGCATCCTATCGTGGCCGGCAGTGGCACGGGCACCTATGATGGGGTAACCGGTCGGTTGCATTTCCGGGATGATGTAGAGGCGGGTAACTTCCCCTACACCGGCAACCTCAAATGGTCATCAGGCGCACAAGCGCTCTTCGATGCCTATAACAGCCTGGCTGCAAGTTCGACAGGTGACGGTTGCTAGCTGTTTTTGCAGGACTTTGTTAATTTTTAAGAGAGCAACGGCCGTTCCGCCTCAGAAACGGCCGTCTCTTATTTTACTTACTCGTCCGTCATGCACCCTTCAGAGGCAGACTTGACGTTCTTGATGTATTTGTACAGCGTGCCGCGCGTTGCTTTGTAAGGCGCGGCGACGGCCGATTCCCGCCTCGCTCACGGCCATGTTGATGGTGCGCTTTTTAGCGTCAATCGTGATTTTGTCGCCGGTTTGCGCCAGGGCAGTCGGGCCGCCATCCTGCGCTTCCGGGGTGATGTGCCCCACGATGAAGCCGTGACTGCCGCCGTAAACTCACAATCCCTCATCCAGCCGCTCAGGATGCTCATTTAACCAGGCGCGATACCCTTCGGCAATCGTTTCCAGGTCATTCAAGTGGTTTTGGCAGATGTCGTAGAGTTCTTCGGGCTGGATGTCGTGGTAGAAGTGAACCAGCCGGTTGCGGTAGCCGGCCATGAGCCGCAGGAGTACGGCCGTATCTGAGGCTAAAACCCCAACTTCTTCCAGACGAACGGCCGTTTCCTTATATTCCGTCACGCCAATACCGAACCCTTTGGCCAAAATATGGCGACCTAAATCCAGCGCAGCTTCTAACGCGCGGCGTAGACATGATTCGGCCGTCCACACGTTGCGGCTGTCGCCAAAAAATTGGTCACGATCTTGAAGCGGCAAGGCGCGAATTTCGGCTACCATCTGTTCAATCCAGGTTAGCCGGTCAACAACCACACGCTTAGCGATCTGCTGCGGAGTCACAACGTGCTCTCTTTTTGCAAAATCAGCGCCTGGCGTTCCCGCTCCAGCGGAACCAAATCACCCGCCCGGCGCAGAATATAGAGATCGTACTCGTCAGCCAGGTAGCTGTCCTCGGCAAAAAGTCGTTCCCCTCGAATCACATTGGCTGCTACAAATGGATCGGCCTCCGGTAAAACCACCAGATCAATGCGTGGCAAGCCAAATAAATCCTCCAGCGTCTGGGTCAACTGCACTTTTTGCCGCACGGTCAGTTGCTTCGCTGGCTTGACGCCAATATCGCCATCACTTTCACCTACTGGCAAGGCATCTATTTCCGCATCGAGCCAGCGTGACATTTGCCTGGCGCGGCTGCCGAAAGCGTAAAGGATTTGAATTTCAAACTGATGGCAAATTGCAGTGAGTTGGGCTTGTCGCTCGTTCATGCTGTTTATTATACATGGATTTGGCTGGGAACGGCCGTCACCTACTCGTCCGTCACGCACCCCTCAGACGCCGACTTGACGTTCTTGATGTACTTATACAGCGTGCCCCGCGTCGCTTTGTAGGGCGGGGCGGTCCAGGCGGTGCGGCGACGGCCGATTTCCGCCTCGCTCACGTCCATGTTGATGGTCCGATTTTTGGCATCAATTGTGATCTTGTCACCGGTTTGCACCAGGGCGATGGGGCCGCCTTCTTGCGCTTCCGGGGTGATGTGCCCCACGATGAAGCCATGACTGCCGCCGGAGAAACGGCCGTCAGTCATCAGCGCCACATCTTTGCCCAAACCAGCCCCCATGATGGCGCTCGTGGGCGTGAGCATTTCTGGCATCCCAGGTCCACCCTTCGGTCCCTCAAAGCGAATGACAATCACATCCCCTTTTTGAATTTCGCCGTTTTCCAGACCGGCCAGCATGGCTTCTTCTGAATCATAAACGCGGGCGGTGCCGCTGAAGACCAGCCCCTCCTTGCCCGTGATTTTGGCCACAGCTCCGTCGGGTGCCAGGTTGCCGCGCAAAATTTGGATGTGGCCGGTTTCTTTGATGGGATTGTTCAGCGGGCGCAGCACTTCTTGCCCCTCGCTCAATCCCGGCAGCTCCGCCAAATTTTCGGCCACGGTTTTACCAGTCACCGTCAGGCAGTCGCCGTTGATGAAACTATTTTCGTATAGATACTTCATCACAGCCGGCGTGCCGCCCACTTCGTGCAAATCTTCCATGACGAAACGGCCGCTTGGCTTCAAATCCGCCAAAAACGGCACCCGGTCGCTCACCGCCTGGAAGTCGTCAATTGTCAAATCCACGTCAACGGCGCGGGCCATGGCGATGAGGTGCAGCACGGCGTTGGTTGAGCCGCCGAGGGCCATCGTGACCACCATTGCATTTTCAAACGCTTCCCGCGTCATGATGTCGCGTGGCTTGATATCTTTTTCCAGCAAGGTGCGGATGGCGCGACCCGCTGCCACGCACTCGTTGACTTTCTCATCGGAAACGGCGGGATAGGAGGCGGAGTAGGGCAGGCTCATCCCCAGCGCTTCGATGGCCGAGGCCATGGTGTTGGCGGTGTACATGCCGCCGCAGGCTCCCGGCCCCGGACAGGCATTCCGCACAATCTCTTCTCGCTCCTCTTCGCTGATGCTGCCGGCTAGATATTCGCCGTAGCTCTGGAACGCGGAAACGATGTCCAGCTTGGGATGTTTGGCGGTGCAGCCCGCCTGAATCGTACCGCCGTACACCATGATGGCGGGCCGGTTCAGCCGCCCCATCGCCATGAGGCAGCCGGGCATATTTTTGTCGCAGCCGGGCAGGGCCACCAGCGCATCGTACCACTGCGCTCCCATAATGGTCTCGATGGAGTCGGCGATGAGGTCACGGGATTGCAGCGAGAAGCTCATGCCGTCCGTGCCCATGCTGATGCCGTCGCTGACGCCGATGGTGTTGAAGCGCATCCCCACCAGGTCAGCCTCGGCGACGCCTTCCTTTACCTTCGCCGCCAGGTCCAGCAGGTGCATATTGCAGGAGTTGCCCTCGTACCAGACGCTGGCAATGCCCACCTGCGCCTTGTCCATGTCGGCGGGCTGCAGGCCGGTGGCGTACAACATCGCCTGCGACGCCCCTTGTGATTTCGGCTGGGTGATTCTTGAACTGTATTTGTTTAGTTGGGTCATTTCTTCTCCTTAAAAGCAGGAACGCTGAGTTTCGCAGAGGTGGCGCAGAGGTTCACAGAGAAAAATCAAGAAAAATCTCTGCGTCACTCTGTGGTTCTCCGTGCAACTCTGTGTTCCAAAAAATCATATCCTGAAAAAGCGGGAACGCAGAGTTTCGCAGAGGCGGCGCAGAGGTTTACAGAGAAAAACCAGGAAAAATCTCTGTGTCACTCTGTGGTTCTCCGTGCAACTCTGTGTTCCAAAAAATCATATCCTGAAAAAGCGGGAACGCAGAGTTTCGCAGAGTTTCGCAGAGGTGGCGCAGAGGTTCACAGAGAAAAACCAGGAAAAATCTCTGCGTATCTCTGTGGTTCTCCGTGTAACTCTGTGTTCCGAAAAACCTCTCATTTTTGCGAACGAATGAATCGACGAATACCGCCATCTTTTAGCAGGGCAACGTTGAAGTTGATTAGCAAACCTACCTTGCATCCCGAAAATTTTAGGTAAGACAGCATTTGTGCCTCATGAACGGCCGTAATCGCCTCCACCACTTTCAATTCCACCACAACAAGCTGGTTGACCAAAATATCAATCCGATACCCATGTTCCAGATGGATCTCCTTGTAAACAACTGGCACCGGTTTTTGTCGTTCGATAGACATGCCACGCGTTTCAAGCTCATAAGCCAGACAGGTTTCATAAGATGATTCCAGCAAACCAGGCCCCAATTGACGATGCACTTCAATCGCCGCGCCAATAATTTGCGATGTCAACCGATTTTCCCTCATTTCTCTTCCCTCTGCGTAACTCCGCACTCCTCCGTTTAACTCTGCGTTCCGCTTTAAAAAACGGCCGTTCCCTCAATCTCAATCAAAAATTCAGGTCTGGCCAATCCATAAACGCCAATCCAGGTGGTGGCTGGTGGATTTTCCGGGAAAAATTCCTTGAGTCCTGCGCTGACCGGGGCCGTCTGGTCCATCCAGCTTTGCACGATGTAGATGCGCAGGGCGACGATGTCGTTGAGCGTGGCGCCGGCGACGGTAACGGCCGTTGCCACATTCCGCAAACTTTGCCACACCTGCGCCTGCAAATCATTCTCGCCCACGATGTTTTGCTCCGCGTCCCAGGCCACCTGCCCAGAAAAATAGACCGTGCGCTGCCCTTCAGCCACCACAATTTGCGAAAAGCCATACTGCAAGCTGTTGAACAACGTTTTCGGATTCAGCGCTTGTTTGACCATCATCTTTTCCTTTTCATAAGTTAATGAGAAAACCGCCCGCCGCGATGAGCAAAAAGCCCAGCCCCAGCCAGCGCAACCCCGACACCCAGGCCCGAAACAGAATCTTAGCGTTTTGCCAGCGCATCTGCCCGCTGGCCTGCTTCGCTTTGATCGCCGCGTAATTTTGCAGCAGCGTTTCATCCGTAAAGGCACGAAACGTATCTCGCACAAAAATGATGCCGCCGTAGACGATAACGGCCGTTCCCAACAAAATCAGCGGCAGACCCACCAGATGCAGCCAAACCGCTTGCGTCTCCCTGGCCCGAACCAACGGCCGTACCGTATCCACCCACATCGACCACAAAATCGAGCCAACAAAAACGGCCGCTGCCGCCCACAAAACATATTTCCCGATAGGACGCTCTGCTGATTTTTTACGCTTCGTCATGTGTAATAATTTTTTGACGCAAAGGTGCAAAGAGGCAAAGTAAAAACCTCTGCGTCTCCGCGTCTCTGCGTTAAAACTACAAATGAGCCGCAACCAGGTCGCCCATCTCCTGCGTACCCACCCTGGTTTCGCCCGGTTTGGCAATGTCGGCCGTGCGGTAACCGGCGGCGAGGACTTGGGAAACGGCCGTTTCCACCACCCCCGCCTCTTCTTCCAGCCCCAAACTGGAGCGCAGCATCATCGCCAGGCTCAAAATGGTGGCCAGCGGATTGGCAATCCCCTGCCCGGCGATGTCTGGCGCGGAGCCGTGAATCGGTTCGTACAGCCCCACCGACCCCGGTTCGCCCAGCGATGCCGACGGCAGCATCCCCAGCGAGCCAGTGATCATTGACGCCTCGTCAGACAAAATATCGCCGAACATGTTGCCCGTCACCACCACGTCAAAATCGCCAGGGCGGTTGATGAGGTACATCGCCATCGCGTCCACCAGCACGTCTTCATATTCGATGTCGGGATATTCGGCGGCGACCTCATGGGCTACCTCGCGCCAGACCCGCGACGACGCCAGCACATTGGCCTTATCTACCGATGTGACCTTGCCCCGGCCACCCGCCGCTTTGCGCTGCTGCGCCAGGGTAAAAGCGACCCGTAGCACCCGTTTAATCTCCATCTCGTTGTAGCGCATTGTGTCATGGCCGCTGCGCAGCCCATCGACCGTTTCGCGCCCCTGCGGCTGGCCAAAATAGATGCCACCCGTCAGCTCGCGCACAAACACGATGTCTACTTCCTGTACCCGGTCGGCCTTGAGCGGGCTGGCCCCGGCCAGGGCGGGGAAGACGCGCACCGGGCGAATGTTGGCAAACGCGCCCAGCGATTTGCGCAGCTTGAGCAGCCCCTGCTCTGGCCGCACGCCGGCCGTGGGATCGCTCCACTTGGGTCCACCCACCGCACCCAGCAGCACGGCGCTGCCTTCCAGGCACATCCCCAGCGTTTCTTCGGGCAGCGGACTGCCGGTCTCGTCGATGGCGATGCCGCCGGCCAGTCCGGTTTGGGTGGTGAAGGTGTGGCCATATTTGTTGGCCACGGCGGCCATCACTTTCTCTGCCTCCGCCACCACCTCTGGGCCAATCCCGTCGCCGGGCAGTAACGTAATTTTTGCTTCCATGACTCTTCTTCCCTCCTAATTGCCATCAGTAAACAATTTTTAGATACAATCAATCAAAGATTAAAAAGATTTCGCAGATTTTTGTCTTTAATCTGTGATACCCTTTGCGCCTCGTGGAAATTAGGCCGGTTCCAGCCAGCCGGACATCTTTTCCAGGCCATTTTTATACCAGTCGGAGGCCTGGTCAAACAGTGCGGGGCCAAATTTGGCGGCCAGCAGGGCCAAAATGAGATGCCCCACATGCAGTGAAATCAGTCCTGGCGTGCAGCTATCCAGCAAATTGAGCCATTCGCAGAGCAACGGCCGTTCTGCCACAAACATGCCAAAGCCCCAACGCGCCACCAAATCGCCCAGACTCAACAACTGCAAAAAAAAGCCGGCCGGGAACAGGGCAAAGGCCACCGGAATGGTGACAAATTGGATGAGCAGCAGGCCGTAAATGCGAAACGCATACAGGCAAAATCCCAATAAAAAGTTCCGCGCCGTCCGCTTGATGTTTTGCCGCGCCAAATCGATGATCACCATCACCAGCGGCACCAGCAAGGTGAGCCAGGGGAGAATCAAATAACCGCGTCCGGCCCGCGCTGGCAGGGTGATAATGAAGGCAATCAGCCCAAAAATCAGAAAAATGGCCAGCAGCGTACCGATAATGAAGCCAAACCGCACCACGTACTCGCGTACCAGCCCCCAGGCGCTCCAGTTTTCCCAGGTCATCCGCAATTGCAAGGGCAGGAGCAAAACCGAGATGCCCAAAATAATCAGGCCAATGATGACCGCGCCATCGAGGCCGCTGCTTTGTAAGGTTTCCAGATTGCGGCGAAAATATTGAATGCCGCCCCACAGGCCAAAAAACGAGAGCAAGATGAGTGCGGCGAAGGTGATTCGTTTGGCCATGCCTGCTGCGCTACTCTTTTTTAAGGGAAACGGCCGTTCCCCCACACCCCTTCACCAACTCCTCCGGCCCAATAGCAAACACGGCAAATGGCGTGCCCGCTGCAGCCCAAACAGTTTCAAACTGGAGCAAATCCTCATCCACAAACACCGTCATGGGCGTGAGATGGCCAAACGGCGGCACGCCGCCAATGCTGAAACCCGTTGCCTCCTTTACCATACCGGCGCTGGCTCGCTTCACTTTTTTACGTCCCACACCGCAAAGCTCAGCCAACTTGCGTTCATCTAATTGATTTGCGCCAGAAACCAGGGCCATCAAGGGCTGGTTGTCCACGCTAAAGCAAAGACTTTTTACGATTTGGCAAACCTCGCAGCCAATGGCCTCCGCTGCGTCATCCGCCGTGCGCGTGGTCTGGTTAAACTCTTTTACTTCAATGACAAGCCCCAATTCCTGGGCAGCCTGGTTAACTTTTTGGATAGATGGGTGCATTTTTTCGGCAATCCGTAATCGGTGGTCGGTTATCGGTGGCTGGGCACAGTTTACCGATTACTGTTCACCGTTTGCCGATAACCGGTTAGTCAAAATCGTAATCATCGTCAAAATCTTCTTCAAAATAATTCCGACTGCGACGGCGGTGGATGTAGCGGTCGAACTCGGCGGAGATTTCGGCCTCGAAGGTGCTGTCCAACGTGGCGTCCAGGACGATGTCGGCGAAATCTGAATCGGAAACGGCCGTATCCTCAAACTCATCCGCCGCCATACTGGCCAGCTGCGTCTCCAACACATCCCGCTCAATTTGCCGTTTGGCGATGTCTTCACGAAGCTGCGTCTCCACCTCGGTAAACCAATCTCGTCCTTTTTGGGCAACCTCTTCCTGGCGACGCATCATCACGGCGCTTTTGTGCTTGTCCAGCCGGGCCAGTTCATCTTCAATCTCTTGCAGCCGGTTTTGCACCCGCGTCAATTCCCGCATCAGCAGTTCTAGCTGCTCTTCTTCCGATTGAATGGTAATTGTGTGCGGCGCATCCGGTTCCAGCAGCAATTGCTCCAGCTTCTCCAAATCGCCGGCGGCGTAGGCTGCGTTGATGGCCCACATCATCTGCGTACGGTATTCGCGGTCAGCTTCGTCGATGGCCATGTCCGGGTGAAAGCGGCGGGCCAACTGCCGGTAAAGCTGCTTCAGCGACGCTTTTTCCTCTTCGGCCAGCGTCTGGCGCGGCTCTTTGGGTGCAGTGTGGTAACGATAATCGCCGGATTCCGAGGCGGTTTTGCCCGCAGCCCAGGCGGCCGCTTCATTTTCCGGGTCGGTGTGCCACCCCTCGCCCAACCAGCGCATTTTGCGCTTTAGCTCCTGGATTTCGGCGTCCAGCTTGTCCAGCTTGTCGGTCAATTTGGCAATGCGTGCGCGCAGCTTGAATTCAAACGCACTGATCGCTGCCAACCTCTCAGACAGCTCCGCCTCGGCCTCAATCAGCCGGGGGCGCAGCGCCGCCAACAGCGCGTTTATCTGCTCAATTTGCTCATGCAAACTGGTTTTAGCCGGTGATTGATTCGGGTTTGTCATGCCCGTATTGTATTAGGTATTTAAGTAATCAGGTAATTTATGAGCAAAATTAAATCAAGCACCCCTGGCTACAAGACGAAAAGTGATAAATTGCCGGCAAAAGTGGGGGGGCGTACGGCCGTTAGCGAATGCGCCGCTGCCAATACTCTTTGGGGGTCAGTTCGGTCAGCTCGGCGCTGGCCATAATGAAATCAAGCAGGAGGCGATTGAACTTGGCTTTTTCTTGCAGCATGGGGAAGTGGTGGCACAAATCCAGCTCCACATAGAAGCGTTCATTCACCGATTGTTGTAGATAGCTGTGTTCGCCGTTGGGGGGCAGCACCAGGTTATCCTGACTGCCATACACCATAAGCAAGGGACGATTCAAATTGGTAATGTCGGCAATGAGGTCCAGGTTGCTAAAAGATTCGATAGATTTTGAGACGGCCGCAGGGTCCTGCTTGCGGATTTCACTATCGATTTCGGTAAAACTTTCGGCGCGGCCTAACACGCGGCTGGCCATTGATTCTGCATCAGCGCCCTGCAGCCGGTTGGTGATGTATGCTCCGGTAATTGGCAGCGAGACAGTGGCAACTTTTTCCACATTGACCGGATAGCGCGCCGTGTAGTTCAGGGCGACGATGGCGCCCAGCCCGTGTCCGACTAAAATAACCGGTCGGGCCACTCCCAGCTTGTCGATGAATTGATTCACCATGTTCACGTACAGCTCTAGCGAATACATTTCAGGCGATTTGCTGGAATCGCCAAAGCCCCACAGATCAAAGGCAAACGTGCGGAAATGGGCGGAGAGCGCTTGCATCGAGGGCCACCAATAGCGCCAGGAACCCACCCAACCGTGAATAAAGATCAACGGCTGGCCGCGTCCCAGCACTTCGTAATGAATCAGTTGGCTGTCGATCGTAGTGATGCTCATTTTTAGCCAGTTTCAGCCTTGTTTAATACTTTGTTGATTGTGCTCACCAACGTATCCGGGGCAAACGGTTTTAGGATGTAGTCCGCTGCACCAGCATTTAAACCTGTTTGTATTTCTTGTTCTTGCCCTTTGGCCGACAAAAAGATAATGGGAATATTTTTGGTTGAATCCATTTCCTTCAGGCGGCGGCAAGCCTCATAACCGGTCATACGGGGCATGCGGACGTCCATCAGAATCAAATCAAACGATTGGGCTTGCGCCTTTTCAACTGCCAAAGAACCATCTTCTACGCTAACCACGTCAAATCCGCTGAATTGAAGGGTGAGCACCACTAACTCACGGATATCTTGGTCGTCTTCGGCTATCAGAATTTTTGTCATAATGTCTTCTTAAGATGGGTCGCTATCTTCGATAACAACCGGTAAGTTAAAGGTAAAGGTGCTTCCTTTGCCTAGTTCGCTCTCCACCTTCAGGCGGCCGCCGTGCATTTCTATGAGGCTGCGCACGATGGCAAGGCCCAAACCTGTGCCGGGAATGCGTTGAACTTCCGAATCTTCTGCCCGGTAGAAGCGGTCAAATATTTTTTCTTGATTTTCTTTGGAGATGCCAATCCCCGTATCTTTGACGCTGATATGGACGTAGCTGTGGGTGGCCTTGGCCATAATCGTTATTTGTCCATCATCTGGCGTGTAATTGAGGGCGTTGTCCAATAGGTTGGTTAAAACCTGGGTAATGCGGGCATGATCGGCGTTGACCAGCGGCAGGGAAGGGGCTATCTGTGTTGTGACGTTGAGCGAGCGAGTTTCGTGTTGAATACGGCCGTGTAAATGCCCATCCACAACCTGGGCAATGATTTGGGGGATGTCTAACGGCCGTAAATCCAGCCCCGTCTTACCCGTTTCAATGCGTGAGATGTCCAGCAAATCATTCACCAGCATGTGCAGCCGGTCGGCATTGTTTTTGATGACCTGCAAATAGCGAATTTGCGGGTCCGTCATCGTGCCGGCAGCACCCATCAGCATTAAATCGGCATATCCTTTGATTGAGGTCATCGGCGTGCGCAGCTCGTGCGAAACGGTGGAAACAAACTCGCTTTTCAGCTTGTCAACCTCCACTTCCTTGGTAATGTCGCGGAAGATGGATACCGTTCCGTAAAATTGATTGTCAGACAAAACCGGCGACAAATGCACGCTGACAAACTTGTCTTCAATCACCAGCTGATCGGCCAGGTAGGTCCATTGTTCGATACGGTCTGCATTGTGGGCCCAATCATTGATGGTGTGAATCCACGACTCACCAAATTGGCCATATAAACCCAGCAGCTCATTAATTGATTTGCCTAGAAGCTGGCTGCGGGGAATATCCAAAATATTGCAGGCGGGCAAATTGGCAATATCGACTTTGTTTTGATTGTCGGCCACGATCACGCCGTCAGCGATGCTTTCTAGAATAGCTTCGAGGTTGGCCTTTTGAATGATTTCCGTGCGCAGCATGGAGCCAAGCTGTTCCGCCTGCTCAAAAATTAGCTTATACAGACTGGCATTATTGATGGCGTGGGCTACCTGTACGGCGGCCGCTTCAACCAGGTCTAGCTGCTGGTCGGTGAAGACGTTTGCCTCCTCATGGAACATCATCAATACGCCAATGACTTCTTCATTCAGAATCAGCGGCACACCCAGGACGGAAGAATGTTTCAGGCTGGTTTCGCGCTCTAGCCAGCGTGGATCGTTGTGGGTGTCATGTACAATCACGGCCGAACGATTCTCAACCATCCAGCCGGCCAGCCCTTCATGGCGCATCATGCCGCTGGGGATGCCACCGGGGGGAATGTGCCGGTTGCTGCCAATGGCCGCCCGGAAGATAAACTCGCCAGATTCCTGATCGATGAGCAAAATGACGCCTTCCGTGGCGTCGACAACGCCATTTACCAACTGCAATGCCTGGCTCAATACCCGATCTTGATCCAGGCTGGCCGAAAGCTCCGTGGTAATGCGGAGCAAAATCTTGACGCGGTTACTTTCATCGTTGAGCGCCTGGGTGCGTTCGGCCACGCGATGATCCAATGTTTCGTTTAGTTCGCGCAGCTCATCAAATAAGTTTGCGTTTTGCAGGGCAATGGCTACCTGCACGCCAAATGTAGTTGCCCAGCTCACATCCTGGTCGTTAAAACGGTTGGGATTTTGTGTATCCGCCAAGATCAAAATGCCGGTGAGTTCACTCTCGCGCAGCAGCGGCACGCCTAATACAGATTGAACAGCTTCGGCCGCCGGCAGCCGGATTTCTACCTGGTCTGCCTGGGCAACCTGGTTTAAATAGGTGGGTTCACCGGATTGAGCCAGCTGTGTCACAAAACTGGCTTGATCATCCGCGGAGATGGTTGAGCCGACAAAGTTTTCGGCGCCATGCCCGGCAGCGGCGCTGCCCACAAAATGACTGGCTTCGTGCTGCCAGATGTAAGCGCCATCGACGTTAAAAATGCGCCGGCCTTCGCTGCAAACGAGGTTGAGCACCGTTTCCCGGTCCAGGCTGGAGTTTAGCGCCAGGCTGACGTTGCCCATTGCCCCGTAAAAACGTTCTCGCTCATAGGTGTCTTCAAAAATAAGGGCAATTTCCAGGGCGGTGGCGGCCTGGTTGGCCAGGGCGGTCAGCAGCTTGGTTTCATGTTGGATGGCGTTGTTTGAACGGCCGTTCTCACTTAACAACCGAATAAAGCCGTATGTTTCGCCGGTAAGCACCAAAGGAACCAGGGTGCAGAGATGATCGCCTGCGTCCGCCCAGGCCGGCAGCGGCAGGGGGGATTCTGTCTCTTGATCAACGTGGATAGCTTGGGTTTGTTGAGATTGCAGCAAATCTCTCAGGACGGCAGATTTAGGGGCAGCCAGTCGTGTGCCTATGGGGGAGACGGCCGTTTCCCTGTCACGAGCCACATCCTTCAAAACTTGCAGTTGACCCTGCGTTGGCAGCCATTGGTAGATGGTGCAGCCTGTCGCATCAATGGCTTCGATTGCCTGCTTTGCCAGTGTGGTTAAAATGGCTTCTTTATCCAGCGTGCTGGAAAGCGCATTGCTGCTGTTTAGCAGCAGTTCAAACTCCCGGTTACGGTTGACAGCTTCCTGAAAGAGGTGAGAGTTTTCGATAATAGAGGCGGCAAACTGAGCGTACAGCTCAATGGTCTGCACGGCCATCACGGTGGGGCGACGGCCGCTCACCGGTTGGTCCAGGCTAATGAGACCAATACGCTTTTGTTGCTGATTGTAAAGCGGCACGCAAAGTAAATCGTTGGGATGCCAGGTGTCGCCATTTTTCTGAACGGCCGTGTAATCTGGCAATACCATTCCGTCCATATTTTGTGTGGCCCAGGTGCTGTTGCCCGGCACAAAATAGCAACTGCCCTGGCGGAATTTCTTCAAGGAGTCGTCTTCAAATAATGTCAGCCAGGCCTGGGGCGGGACGGGATTGCTGCGCAAGAACTTTTCTTCTACCTGGGAAATCCCGGCGGTTATCATGAGCGTTGGATTGAAATCTTCATCGCGCAAACTGAGCACAACGCGGTTCCAGCCGGTTTTTTGCAGGCCATTGACCAGTAGCGTGAGCTGTTCCTTTAGATCTGTTTCATTGCTTACATGGGTGAGAGCCGTAAGCTGCTGCAACGCTTCGGCTGAATTGGTTAGATCATTTAGATGCGGCTGGCGAGAAATGACAATCTGGATAAGTTCTGCCTGGTTTAATTCCAGGAGGTGGCTGTGCAGATTTAGAGGATGGCCGCTTTCGGCCATGACGTTACATTCAAACGGCGGGCTCAGGCAATCTTGCCAGTTGTTTGGATGGGTAAACAGATGGGCCGTCACTCGCAACGAGGAAACATCAGGTGCCAGATCAAGTAAAGTGCCTGCTGCCTCATTCATATATAAGATCGTGCCGTCTGTCTCAGCTATGAGAACGCCTTCATGAAGGCTGTCAAACAAACTCCAAATCATAGCCGAGGTCAATTCTTTTTCCATGATAAGTGTCAAACCCCAGCCTGCCGTACCAATACACGATTGCAAAAGGCTGCCATAAAGGTCAGCCACAGACGAAGTGGCCTGATTATTGTTGGGCTTGTTTATCTCTATCCAATCGACGCAACTCTGCGGCCGTTTCGGTAATTTCGCGAATATCTGAAAAACGTTGTGTTTTGTCAGATACAATGCCAATGGAGAGCTTCATGAGTGGCACCAGGTGACCGTCTGGCTGCATAATGCCCCCCTGTTCACGGTCAATGAAGCTGTAGTGGGAGAGAATGCCTTCATCGAACCGCTGTCGCAGTTCTTCCACCATCGTTGGTACGTTGTCTGTCTTGGTGACCAGCACAAAGGTGTTGCTGGTAGCATGACCAATAAAATCGTCTAAGGTTCCTAATTCATCATCAACTTCGTTGAGTAATAGCGTGGTGAAGCGCAGCACTTCATCACGGGCCAGGAAACCATATTCATCGCTAAAGGGTTCAATATGATCAATGCCAATTTGTAGATAAGTCCAGTTGCTGGTGCGCATCAGGTTGCGTAGCTGGTCTTCAATGAGACGGCTGCTGGGCAAACCGGTGATGGGATCTGTCATGTTGTGCCGTTTGTAGGTGTTGATGGCCGTGCGCACCCGCAGTTTTAGCTCTTCAATGTCAAAGGGCTTGGTGATGTAATCGTCCGCCCCCAGTTCCAAGCCGGCGATTCTGTCGCTGCGCTCATCTTTCTGGGTGAGGAAGATGATGGGAATGTGGCTGGTGCGGGTGGTGGTACGCATCACCTTGCACACTTCATACCCATTCATATCTGGCAGCATGATGTCTAACACGATCAGGTCGGGCAGCTTTTTGCGACACAGTTCCAGGGCGTCATTCCCCCGAGCGGCAACATCCACATGGTAACCTTGCCCCGTGAAGAAAATGCGCAGCATGTTGGA
>CALBTC010000026.1 GCA_937967805.1 uncultured Anaerolineaceae bacterium
ACCCTGGGCATTGGCCGCGACGAAATGTTCATCGCCTCAGACATCCCCGCTATTTTGGAATACACGCGCGACATGGTCTTTCTGGAAAACCGGCAGGTGGCGATTGTGACGCGCCACAGCTTCCAGGTGACTGACCTGGCGGGCAACCCCATCGAGCCGGAAGTTCACAACATCAATTGGGACCCGGTGAGCGCCGTCAAGGGTGAATTTAAGCATTTCATGCAAAAAGAGATTCACGATCAGCCCCAGGCGCTCATCGACACGATGCGGGGGCGGGTGAATTTTGAGAAAGGCACGATTGCGCTGCCGGAGATGAATCTGACGGCCGAATTGGTAAACTCGCTCAACAAAATCATCATCGTCGCCTGCGGCACCAGCTACTACGCAGGGCTCATCGGCAAATTCATGATCGAAGCCCTGGCGCGGATTCCGGTGGAAGTGGAGTACGGTTCGGAGTTTCGTTATTATGATCCGATACTTGATGAGAAGACGGCCGTTTTAGCCATCACCCAATCCGGTGAAACGGCCGATACCCTGGTGGCCAGCGAGCAGGCCAAAGCCAAAGGGGCCACGCTGTGGTCCATCGTCAACGTCATTGGCAGCCAGTCGATGCGCATTTCTGACGGCTTCATCGCCATGCAGGCCGGGCCGGAAATTGGCGTCGCCAGCAGCAAGGCGTTCACCACCTCGCTGGCCGATTTGTACATGCTGGGCTGCGTACTGGGTGAACTGCGCGGCACTATCGCGCCGGCCCAAATGCGCCAACTGGTTAACGATTTAGCCCATATTCCTAATCTGGCCGGACAGCTTTTAGAGGATGAAAGCGTTTATGAAAACCTGGCTAACACTTTCCACAGCGCCCAGGATTTTCTCTTTTTGGGGCGGGGCATCAACTATCCGGTGGCGTTGGAAGGGGCGCTCAAGCTTAAGGAGATCAGCTACATCCACGCTGAAGGCTACCCGGCCGGTGAAATGAAACACGGCCCGATTGCCCTCATCGACGAGACGATGCCGGTGGTGGCCCTGGCCACAAACGACCGGCTGTACGAGAAGATGGTGAGCAACATCCAGCAGGCTAAAACGCGTGGCGGGGTAGTGCTGGCCGTAGCCACGCAGGGCAACGGCGCGATTGGCCAGGAGGCAGATTACGTCATTGAGGTTCCACAAACCTCTGAACTACTCCAGCCCATCCTGAACACCATTCCGATGCAGCTGCTGAGCTACCACATTGCCGTCTGGCGCGGCTGCGATGTTGACCAGCCACGCAATCTGGCGAAGAGTGTGACGGTAGAATAAACTTCCTTTTGTAGGACACCTTACAACAGAATGTACAGCTTTGTTTATACTGCTGGTAGGTCTTCATGATCTAAATCTAAAAAGTACCCATGCTCCCCGCTCAGGTTACATGGGTACAGTCTTGTGTGCAGCACGCGCTGTTGAACAGCGGGCATTGCAGGCTAATCTTCGCACAACCTTTTCTCCCTGTCAACGGTTCGCGTTGCTTAAATCTGGTCAAAACGCCTTTTGCCGAATCCCGGACGCCAGCGGGTTGTTCGCCCCTGGCGGCAGCTTTTTGGCCACGAAGGAGTTGAATCCCTATGCAGAAGCAGCTGAAGGGGGAAAGAATTTCGCGTAGACAGTTTCTCTGTCTCTCAGCCCTAAGCGGAACGGGCCTGTTGTTGGCGGCGTGTGGTGGGCAAACGGCCGCGCCCGACCCTACGGCCACACCACTGCCCCCAACCAGCGCACCGGCCGTCGCCGAGGCCAACGGTGAAGTAGAAGTTATGGCCAGAGACGTGCTTGACTTTGCCCTGGAAACAGATGCGTGGAGCGGGCAATATGGGTGGGTGGAGTTCCGTCTGAATGAGGGACGGCACAACGGTGAACCCATCTATTTTATTCGCACCGATGCGTCTGACCAGGCGTATGCCGAAGCCAATGGCCTGGTTTTTGTCCCATTGTTGAACCAGGGGCGCGACATTGCCAAGCCACTTTATATCTTTCCTGATGAAGATTTGCCACCTGTGTTAGGCAGCGCCCCAAGCGATGAGGATTATATTTCGTTGTTTCACGTTATTGAGGTGGAAATTACCGATCCGAGGGCCGGAACAGCGTCAGCGGCTGACGTAGAAACGGCCGTTGCTGACGGCAATGCTACGCTGACAGAGACAGGCGTTTACGTCAATTTTCCCGTTGTGAAGTGGGCCGGCGGCGAACTGGCCGTGGACGATGAACTAACGGCAACGCTGGGCAACGGACAGCTGGTGGAACCAATCGATACGGCAGCCATGACGGTGAATTTCAAGCTGCACCAATGTTACCCAGGCAGCCGCTACATTCTCACCGATACCTCCAGCGCCGGCATGGCCCCCATGATGAGCGTGCCTGCTTCGGAACCGACGCAGGCGCTGATGGATGCCGGCGGCACGGATGAGATTTGGGTGTTTGCCAACGGGATTCCCGGCAGCGGGGTGATGGGCTTCCAACCGGCCATCTTCGACAACAAAGCAGGCCAGGCGGCCTGGAGCCCGTTCTGGAACCATTTCACGCTTCGCTGGGTGGATGAGAGTCAGGCCCGGGTACTACGCACCTCGGCTGAAATTCGCGAACTGCTGGAAGCGGGCGAACTGGAACAGTTCAACGGCGTGCCGGACACACATCCTAACGGATTTGTGGTGAACTGCCCGGCACCTATTTTGGCGCCCAATACGTTCGAGGGGTAGAAAATTTGGTTGTAAGGGCGGTTCGCGAACCGCCCTTACGTGCTTCAATGTTTATTTCTTGAACACCGCCGCTACCTCCGGCCTCAAAAAGCGTTCAAACTCCAATACATAGCCGCCCGGGTCTTCAGCAAAGAAATATTCGATCTGGATGGATTGGGAACGGCCGTACTCCTGCCGGATTTTTACGCCATTTTCGCGTAGATAATCATAACGATTTTTTAGGTGACAGATAGATCAGCGGCAGGCTGATGAGCGTCATACCGTACTTCACAATCAAGTTGAAGACAAAAATCTGGCCCACCACAGCCCAGGGCAGGGTGAGGAAATGGTCTTGCAGGAAAGGCAGCGCGCCAAAGGCGCCTACGGCAAAAATGAGGTTGTCGATGGGCACGCTGACGCTGTTGCTCAGCAGCACCCGCGCCCATTGGTATTTTTCGGTGATGCGGGTGACAAACCAATGATACACCTCAGTATCAACCAGCTCGCTGACGACTTCGGCCAAAATGGAGGCGATCACGATGCGCCACAGCGGTCCCAAAATGGCGCTGAACTCGGCGCCCAATCCCCATGAAGCATCGCTGGGGACGCCGGCGGCCCAGGCCAGGTAGGCGGCCATG
>CALBTC010000027.1 GCA_937967805.1 uncultured Anaerolineaceae bacterium
CTACCGGATGAACAAGCTGGTGAAAGATGGCTTCAAGAAGATGATTTACAACGAATAACCGACCAGATGAAGTATGAAAGGGCAGTACAAAGATCTGGAATCATCAACAAGTTCAGTAAATTTGGTTATCAACTGCGAGCAGAGATCAATTTAAAAAGACATTATGGCGTTCCTACAGAAGGAAAAGCCATTATACAAGTTTCCGACAATTTTCAAGCAATGATCAATCTGCAGGAGGTTCGTTTCGTCCAAGAAGGATTAATTCCTCTGGCTGTTTATTTGCGATTTTCATTTGGAACTCCAGCAGCAGTTGGGATTGTGCGCATCACACCTAAAATGGGTGTAGAGGGATTTCATGAATTTTCTGATTCAGAATTCTTCGAAGCACTTATTGAAGCCATTAGCCTGGCATATTACCGTGATTTGGTTGTTCCCGGCCAGGTAAGGCATTCTCGCCACAGTCGCCAGCCTCCACGGGCTACGTCTGGACCACGCCCCAAACAGCCTCGCACAATACCGCGTGACAAATATATCAAGCCAATACAACATATTGCAGATTGGCACAACCAGCAGGAAAGAGCTCAGCATCAAGTCGTTGGGCATATTCGCTGGATTGACAGAAACTTTGTGGCGGATAGTGAAAGGCAGCACCTTGCCAAAAAGGCATTAGGCAAGCGACTTCCCGACGGATATACATGGGTTAAGACGCATGAAAGAGGTATTGGCAACCATGATGACGTTGCTGTAAGCCTGCATGATTTGGCAGAACGCACCTATTTCTACCCGCCTAAAAGAGCCACAAAAGAGCTCGAAGACTTGCTCACTTAACAGGAACTAACTTTATCATGTCTATCGCCCGACACCACGCCGAATGGCTCTCACTCATGGAAATTTCCGGCCCGTTTCTCAGTATGCCGGTGCTGCTGGATGCCTTTCCCCAGGGGCTGGATGCCGATGACCCGGATCATGTCCAGCAGCTGCGTGCGGCTTACGAAGAATGGGCCGACAACCAGGGTGGGCTGACCCCAGAAGTCAAGTTGCACACTGAATGGATTAAATTTGTGTTGCGGCAGACGCTGGAACTGCCGGACGCCGTGCTGGTCGAGGGGCAAGGCATTCCCGATAGCATCAGCGCCAAGTTGGCCGAACATGGCGAAACGATTCGCCCGGATTGGATAGTGATTGATCCCGACACAAACAAACCGCAGCTGCTCATCCAAACCTACCCGATGGCCCAGGATTTGAACAAGGCGGTGTCGGATCATCACTGGAAAGCGGCTCCGGCCACGCGCATGATGGAGCTGCTGCACAGCACTGAAATTCGCCTGGGGCTGGTGACCAACGGTGATCAGTGGCTGCTGGTGCAGGCCAAACGAGGCGAAACCACGGGGTATATCAGCTGGTATGCCGGGCTGTGGTTGGAAGAACGACTTACCCTGCGCGCCTTCCGCAGCATGCTGGGCGTGAGCCGCTTTTTTGGCGTACCGGAGGAACAAACGCTGCCGGCGCTGCTGGATGCCAGCGCCAAGGACCAGCACGAAGTCACCGACCAGCTGGGTTACCAGGTGCGCCGGGCGGTGGAGATTTTGGTGCAGGCGATTGACCGGGCCGACCAGGACCGGGGACGCACGCTGCTGATTGGCGTAACCGAGGAGCGACTGTACGAAGCAGCCCTGACGGTGATGATGCGGCTGGTCTTTTTGCTCTCGGCCGAGGAGCGGGGCCTGCTGCTGCTGGGCGATCCCATCTACGACCAATATTACGCCATCAGCACGCTGGGTGCGCAGCTGCGCACCCAGGCCGACCAGCACGGTGAAGAGGTGCTGGAGCGCGGCTTTGACGCCTGGAGCCGCCTACTGGCCACCTTCCGCGTTGTCTACGGCGGGGTGCATCATGAGAACTTGAATTTGCCCGCTTACGGCGGCTCCCTGTTTGACCCAGATCGTTTCCCGTTTTTAGAGGGACGGCGGGCCGGTAATCGGTTATCCGTAAACGGTAATCCGACTGACGAGGAAACCGATTCACTGAATACTGACCCACTGATAACTGATCCCCTACCGATTAACAACCGTACGACGCTGCACCTGCTGGAGGCGCTGCAAATTTTGCAGGTGAAGGTGCCCGGTGGGGGTGGGGCGGAAGCGCGTCGTCTGAGCTTCCGGGCGCTGGATATTGAGCAGATTGGTCATGTGTATGAAGGGCTGCTGGACCATGAAGCGGTGCGTGCTAACGAACCGGTGCTGGGGCTGGCCGGAACGAAGGATAAGGAACCGGAAGTGCCGCTGATCCGGTTAGAGCAGTTTGTGAGCGATGATCTGCTGGCGAAGAAAGGTAATCCATGGGCTGAGATGGCTGAGACAAAAATGGATAAGCTGCTGGACTTTTTGCAGGAGGAAACCGGCCGTTCCCGCTCAGCCTTGCGCAATGGATTGACAACCAACGACCGATCACCGAATAGCGATAACCGCTTACGGATCGCCTGCGGCAACGACGCTGCCCTGTACCGACGCGTGCTGCCCTGGGCCGGATTAGTGCGGGAAGATGATTACGGCTACTCGGTGGTAATTCCAGCGGACAGCGTTTACGTAACGGCCGGAGCCACCCGCCGGGCGACCGGCACTCATTACACGCCGCGCAGCCTGACGGAGCCGATTGTGCAGCACACGCTGGAGCCGCTGGTGTATATTGGCCCGGCTGAGGGCTGGCCGCGGGAAAAATGGCAGCTGCGCTCCCCGGCGGAACTCCTGGCGCTGCGCGTGTGTGATATGGCGATGGGCAGTGGTGCCTTCCTGGTGCAGGCTGACCGCTACCTGGCTGAGCGGTTGGTAGAGGCCTGGGATGAGCTGTTAAAGCAGAGGCGCGGCGGCGCAGAGGGCAATCTCCAGATTACGCCTGAGGGAAAACCGGCCAGCGGCGACCCCAACGAGACGATACTGCCTGATAATGATGAAGAGCGCATGGTGCTGGCGCGGCGGCTGGTGGCCGACCGCTGCCTGTACGGCGTGGACAAGAACCACCTCGCCGTGGAGATGGCCAAGCTGTCGCTGTGGCTGGTGACGCTAGATAAAAACCGCCCCTTTACCTTTTTGGACCATGCGCTGAAGCATGGCGATTCCCTGATTGGGGCGGATGAGGAGATGTTTTTGCGCTGGGCGCACGGGCTGCGAGAGGCAGCGATGCCCCTGTTTGAGCAGGAAAACCGCAGGCTGGTAGAGGAAGCCAAAGAAAAGCGACAGGCGCTGCAAAACTTTGAGGTGCGCGACGTGCGCGACGACGAGGAAAAGGCCAGGCTGCTGGCGGAGGCAGAAGCGGCCACAGCCAAAATTAAGCTGGGCTGTGACCTGCTGGTGGGGGCACGGCTGCTGGACGACCTGAACCAGAGCGAGCAGGACGCACTGCTGGCCAACGGCCTGCTGGATTACGTGGCCGGACGCGACTGGCAAGACCCGGTGGCTGGGCGAGCAGTGAAAGCGGCGCAAGCGCTGCCTGCCTTTCATTGGCATTTTGAGTTTCCAGAGGTGTTTGCCGCGGGTGGGTTTAGCGCTTTTATGGGGAATCCACCGTTTATCGGAGGCCAGCGTATTCGAGCTGCGATGGGTGGTGATTATTTGCAGTATTTGAAGGGCCGGTGGAATCATGCCAAAGGCTCTTCTGATTACAGTGCCTACTTTTTCTTGAATGCCTTTGGCAATTTGCGAGTGAAAGGCAATTTAGGGTTGATTGCTACAAATACAATTGCTCAAGGTGCAACTCTGGAGCTGGGGCTTGACCACATATATACGCAAGGCGGTAACGTTTATCATGCTCATAATGACTACCCTTGGCCAGGACAGGCAGCTGTTGTGGTAAACATAGTTCATATCCACAAAGGCCAGTACCAGGGGCATAAGATTCTGGACGATGCAATGGTAAGCAACATCACGCCAATGCTGGACAACATGCCTGTATATGGCAAACCTCATCAATTACAGGAAAATGCAGGCAAAAGTTTTCAAGGCTCCAATATTTTAGGTCTCGGCTTTACCATGTCACCAGAAAAAGCCCAAGAGCATATTGCGCGTAATCCTAAAAATAAAGATGTGCTTTTCCCGTTTATAAATGGGCAAGATTTAAACAGTAGCCCGACGCAAGAGCCAAGCCGTTGGGTTATTAACTTCTTTGATTGGCCGTTGGATCGCTCAGCCAGTGGGGATTGGTTTAACAGCGATGAAAAACAGCGCAAACGCTGGTTGCAAAACGGCCGGGTGCCAAGAGACTATCCTGACCCAGTGGCAGCAGATTATCCAGAAATGTTAGCCATTGTCAGAGAAAAAGTTTATCCGCAAAGAATTGCTCAAAGACGTGAAATTCGCAAAAGGTTCTGGTGGCGATATGGTGAAACAGCACCTGCTCTATACAAAACTATTGAACCTTTCCGCCAAGTATTGATAATTGCACAAACAAGTAAAACATTAGCCTTCACTTTTTACTACAAAGGCATCGTTTATTCACACGCAACAATTGTGCTAGCCCTTGAAAAAATCAATGATTTTGCACTGCTTCAATCAAATTTACATGTTGTGTGGATACTTCAGTATGCATCATCTTTGAAGGGCGATGCACGCTATATCCCGCAAAACTGCTTCGAAACATTTCCTTTTCCAAAACAGATGGCAGTGCTGGAATCAATCGGTAAAACGTATTATACAAACCGCCAAGAGCTTATGATTGCTCGGCAAGAGGGACTCACCGCTACCTACAACCGCTTCCACGACCCGGAAGAAACAGCGCAAGACATTGTCCGCCTGCGTCAGCTACATATGAAAATGGACAACGCCGTCACCGCCGCCTACGGCTGGCAAGACCTGGACCTGGGCCACGGCTTCCACGAAACCCCACAGGGCATCCGCTACACCATCAGTGAACCCGCACGCCGTGAGGTGCTCACCCGCCTCCTCCAGCTCAACCACCATCGCTACGAAGAAGAAGTCAAGCTCGGCCTCCACGACAAAAAAGGCAAAAAGAAAAAGGCAAAAAGCAGAAAAAAGAAAGCCCCCAAGAAAAATGATGGACAATTGTCGCTTTTTGATTAACTGGTTCCAAATTGGAAGAGAAAAATGAGAAAATCAAACGAGGAAAGAAACTTAATGACGAAGCAAAGGCTGAAAGAAACGGCTGAAGCTTTAGAACTGTCGATCAATCAACGTACTTTAAGAAATGACATTACACCTGTATTTATAAATGAGATTCAAAACCTCGTAATGGATTTGCTCGATTCACTAGAGAGCAAGGATGATTTTTCAAACGAAGCTAACAATGAAATGCTAATTGATCGGTTAATTGAAACGGCAGCCATATGTGATGCAATATTAAGTGCTGCCCAGGAAATTGATCGCATATTTTACTTTTCAGCAATTCGATCTCACCTACGTCCCCAGCTACAAAACATTACTTTACTACTGGACTGACATCGAAAAAAAAAAAAAGTATTTATCAATCTTCAGATTTATAAAACAGAGGGAAATTTGTGAGCATTTCAAAACATTCAATTGTCAGAGCCTATTTGCAAGATTTAGGAAAGAAAAACAATATACCGAGCCAAGATGTTGAACATCTCATTGATCAATATTTTGAGGAACTCAAGGTTTATCATCGCGGCGAGTCAAAGCAGTTAGCAACCATTACTCGTGGTGAAAACAACGAGATTATTATTGCAAGGAGTAGAAAACCAGCAAATGTGAGGTTCCATCTTGGCAAGCTGCTATATTTTATTGTCAAAACGGGTGCAGCAGTTGTTGCGTTTCATGTTCATCCGCTAACAATTCTATTTTTCATCTTTGATTTATTGAAGGATGCCCTCGAAGTTACGACAATAGAGCTAAAAGAAGAAGAGGGCCAACTTCTCTTGGCTATCTATGAATTGCAGTTAAGACGTCCCAATAGAGTTATCACAACAGATTTTCTTGAAGCCCAGCTACAAGATAGTCATTTGAAAGCCAGACTGGCAAAGCGTCTTAGCAAATTGCATGACTATGGGTGTATTACCCTAAACATGGATTCAATAACAGTGACAGAAACGATTGTGATTCGTAACGAAGATTAGGATGATTTGCTATGGAATTACAATTTAACGAATTATCTGCCTCAAAACGTAAAGAATTTCGTCAAGCCTTAGAATCCGCTTTTCCGAATAGAAACAAATTGCGCCGAATGTTAAATGAGGAACTTTCATTTAACATAGAGCAAATTGACACCAGTCAAGGTCTGAGTGAACTGATAGACGAGCTAATAACTCACTATCAATCAGAAAGCCAAATTCTAGATTTGATTGCTGCAGCGCGCAATTCAAACAGTACAAACAACAAACTTCGTCAATTTTGTCAATCGATTGGCCCGGTTCAAGGCTTTCTATCGGAACAAGAGATCAGAAAAATAATTGAGAATTGTGGGGCTAGTTGGAATCCTGAAGAATTTAATTTAAAAATAAATACTTTAGAAAGGCAAATTTGTGCAATTGAAATTCCGCTACAGAATGACAAAAGCAAAGCAATTGTTGGAACAGGATTTCTGGTTGGACCTAAAGTTATTTTAACAACTTACCATACTGTTGAATGCATTCATAAGCGTAAAGACCTTCAGAAAGCTGGCCAAGATTGGGCGCTTCCAGAAGATTTACAATGCCATTTTGACTATTTGGCAAGTGCCGAGGATAAAATAATTCGTGAAAAAACCACAACACAATTAAATACGAATGATTGGTTATTGGATTTCAGTGAGCCGAGCTATGTAGACAGTTTTCCTGAAAACAAACGTTATGATCCTGATGAAGATGATTTAGATTATGCGCTTCTGATAATGGAAAAACCCATTGGTAGTCAAAAAGTTAAGGGACATCCAAAGCTCGAACAACGTGGATGGATTGAAATACAAGATAAAAACTTTCCTTTCGAGGTTGGTGAACCAATCATCATGCCCCAACATCCAAAGGGCAAGCATCTTCAACTTGTCATCTCAACAAACGGATATCGGTCACAAGCAGCGAACGGTACAAGATTATATTATTCCATAAAAACGGATTTTGGATCTTCTGGAGCTCCTTGCCTTAACAAAAATTTGGAATTAATTGGTATTCACCAAGGTATAAATGAAAAGGCACATTATCTCAACGAGAAGACTATCATTCCCTTAACAGCAATAGGAAATCGCATCAGAAAAAATGAAATTGATTTAATTGAAGCTTCAAAAAAAAACAAATTTGACAGTGTAAATGCAAGCAAACGAGCATCCCAAAATGTTTTGAGTGAAGTCACTCATAGGGCTAGACAACTTAACCTGCAACCAGATATATCAATCGATGAGTTAAATCAAAAATTGATGGAGCAAATGGGTGATATAGAACACATGTTTCGCTATAATCCTTCTTGCGCACTCCTTCAAAAATTGCACCAGCAGATTACTGACACAGCTAATTTTGAAGTATCCAAAAAATTATCAGATTGGTTCCAAGAAATACTGAAACTTCGACCTTCACAAGTCTCGAAGTATGATTGGAATTTTGTGTGCCTTGATCAACATATCAAATTAAAAGGAGTCCCTCACATGCCGTCAGAATTTCACGAATTGTTTGACGAGCAATTCCCCGAAACCGAGCGAGATGCTGTCGCCTATCTTTTATTTGCATCGAAACGAATTGATGATCATTTAAAAGAGGTATTAGAATTGACGCAACTATTTTCCTTTAACCCCTCTCCCAATAAATATAGGACGATAAGAAAAAAGGTGTTGAAAATACTTGAAAAGCTGAAAATTGAACAAGACAAGTTGAAATTCATTTTAAATTATTATGAGTGTTCATCTGATCTAGAAAAAGCTACCTCCCCATTTTCCCAACTGATTAGGTCCATCACAAAATTAAAACGTGAAATGCGAGAAGCTTCCGTTCAACTTGTTACCATAACAAACGAGATAGGTGTTGAAACAATATATTTATCGAACCGCCATCAAAACTTGGAAAAAGCTGGAGGTAAATTTAAAGAGTGGTTGATTGATTTAGCTACAACGGTTAAAAATTCTAACAAAACGTATTTGTCAGACAATTGATTGTTTATTTTGATGCTAATTGCTTACCATTACTTGGATCAGCGAACACATAATTAAGCTTTTATTTCCAATGCTATTCAACCTCCTCAAAACGAAAGGCAAACTATATGGTGAAATCGACTCAGAAATCGAATGAGAGTCGAATCACTATTTTAAAAAATGGATTAATCGAGGATTGCGAGGAAATGGAACTAATGTTTCAAGAGGACACATATCAAACTGATTTAAATGCGGTTTTTGTAAATAGGGTGCGGGGTCGTGCCAGACTGCTTCTCACTGAACTTGAAGGGGCACTAATAACCAGGAACACATCTCATATTGAAGGCATTTTAAGCAAGTTGGTAGCTATTTGTGATGGAGCACTGGCTCATTTGTACAACAAAGAAAGGGTTGAATATTATGAGGTGATTTTAGGGAGGTTCAGGCCAAAGTTAAACGACTTCGCTACCGATTCTCAGGATCTAGATGGTTTATAAAATATATTAAAGAGGCTTATATGAACCTCCAGACAAAAAGGTTCGTTACACATGTACCAACTGTGGGTAAAAGTGACACCAGGTGGAATTCTTCCTTAGAGTTGTTCCTTAATAATTGAGATGGAAGTTCCAGAGACCGGCGGCAATGCCAATCACGTCATCATCAAAGGACTTTCTGTGATTACGAAAGCGATGAACAAGAATATTGTATCGTTTCAAACCACAGATCGCGTTTTCAACCAATATTCTGATTTGGCTCAGCGCTTTATTATCAGCTTTTTGTTCGATTGATAAGGTGGTCACAGGGTTCTTCTTACTTTTACGTGGCTTTTTGTGTGGGATATGAATCTCTTCATACACATAATCGGTGAGAATGCCCTGATAGCCTAAATCAACTAAAACCTGAATGAATTCAAACCAAGCTTGTTCTGGCGGAAACTCCTCTTTAAGCATGGTGTAATCATGAACATGTCCGGCAAAGGTCCGCCCCAGGAAAAGAATCGTTTTGTTTAAGGCAGCTATCACGGTGTTTTTAACTGTGTGTCTTTTTTTTGCCACTGTAATGCTCACGTTGCTCTTGGTCAACCTGGGGACGACGATAGGTCCTTTCCGTAACATCAATCAGAATCGTATCAATCTCAGCCAGTGCTTCAAGCAAATCATCTGGTGTGGCAAACTCACGCGGGGGCATGACCTCCAGGTGAACTAGGGTTTGATATAAAACAGGGACTAACTTATACAGGTTTTCATTCGCTTTGGACCGGGCCATGTTGAATTGCGTACCTAACACATCAAAAGTGGGATAAACCTTGAAATAGTAGAGCAGAAACAACAGCTTATCCCGCACCGTTGGCAAAGCACCTTTTCGACCACCGCCCGGATGCCGTTTGCGGATGCCAGCTACGATACCGTCTTGATAGGCTTGCCATTGCAGCTTGGTGTAAGTCATGGAAAATGCTTCTAGTAAAATCTCGAATTGTGTTTTTGATACGCCGGTCAAGGAACGCAGATGACGATCATCACGAATTTGTAGGCTCATTTAGTTACTCCGAGAGTATTCGGTAAATAAAAAAGTAAACGGGACCACCAGAAGCGAGTAAAATCAAGTCATCACACAAAACATTACTTGCTCATTGGAGGTCCCGATATGTTGGCTAAATTTACAGCACTTTTCCAAAATAGACCAAACTCGTTGCAGTGGCCCGACACCGATTTGACTTTGTTGCCCGCCAAAATGAGCAAACGTATGTGGGTAGACCCAACCCAGTTTTTGACGCTGGTTCATGCGCTTAGTCTGGCCCATTGGTCTTTGTCTGTCATACAATCCTGGTATCCTGCTTTGCCCCCGCCTAGCAGGCGGGGGCGTATGCAAGTTTATCAAGACAGCAGCATTATCGTCATGGCCCTGGTTCACGTAGCCTGGCAGATGA
>CALBTC010000028.1 GCA_937967805.1 uncultured Anaerolineaceae bacterium
AACTAATTTTAAAGCAACTTTTTTCATTTTTATCTCCTTGAGTTTTTTACAAAACGGGTTTTGTTCAGGTTATGTGCGGGATTGTACTGCTTTTGTCTATATTTTGTCAATGTGTGGTTCAGCTTTGGGAGCGTGAATTAACCATTCCCTCATCTTTGCCATAGCGATAGTGGTGGTTTACGGCCGTTCCCCCTCCATTAGGCAGCCACCCCAAACCACAGTATCATCGGCGCCAAATCACAAACAATGGGAGATGGCCATGACAACTTTTTTACCTCTGATCTTGATTGCAGTTGCAGGAGGGATAGCTATTGTGCTTCAGGCACAGTTTATGGGGGTGCTGGATCAACAAATGGGCACGATTGAAAGTGTGTTTATCACTTATGGCAGCGGCGGGCTGTTGGTAGGGCTGACCATGCTGCTGCTTCGCGGCGGCAATCTGGCGGCATGGCAAACGGTGCCACCCCATGCGTTTTTCTCCGGTGTTTTGGGATTGGTGATCGTGAGCACGATTGGCTACGTCACGCCGCGGCTGGGACTGGTGACGGCGTTTACCATTTTGATTGCCACGCAGTTTGTCTTGAGCGGTTTAATTGATCATTTTGGCTGGTTTGGCGCGGAGATACGGCCGTTAGACCCCACAAAACTCCTCGGCATCGGCATCCTGCTGCTGGGTGTCTGGCTCGTCATACGTAGTTAAAGAGAAGATTTCATGAACGACGGAACACCACCACGAATGTGAATTTCACGCCAAGCCGCCAAGTGCGCCAGACGGTTTTTGCGACTTTGCGTGAGGCCATTTTCAAGGGAGATTTGGTCAGTTGCAGAAAGCAAGGCCATCGTAGAACAGAATATCGGTGATGTACCAGCCGTCGGTGAACTGCTCAATGACAATAGTTTGCGGATAAAGATTAGGGCCTTCACCGCCCAAAAAGCTGCTGTCCCACAAATTGTAATATTCCACCGACCAGATTTCGCAGCTTTGTACCTCAATGCGATAATCATCAACAAAATTGATGTTGTTGATATAGCTTTGGCTTGCGTCGTACAGCTTGGCCACCAGCGTGCCTACATTAAGCAGTTCGGCGATCTCAGACTCCATAAACGCCAGCGGCTCCCCGGCAAAGTACCAGGTAAGATAGCTGCTGTCCAGATAAAGATAGGCGGCCGTTTCTGCCAAAACTGCTTCGTACAAAAAGTCAGCCACATCTTGCTCAGACGGCCGATTTGTGTTTGGTTCATTCACAATGGGCACAGGCGTGGGCACCAGTTCCGGCACAAACACATCTTCCGGCAGCTGTACGGCCGTTTGCGGCGACGGTTTGGTTCCAGTCCCACTGGCACTGTTCTCTGTATTGATGGTAATGACAATCGGCGTGGGCACAGGCGGCGCAGAGCTACCGTCTCGATCCCACAAGGCGACGAGCCCACCTATTGCACCCAGCAGCGCAATAAACGTACCGACAAACCATTTAAACCAACCGGCACACCCCTCTCCGCCTGATGATTTTTTGTCCGACATTTTTCCCTCCAAGGATAACAATACATTTGGGCAGACAGGCTGCACCGTTTGCCTTGCTAAACGTAAGGCTGCCGGTATTTCCGGTAATAATGCGTTTATCCTCGAAAACGCATTATTGGGATTTGAGTTCGCGCCGGGAGTGACCTATACTGAAACCTATCTCGACCATCTCTGACCTGAATAAAAAGGAGCGTGTTGTGGCCACACCGTTACGAATTGCAACATTTAATCTGGAAAATCTGGATGACAAGCCGGGGGAACGGCCGTCTCTCCCCGAACGCATTGCTGTACTGCGCCCGCAACTGCTGCGGCTGCGGGCCGACGTGATTTGCTTTCAGGAGGTGCATGGGCAGGAGTTCCCCGGTGAGCCGCGCAAGCTGGATGCCCTTAGCCAGCTGCTGGCCGAAACGCCGTATGAATGGTTCTACACCGCCCATACCAAAACCACCCGCGATGAAGCATACGACGTGCGCAATCTGGTGGTGATCAGCCGCTACCCCATCCGCGACGTGCAGCAAATCAAGCATGAATACGCGCCCAAGCCCAGCTACCGCAAAGTAACAGCCGATCCGCCGGAAGCGGCTGCCAAAGAGATCGGCTGGGAGCGCCCCATCCTGTACGTGACGATTGATTTAGGCGCGGGCCGGATGCTGCACGTGCTTAATGTGCATCTGAAATCGAAACGGCCGTCTAACGTCGACGGCCAAAAAATTAACACCTACACCTGGCGCACGATGGCCGGCTGGGCCGAAGGCAGCTTCATCTCTGCCATGAAGCGCGTGGGCCAGGCGCTGGAAATGCGCATCCTCATCGACGACATTTTTGACCGGCTGGACGTCACCGGCGAGCCGGAATATATTGTTGCCTGCGGTGACTTTAACGACGATAAGGATGAGGTAGCCCTGAAGGCCATCATGGGGCCGGTTGAAGAAACGGGCAATACCGGATTAATCAACCGCGTCATGATCCCCTGCGAACAGTCCGTACCGGAATCAGCCCGCTTCTCGCTGCTGCACCTGGGCAAAAAAGAGATGCTGGACCACATTTTGGCCACGCGCCAACTGCTCACCTACTATCGCGGCACAGAAATCCACAACGAAGTACTGCACGACGAATCCGGCGCTTTCCGCACCGACGACAAATTCCCCGAATCGGACCACGCACCGATTGTGGCGGAGTTTATTTTGCCTTAACCCCAGCGGCGTACGGCCAGCGCGGCGCCAAAGCGGAAAACGGCCGTAACCACCAACGCCGTGGCCAAACCCATCTGCTGGGCAAACAGCGGGCCGAGCATCGAACCCAGCAAAATGGCGGCGTTAAGCGCCAGATTGTACCAGGCCAGGTGAGACGGCCGTTCTCCCTCTGGAATCCGCTCCAGCATGTAGTTGGCAATCGCCCCGCCGGCCAACGACCAGGACAACCCGCCCACCGCCGACGTGATGAGAAACAGCGTCAGGTCCTGGGTAACGGCCGTTAGCGCCGGGTACAAACTCATTGTGATCATGCCCCACAGCAGCACCCCCTTGTGCTGAAACCGGTTTGTGATCCGCGTAAGCTGGGTCGAGCCCAGCAGCACCGTGCCGTAAAACACCGCGTTGCCCAGACTGATTTCCGCATCGGTCAGGTTAAGATGGTTTACCCAGTAAAGCGGAAAAATAGGAATCGCCAGATATTGAGCCAGGTGAAACAGGAACAGCAGCCCCACAATCGGGCCAAACGGCCCGCTCAAGACGCGCGAGCGCAGCCGGGCGCGCTGGCCGTTGCGGGCAAGGAAGCGCAGGCCAATGCCGGCCTTAAAGCCATCACCGACAGAGCGCATCATGCCGGGACGGGCGCTGTCGCCCAGGCTTTTGCCGTTCTGGTAGCCGCCGGTTTGCAACGGCCGAACAAACCACAAATGCAAACTGCTCATCATCCCCCCCACCAGGCCAATGCCAAACACCACCTGGTAGCCCAGCGGAAACGGCAGCCGGTCTAGCAGCAGTCCGCTGATTAACGAAGACGCTATGAAGCAGACGGCCAGCAGGGCGTTGCGCCAACCGGTGACGTGGCTGCGCCATTCCGGCGGCACAGCGGCGGCAAACATGGCGTTAAACCCCACAGCCAATACCGTGCCCGGCAGGCTCATCAACAGAACCAGGCCAATGAGCGCCCAAACCTGGAACGTGGCGCCGCCTACCAGCGGCAGAAAAATCAGCGGCAAATAAACCAGCCGGTGCCAGAAAGAGGTCCAAAAGACGGCGCGGCTTAACGAGCGCGCTTGCAGCCATTGGCCCGCCGGCAGCGTGACCGCCAGGTTCACCACGGCCGGAGCCGCGTTGAGCAGCCCCAGTTGAAAGCCGTCGGCTCCCTGGCGCGCGGCGAAAATAGTCAAAAAGGCAATGGCGCTGCCGCTGAGAACGCCATACCAGGCAATATCTAAATAGAGGTGGATAAAATTGGCGCGATGTTCAACAGGCAACGGCCGTTTCGTCCAGGTTCGTATTAATGCAGTCATAATCTTATTTACACTCACAAATGTTTTGCAAAACGGGAAATTATATTCTCTTTTGACACGAAAGCGATAGGCCTTTTTGGCGCTTTTTGACATTTTCTCAGCTTCCGGTCTAATCGGGGCATGATCCACCAAACACCAGACAGAAACGTGGCCAAAGGTTGGTTTGTGGGGCCATGGAATTCAGCCGTACCGATTCCGGTGGGGTACGCCAATGAAGGCGTCAACGAGCTGCACCAGCATGACCAGATGTTTGAGATTTATCTGGTGGCGCGGGGGACGAGTACGGCCGTTGTCAACCAACAAATCATCCAGCTGCAAGCCGGCGACATGCTCGTCGTCGAGCCGGGCGAAACCCATAGCTTTGGCCACAGCTCCCCCGATTACTTCCACTTCGTGATCCAAACCCCGTTCGTTCCGGGGGATAAAATTCTCGTGGAAAAGTAAGCGTCTTTTTCCTGCCTGTTCTCTTCTCCCGACAATGACATTTATCCACTGTGGACATGTCATCCATCATTACTGGCGCGACCCCTCTTAAACTATCATATGCCGCAACTGACTGCATGCGTTGCAGTGAGCTTGCCTTGCAAATAGATACCAACCTGTTGAGGGAATGCTATGACCGAACCTGTGATCCAAGTCACTAATTTCCGCAAAACGTACGGCGATTTTGTGGCGGTTGACGATATCAGCTTTACCGTGCAGTCCGGCCAGATTTTTGGCCTGCTGGGGCCAAACGGTGCCGGCAAAACGACAACGCTGGAATGCCTGGAAGGGCTGCGCCAGCCCGATGCAGGCGAACTGCAAGTGGCCGGCGTCGATCCCACCAAAGAGCCGCACCAACTGCGCCACCACATCGGCGTGCAGCTGCAAGCCTCCGGCATGCCGGAAGCGATGACACCGGACGAAGCGATGAAGTTCTTTTGCGCCTACCACGGCGTGGCCCCGCGCTACGATTTGCTGGATCGCTTTGGCCTGATGGCCAAACGAAACACGCAGTTTCACGAGCTGTCAACGGGACAGCAGCGCCGCCTGGCTTTATCGTTGGCTATTGCCCACGAGCCACAGGTTTTGTTTCTAGACGAGCCGACGGCGGGACTGGACGTCGGTTCCCGGTCTGAGCTGCACACGCTGCTGCGCGAGCTGCAAGCCAGCGGCACCACCATCATCCTGGCCACCCACGACATGGCCGAAGCGGAGCAGTTATCTGACCGGGTGGCGATTTTGTTGAACGGCCGTCTCGCCGTCACCGGCACCCCCATGGAAATCACCGCCACCGGGGCCGGCCTCACCAAAGTCTCTGTGCACACCAAAGAGAACTGCCTGATGGCCAATTCGCTTGACCTGCCCGCCGTCAGCCAGCACCTGAATAAAGACAATTACGCCATCTACTTCAGCAGCGACATTGCCCAGACGGTTCCGGCCCTCATCAGCGCCATCCAGGAAAAAGCGGATGAGCTCATTGATTTGCGGGTGGAACGGCCGTCGCTCGAAGAACGCTTCCTGGAATTAACCAACGTTTAACCGGAGAGTTACCATGTCTGCCTTTATGACCCATTTCAGCTTTGAATTCAAAACCGGCATTCGTAACAAGAACCTGCTGCTGATGAACTACCTGTTTCCGCTGGGCTTTTACCTGATGATGGGCGCCATCATGCCGGGAATCAATCCGTTCTTCCGCGATACGATGATTCCGGCCATGATCACCTTTGCCATCCTGGCCTCTACCCTCCTGGGCCTGCCCGATCCGCTGGTCAACGCGCGCGAAACCGGCATTTTTCGCAGTTACAAAATCAACGGCGTCCCCGCGCTTTCCATTTTGCTCATTCCCGGCCTCACCACCGGCCTGCATCTGGCCATCGTGACGCTGCTCATCACCTTCACCGCGCCGCTGCTGTTTGACGCCGCGTTGCCCGGCAATGGGCTCAATCTTTTCATCGTTGTGGCCGCGTTGGCCCTGGCCTGCTCCAGCTATGGCCTGCTGATCGGCGTCGTCTCCCCTTCTACCCGCATGACGGTGCTCTATTCCCAGATCATTTTCATCCCCTCGATGATTTTGGGCGGATTGATGCTGCCGTTTAGCATGTTGCCCACTGCGGCCCAACAGGTAGCCCAGCTGCTGCCCGCCACCCATGCCATGAACGCCTTCAACGGACTGGCCATGAACGGCACGGCCGATTTCAACCCGTGGGCCTCGGTCATCATTTTGGCCAGCAGCGGTATCTTGGCCTTTGCCCTGGCGCTCTTCCTGTTTAACTGGGACAGGCGCAACAGCGACCAGCGCGGCCATCCTTTGTTGGCATTGCTGATTTTGCTGCCGAATCTCGTTGGCCTTTTGCTACTCTAAAAAATGGACGCTACAGGAGTGGCAGTCCTGACCCTATCAGCCATTCAATTGTCGAGTTCAGGACTGCCATTCCTTTCTTCTTGCGTAGCTCCACCTTTTGTTACAATAGCCATCATCAAAATTACCCAACACAAAAGGAGTCCATTTCATGAAAGTTGCTTATGTTTTTGCTACCTCTGGCCACACTGCCAGCTACAAATTAGGCAAGATGATTTTGCCCCAGCTAGAAGACGGCACCCACGGTGTCGATGTAATTGGCATGTTCTTTTTTGACGACAACAACTACGTGCTGCGCCAGGGCGATCCCATTGGCGAGCGGCTGGCCAAAGTCGCCGCCGAAACGAGCATGATGCTGATGATGTGCGACCAGTGCGCCCTGGAGCGCGGCCTGGCCGAAGGCGAAGCCGGCAACTGCAAACCAACCGGCACCGTCGCGGGCGTGATGGTCGGCTGCTTCCCCGATTTGTACGGCGCCCTGGCCGGTAACCCGCCGGATCAGGTGATTACTTTATAGTTCTGTCTTATACTGAGCATAGTCGAGGTATGCGGAGCGGATTTTGCTTCAGCCGTTCGCATCTGAGGATGCTCACTCCACCTTACTTGAAGCGTGTTGGTTTTAGAGGCTGATAGATTCTCGCTTTGGCAAGAGTAACAGGCGAACCAAAAAAAGACCCTGGGCGGTTGGCTCAGGGTCTTTGGTTTAGTGTTAGGCCAAACGAGCTTGGCTTACGGGCCAGAAAAAGTGTCTTCCGGATCGTAGCGGTCGAAGTAATGGTTAGGATCGGAGGTGTGTGACCAGACCCACAAATCGTTGGGAGCACCGGCCGACCAGTTGAAGACCCATTCGGCATCACGTGGCGGCATGTTGACGCAGCCGTGGCTGTGCTTGTAACCAAAGCGATCGTGCCAGAAGGCGCCGTGCAGGGCGATGTCATAATCAAAATACATGGTGTGCGGCACGTCTTCGATGAAGTAGTAGTCGATTTTGCCCTCCGCACCAGACATCTTGGTTTTGAGGTGACGGTCCCACACCTGGAAGAGGCCCTCATTTGTGGGCCAGCGGTTCAGCCCGCTGGAAATGAGCCCGGCGTACACCATACGGTCGCCAATATAGGCGGCAAAGCTTTGTTCATACAGATCAATTTCGACCCAGTATTCCTCAGCCCCTACCTCTTCCGGGCGTGGGTTGGTATCCACGAGGCTGACGTAAGTCTGGCGCATCCAGCGCCCGCCGCCGATGTTGTACCAAATCCAGCCGTCGTCTGCGGTGACGGCGTCGTATACTTCAAAGAAGGTGTAGCGCGGCAGCTTGACGTTTTCCGGGGCGGGTTCGGCCCCCGGCTCGTTGCTGTACCAGTAATCGACCACCATCCAGCCAAACGGCCGTTCCGGCTGCGACTTAATTTCAACGCCCGTAAATTCAGAAGCGGGCACTATCGTTAGATCTGAAGCGCGCACGTATTCCCCGTAGTTAATGACGTACCACAGCGTGCCTTCCCCTTCAACTGCGCCCTGAACGGTAGCAAACAAAAAGCCATCCCCCACGTTGCGCACAATGCCGCTGCCGCT
>CALBTC010000029.1 GCA_937967805.1 uncultured Anaerolineaceae bacterium
ATCATCCGGACATGGTGATTGAACACGCCCACGCCCAGGGCCTAAAGGTAATTGCCCGATTGGGCCTGACGCCCGCCTGGGCCCGCCCGCCAAACACGCCGCTCAACTACCTGGACGCCACCGCTTACAACGATTTTGCCGAGTTTGCTGCCCGATTTGCTGCCCGGTACGAGGGCAAACTGGCAGCCATCATCGTCGGCAATGAGCCAAATTTGAGCTATGAGTGGGGGTATCGGGAGGTGACGGCCGTTGACTACGTCGATCTGCTCAAAGTGATGTATCCGGCCATCAAAGCCGCCAATCCAGACGTACTGGTGCTGGGTGGCGCGCTGGCCCCCACGCTGGAACCGGCCGGTTCGCCCTGGGGGTTGAACGATCTGGAATACCTGGACCAGATGTACGCCGCCGGGGCCACCGACTACTTCGACGGGCTGGCGGTACACAGCTACGGCCTCACCTTCCCCGCCCTGGCCGAGCCCGGTCCGGAAATTCTCAACTTTCGCCGCGTGGAGCTGGTGCGCGAGGTCATGCTGCGGCACAATGACGCCGACAGCAAAATTTACATCACCGAATTTGGCTGGAACGACCATCCCCGCTGGACGATGGCGGTGCGCCCTGGCCAGCGCATCCAAAACACGCTCGACGCCTTCACCTACGCTGAAGAGAATTGGCCTTACGTGGAAATGATCGCCATCTGGGCCTTCCGCTTCCCCGCCCCCAGCAAAAGCTTCATGGATTACTATACGCTCATCACGCCCGAATTTGTGGCCAAGCCGATCTACACTGAATTGCAGAGGTTCACCGGCAATGAATAATTATTTGCCGAAGGTGACAGTCACTTCCAAAAGTGACTGTCACCTGGGTCAGCAAGCACCCTCCCGGATCGAAATGGGATCGCTTTCCTATTATGCTAAAAACAGCTTATGGTTTTTGGCTTTACTCACGCTAATTTTCCCGCTCATCGGCTGCCAGCCAGCCGACGACAGTTGGGAACGAGTGCAGGCAGCAGGCGTCCTGCGCGTGGGGCTGGACCCCACGTACCCGCCGTTTGAAGTGGACGATGGCAGCGGCGTGCACGGGCTAGACGTGGACTTGGCCAAAGCCATTGCTAATGATTTGGGCCTGGACGTACAGTTTGTCTACTTCGGCTACGATGGCCTGTACGACGCCCTGGCCACCGAACAGGTAGACGTGCTCATCTCCGCCCTGGTGATCATCCCGGAGCGGACGCGGGATTTTAGCTACAGCGAGCCGTATTTTGATGCCGGCGAAATTTTGATAGTCCCGGCCGATAACGAGACAATTAACTCGATGGAAGATTTAGGTGGCCACACCCTGGCCGTAGAGCTGGGCAGTTTGGGCCATGTGGAAGCGACGGAGTGGGCCAAGCGAGTGGTAGATTTGGAGATACGGCCGTTCCCCACAGCAGATGAAGCGTTAACGGCCGTGCAGCAAGGCAATGCCGATGCTGCACTTACCGACGCCATCAGCGGGCGGCTTTTCTTGCGCGAAAACGACGGCCTCAAGCGGCTGCCACAGAGCGTCACCGTAGAACCTTTTGCCCTGGTCGTGCGTAGTGAAGACCGGCAGCTGCTCACCGTACTCAACCAAAGCCTGGACACCCTACAGCAGTCCGGCCAGCTTGACCAAATCGAAAATGAATGGCTTGGCCAATAATCAGCTAAACAATTCATGAAAGAAATACAAATCGATACATCAAAAATTCATGACTGGCCATCATTTCACAAGATATTCAAGGATGTCTTTGGATTTCCAGATTATTATGGTGCAAATATGGACGCCTGGATTGATTGTATGTCCTATTTAAACGATCCATTGTCTGGAATGAGTAAAATCACCCTTGAACCGGGAGAGTCACTAACCATTAAGTTGTTCCGAACCGCAGACTTCATGAAACGTTGCCCCGAACAGTTTATGTCCTTAGTTGAATGCTCTGCATTTGTTAACCAACGCTTTCCTAAGCCGCTACTTTATATTCTTTTTGTATAATAGGAGCGCTATTCAACTCAGCTTTGATATAGTGACAAAAGACATCAACATATGCACAAATCATCTTCTCACAATAAATCTCGTACTGAACAAATTACCTTCATCTGTTGCTTCGAGCCGCTTTTGGCGAGAAATCTTTCTAAGCTTGGCCAGGTAAACGCCGCGCCGTTCTTAAAGGGATTTCTCCCTTTGGTCGAAATGACAATTGAGGGTTGCTTGTTTAATTGCTGACCAGAAAATTTTTGTCCAATCAAGTATTCTGAAAATACCTATGCAAAAAATTAACCCCAAAACATTCATCACTTTTTTTGTTGCTTTACTGCTATTTAGCCTGTTGGCCATGCCGTCCTCGGCAGCAGCGCAGACGAAGTCGTTCTACTGGGAGCGGTTTGATGTGGAGATGACGCTGCTGGAAAATGGCGATATGGAGATTGTGGAGACGCAGGTGCTCAACTTCTCCGGCGCGCCGTTTACCTTTGGCTACGGCGCCATCCTCACCGGCAGCGCGGGCAACAACGACAACATCACCGACATCTCCGTGCGTGAAGGCGACCTGATTTACCAGGAGTCCGGCAGCAACGCTCCCGGCACGTTTGAAGTCAGCCGCTCCCGCGACGAGGTGCGCATTGATTGGTACTTTGAGCCGGTGCTGGGGCGGCGCACCTACACCTTCAGCTACACGGTGGAAGGCGGCGTCATTGTCGGCACGCCGGATGAGGGCAGCGGCGATCAGATTTTCTGGAAGGCGATCCCCTCGGACCATCCCGGCCGTATCCAGGACAGCACCGTCACCATTCGCCTGCCGGAAGGGGTGGAGCCACAGCGCTACATTGATGACAGCACATATTTGGTGGAAGGTTTGGCGGCGGGGAATGCTAATCTGGTAGAAACGAGCGTGAGCAGCAACGGCCGTATCATCACCTACACCCTCCTCGAACCCCTCCTGCCCGGCCAGGCGTTTGAAGTCCGCGTCCAGTTCCCCCACGGCATCCTGGACATTCCCACCCCAGATTGGCAGCAGCGCCAGCAAAACGCCGACGTCTACGGCCTCATCGGGCTGGCGCTGTCTGGCCTGCTCTTCTTGGGCGGCCCGCTCACCGTGCTTGGCCTATGGTACACACGCGGCCGCGACCCGGAAACCGGCCTCGTCGTGCCGGAGTACTTGCCGGAGCCACCCTCTAATCTGCGCCCGGCGGTGGTGGGCACGCTGGTAGATGAAAAGGCCGACATGCGCGACATCATCTCTACCCTGGTGGATTTGGCCCAGCGCGGCTACATCACGATTAGTGAAAACAAGGCCAAAAACCATGTCTTTACGCTGGTAGATAGTGACAAGAGCGGGTTACGGCCGTATGAAACCCAATTCCTCCGCGATTTCTTTGGCAGCAAAACAGAGCGCAAGCTGTCTGAGCTGCGCTATAAATTTGCCAGCAAGCTGCCCAAGCTGCGCAACATGCTCTACGACGAACTTCTCAGCGAGGGCCTGGTCGATCGCTCGCCGGACAAAGTGCGCACGACCTATGTTGCCACGGCCGTGTTGATTGGCGTTGTGGCGGTGGGTGCCTTCATTGCCCTGATCGCCGTCTTGCCTGAAGAAGCATCCTACGTTGGTTGCTGCGGGGCGGCGGCTTTGGGCATCACCGCGCTCTTTGTGGGCGTGGTGGGACGCTTTATGCCCAACAAAACGGCCAAAGGCGCGGAAGAGAAAGCCAAATGGGACGCCTTCCGCAACTACTTGAAAAATATCGAAGAATATCAGGATATGGAACAATCCGGCGAGCTGTTTGAAAAATATTTACCGTACGCCACTGCTTTTGGCCTGGACCGCACCTGGATTCGCAAATTTGCCACCGTGCCCCACACGCCCATTCCGCCGTGGTATCATCCGTATGGTTATGGCCGTCCCATTTATCACGGCAGCAGCAGTCGCACAAGCGGCAGCGGCGGCAGCGCACCTTCGCTGCCCAGTCTCGATTCGGCCGCATTAGGCATGGCCGGCGGCCTGGAATCGATGTCTTCCGGGCTGACGCGGATGCTAAACAGTACCGCTTCCACCATGCGCAGCACCCCACCCAGCTCCAGCAGCGGACGAAGTTCCGGCGGCTTCAGCGGCGGCTTTAGCGGCGGTAGTTCCGGCGGCGGCGGCAGCAGAGGATTTGGATAATTTTATGGGCAGAACACTTGGACTTATTCTCATCGCCGGCGGCATACTCGTTGGCATTGTCATCACCGGGCTGATGTTTGTTTATCGCGGTGAAGGCCGGTTAACCGCAGGCGGCATGGCGCTGGGCATCACTCTGGGATTTTTGGTGCTGGTGCTGCCGCAGTTGGGCTTTGGTGCCTTTCTTTTTTGGAAGGGTGGGCAGGATGCGGCCGTTTCCGCCCGAGCCCAGGAACAACGCCAGCTGCTAGACATGGTCAAAACCCGCGGTCAAATCGCCATCAGCGATCTGGTCATCGAGCTAAACAGCAGCCGCGAGGTGGTGCAGCAAAATCTGTACCAGCTCGTGGGCATGGGGCTGTTTTCCGGCTATGTAAACTGGGATGAAGGTATGTTATACTCTCGCCAGGCAAATGAGCTGCATCAGCTTAACAAATGCAAACATTGTGGTGGTGAGTTGGAACTGGCCGGGAAGGGCGTCATTCGCTGCCCCTTCTGCGGTACAGAATATTTTTTGGAATCGTAAAAATTAATCAAGAGAGGCGACCCAATATGAAAGAACAAATTTCCGATTTATTTGACAAAATCCAGGGCGAATCAACCGGCCTGGGCAATTTGTTAAGCAAGATTCCCGGCCTGGATGGCTACATGGAGCGCAGCCGCCGGCGTGAGGCCGACCAACTTTTGCGCAAAACGATTGCCGACCGCTTGGAAGGCAGCCGCTTGCAGTTGGGCAGCGCCAGCGAGGAATTGAGCCGCGATATCATCAAGGCAATGGATCACGCCGAGCCGTTGGGTCGTGTGGATACGCGCCTGATGGGGCTGATTGGCAAAGTGAAGGATGCCCCACAGGGTTACGCCGGTTTCTTCGACGCCATCAAGGTAAAGGAAGAAGATTTGGCCCGGATTTACGCCTTTGACGAAAATATGCTGAATTATGCGGATCAGATTGCCGCGGGAACGGCCGTTCTGGAAAAAGCCGTCGTTGATGATGGTGATATTGCCGGGGCCATCCGCGAACTGGACAGCACGCTCAAAGAAGCCAACACCACCTTCGACGGCCGCGACGAAGTCATCAAAGGCATCGGCGAGTCCGCCGTCACCGACGACCTAAAAGGTGAATATTAAAAGGAGTTACGCACTTCAAGGGCTGTGGCCGGTGTTCTCACCGCGCCACTACCGGCACGGTCAGGAGACCGGCCGGAGCAACTGCGTAAGTCCTATATTAATCAAAAATAGGAACCGCAGATTACACAGATTTACGCAGATTTTTATTTATCATCTGCGTAATCTGCGAAATCTGTGGATTACTCTAAGGAGATTGACTCATGGCAAAAGTTTTTGATCGCGTAGCAATTGATTCCTGGCTTCGAGACGAAGTTGTACGCAAGTTCCCGCCTGGTGGCTTGGGCGACATTAAGTTAGGCTCGCCCTGTATTGTGAATCCGGGTGAAACGGCCGTTTTCGTGCGTAGTGGTGAAGCAATGGGAACGTTTGAACCCGGCACCCACATCCTCACCACCGCCAATGTGCCCTTCCTGGCCGACTGGCTGGAACGCGGCCTGTTTGGCGGCAAAAACGTCTTTACGGCCGATGTTTATTACGTCAAAACCACCGACGTGACGATGAAATGGGGCACCACCCAGCCTATCATCATTGAACATTTGAACCGCTCACCCGGAGCCAGCGCCATTGTGGGCAACGGCACCTACGTCGTGCGGGTTAAAGAGCCGTGGCGCTTCCTCAACGCTATGGACGCCTTCCGCGAGAGCGTGCGCCAGCCGCAGCTAAAAGATCGCCTCGATCCCAAGCTGGCCATCATGATGCAAGACAAAATGAGCGAGCTGGCCATTGCCAAGAATTTAGGTCCGGCCCAACTGCAATCCTTCTCGCAGGACCTCAACGAGCTGCTCATTGGTCTGCTCCAGGCCGAATTTGACGCCCTGGGCATGGTACTGGTTGATTTCAACATTCGCATGGGGCTGCATCCCAAGTCGCTGGAAGTGGTGACCAATATGGGCTACGGCACCAGCTACACCCAGAAACAACAGGCCGACGCTTTTGTAGCGGCAGCAAACAATCCATCGGGAGGTGGCAACATGGGTGAAATTGGGTTTGGCGCAATGGGTATGGCTGCCATGCAAAGTATGCAAAATCAGCAGCAACAGCCCCAGCAAGCGCAGCCGGCGCAGGCAGCAGGCGCAAGTGGTTCCGCCGGGATGCCAGACGTGATGACCCCGCAGCAAGCTGCCGAAATTTTGCAGGTTTCCTATGAAGACGTCGTCGCTGCCATCGAAGCTGGCGACTTAAAAGCCCGCAAAATCGGCAACGCCTACCGCATCAGCAAAGCCAACATGGAAGAATTCTTGGCCGGTTAATTTCTTTGCCACAGAGGGCACAGAGAGCAAAGAGTTTTTTCTCTTTTTTCTCTGTGTCCTCTGTGGCTAATTAAACGATTATTCGTAGGAAGAGGACTTCGCCAAAGAGGTTGCCCCGGTCGTCGCGCATTTTCCAGTCGCCAAAGTAGGTGCCGCGCCGGGTGGGGGCTGTTTGCTGGATGGAGATTTCAACCTCTTGCCCCGGTGCGCAGGCCGGCAAAGAAATGCTGCGCTGATTGGTCATCGGTGTGCCTTTGACAAACACCAGCCGGAAGCCATTGCCCCACGGCCGTTCCCCCGTATTTTTTACCCGCCACGTTTTGGTAAACACCTGTCCCGGTAGCATCCGCGTATCGTCAGGAATGGTCACGTCGGCCACGTAAACGCCGTCGCTGGGGCGATCATCCACCGAAATGATGCGGGTAAAGATGAAGTCACCGAATAAATTGCCCCGCTCATCCTGCAAGCGCCAATCGCTAAAGTAGACGCCCGGCTGTAAGGGCACGGTAAACTCAATAGAGAGATTGCCTTCCTGTCCGGGAGCCAGGTTGGGCAGCGGCTGCGTTGTTTTTTTCGTCATAGCCACGCCATCGACAAAAACCAGCTTGTAGCGATTGTCCCAGGCCACATTCCCCGTATTTTTCACCCGCCACGTCTTCACAAACGTTGACCCCGCCTGCAAGCGTGTATCGTCCGGCATAGTGACATCGGCCACAAACTTGATATCAGGTGCGGGAGGCGCCGGAGGCGGTTCCGGTTCTGGTTCCGGCGGGATTGGGTCTGGCGGTGGCGGCGGGGGCTCAGGTTCCGGGCCTGGCACAGGCGGCTGCGGCGTACTGCCAATCTCCGGCACGTTGATCGTGCCGCTGCCTTCAGGCATCTCAAAGCGATGGTTTAACGTAAAATCGGTCACCGGCTTGATGAGCCGCTGCGCTTTGTTGGCAATGCCGCCAAAAGCAGGACCAAGATACCAGATGGCGGCCCCTTCAATTTCGGGGAAACGGGCGTACAGTTCACCAACCTGGCGAATGTCTGGGATCGCTTTTTCCGGCGGCGGTACGCTGTTGAGCGTCCAGCCCCATTCGGTGATGTGCACCCGTGGCCGAGGGATATTGTGCTTGTCACACACCTGAAATAAATATTGAAAACGGCCGATCTTAAAGGGGTATTCGTGCATGATATCGCTCTCAACATAGCTGTACTCATGCAGGGCGACGGCGGCTTGCTGCGGCCGTTTGCCGCAAAGCTGCAAATATTTCAACATCCCCGGCGTTTCCCAGCAGCCCGGCTCCGGCTCCCCGCTGGACCAGGCAAACAGCGTCACCTTGTAGCCATCCTGCTGCGCCAGGTTGGCGGTGTGGACGGCAAAACGGCCCAGCCAGTCACATAAATCTTTGTCCACCTCATTAATTGGCTCCAGCCAAACCCGCTTCTTATCGAACTCCGGCGGCAGTTTTGCAACTGTCTTGCGCCAATGTTTTTCGGCACCGCCTTCCGGATCATTTACGTATTTGGGATCTTTATACGGCGGTACGTCGTAATCGTAGCCGTCGTTAATACCTCGGGTGCTGAGACGGTAAACCAGCACATGCGGGACGTTACTTTTCTTCATCAGCTCCTGAGCTTCAAAAATGGGACCGTAATGATCTACCGACTTGAGGCAAAAAGGAATGCGGGCTTTATCCAGGGCGCGCATCCAGTCGCCAATGCCGGACGGGTTGCCGCCCGGCCCGGTGTGAAAACCAATTTTGTTGGGGACTTTGACCATGTTGCCTCCTGTTGCTGATTCATGGGCAGCACTTTGTACGGCAGATGACGGCCGTTTCACCGCCGCACCACCTAAAAGAGAAACGATTCGCTTGAGAATTGCTTGAATGGTTGAAATCATGCGTAGCCAGAGAATATACAACCAGCGGAGAGATTGTCAACAAAGTTGAATCACCAACTCACCCACACCGCTTCCGGCTTGCGGAAAACGAGCCCTTGTGGTTTGGCGGCACGGGCAGCGGCTTCCGTCTCCTGAAGCTTTATTTTCGGCAGGCGCACTAAAATCTGCTCCACAGCAAGCTGCGCTTCCAACCGGGCCAGGTGAAGCCCCAGGCAAACGTGCGGCCCCTGGGCAAAAGCAACGTGCTCCCGCAAATTGGGCCGCAGCGGATCAAATTGATCAGGGTCGGAGAAAACGGCCGCATCACGATTGGCCCCACTGAGCGAAACGCGCACCAGATCACCCGCCGCAATGTTGGCCTCGCCCAGCCGGGCATCCTGCGTGGCGTACCGGTCCACCACGCCCGCTGCCGGCTCCAGCCGCAGCGTCTCCTCAATCACTGCTGGCAAAAGCGAGTTGTCCTCGCGTACGGGCTTAAGCCATTCCCGGTTCGTCAGCAAAAAGTAGAGAGCGTTGGCAATCATCCCCTCCGTGGTTTCGATGCCGCCAAAGAGCAAAACGGCCGCATTGGACACAATCGCCTCGTCAGACAAGCCCTGGGCGGCCCCACTGGCCGCCGCTAACAGATTCGCCTCCGGCTCGCGCCGCAACGATGGCAGCAGCGTCTCGCGCAAGGCAGCAAAGGCAGCCCGCCCCTCCGCGCTGACCGGTTCGCCGGCAGTCACCTGGGTTACCGCTTGAACAATCGTGTCGTACCAGCCGAGAACGGCCGTTTCCGCCACACCCGCCAATCCCAAGGCCGTCATCATCGTCTTCACAGCAACCGGCCCGGCAAATTCGCGCCGCAGCTCCGCCTTACCTTTGGGAGCAAGCTCAGTCAAAAGTTGGGCAATGTGTTGGGCCACCGACTGGCGGAAGCGGTTGTGGACGGCCGTCTTACGAAACGGGGCATCAAACGGCCGTCGCTGCCGCAAATGTTCCTCGCCATCTAAAGACAACATGCTTGGCCCCACCACCTGCGCCGTGGAAAAACCGGGGTGATCCACCGTGTACGTTTTGGCATCCCGCATCACGGCAGTGGCCAGATCGTGGCGCGTCACCAGCCAGGCGTTAAGCGCCGGCAGCCAGCTCACCGGCTCGGTCACCCGCAGCCGGTGCAACACGGGATGCACATCGCCGGCCAGTTCTGCAATCGTTACTTTTGCGCCAAGCGGAAAATCTGCGGGATCAGGCATCGTTTAACGCTTCTTGCCACAGGGGCAGCACGGCCGTTTCCGCCACGCCCTCCTGCAATACCCAACCCAAAAAGGAGCCACAATCATAGCAAAACTGTTCGCTGTCGGTCTGGTTGATGTGGGACGGCCGTTGCCAATCCACATCCACCCGTTCCGCCGGGGCAAAGACCAGAATCGCGTCGTGCAGCAGCGCCTTCATGCCGGAAATGTGGACCGAGATGGGATTTTCTGAATGGACCACGTACCGGTTCACCAGAGCAAAACCGGCTTTTTGCAATGCGACCGCCAACGCCGCCCACCCTTTGGGGTTCCAGTGGTGAAAGGTGAAGATGAAACGGCCGTTTTCCTCCTTCAGCACTCGGCGGCACTCAGCAAAAATCCCCGTCATCAGCTCCGCGTAGCGGCTCTCGCTGTCTAGCCGGTGTGGGTCCACGGCCGACTGCCGCGTGTCATATTCCAAGTCGGCTGCCTCCGGCAGCAAGTGGCGCAGCCAGACGCGGAAAAAGGCCGCCAGGTCGCTGTACTGTACGCTGTCAAAATACGGCGGATCGGTCACAATAAAATCCACACTGCCATCCGGCAAATCTAGCCGGGTCGATGAACCTTGCAGCAGCAAAAACCGCCGGCTGCTCTCCGGCGTCATCTTGGCCACGCTCTCAACTTCCACACCCCAGTCACGCTCTCCCACAATCTCCACAAACTTCTTTTTACTGTTTACTGACAACTGTTTACTGACAACTGATAACCGGTCGCGAAGCGGTCGCCCGGCGACATTACCGATCACCCTCTCCCGCGGCTGCCTGGCCCAGCGACGGCCGTTGCGAACCCGTGACTGGAACAGCTTTTGCAGCGTGCCCGACGCCTTGCGTGGATAAACCGGATTGTTCTCCAGCGCCGTGTAGGGGAACGAGTAGGCGTGGTGAGAAAACGTATGCCGGATCGCCCCGGCGCGCCGCTTGTTTTTGCCCTTATAGCCACACAGCATCGAGTTAAACTCCAGCGAAGTGGAAACCAGCAAGCCTAAATTCAGGCGAATTTCCGGCTCAAACTGAGGCAGCAGTTGGATGGCGTGATGTAAATAAATAAGCTGGCGGCTGGAAAACAAATCGAGGTAATTTTCAATCCCGCGCGGCGTCAGCTGGCGCGATTTGCGTCCGGGATCGATGGCGAAATCGGCCGGGTCAAACGGCAGCGTCTGGCGCAGTTCATTGGCTTCGTCCAGCAAAGCCCTATCCCGTTCCTCAGGTGCTTTAAACAGCAGCTTTTTCTGGCGCGGGCAGCGAGTCACCAGCACCAGCGGCACGTACCGTTGATAGTAGGGAATTTCCAAATCATCAAACTCGGCCGGCTCGCCGGCGAATGTTTTGCTGCCTTTTTCCAGCAGAGGAAATTTGTTGCTTTCTTCAGGGCAGGCGCAGTCGGCAGTATCCTGCAAAACGGCATGGCAGCGTGGGCAAAGCTGGATGGTCGTTGCGTCATTTTCCACTCGCAGCACCAGCAAATCGACCATGATGACGGGACGGCCGTTGCACATTCGCTGCACCCCGTAGAGTGTGTAGTTGACGGCCGTTTCCAAGCCACTCTCCGGGCAAATTGTTTGAAAATAAGGCGAAACAGCTTTACGCAGCGCCGTGTAAAACTGCTTGTAGGCTTCTTCTAGCTTCGCCAGGTCAACCTTGGTCAGCGTGGCGCGGGCTTGCAGCACCGGAATCGGCTCCAAATCAGCCCCAATCACATGCGCTCCCAGGCGAATGGCCTCGTGCAGCGTTGTGCCCCCGCCCATCATTGGGTCCAGGATGATTTTGCCGGCCAGCCCGCCCGGTGCATAATAGTCGCGCTGTGCCTCATCCGCCACCAAATGCTTCAAAATGAGACGGAACGTGCTGCCGCAGCGGCGTGCCCACCATTTGTGCAAATAGCTGTTGGGCCGGTAATGATGCTTATTATACGCTTCCAGTTGGGCAATCTGGTTGGCAAATTCGGTGGCAAATTCGGTGTCGAGTGGTATTGTCATCCTGCTCGAAATTAAACCGCAAAGACGCAAAGGACGCAAAGAATACATGAAAGCAAACCTCTGGCGGCACGCCAACTTTCTGCGCTTTTGGAGCGCCAACATCATCTCTGACTTTGGCTCCGGCATCAACTTTTTGGTGCTGCCGATTATTGGCGCGGTGACGCTGGAGGCCAGCGCCGTACAAATGGGCTATCTTTCCGCCGCCGGGACGCTGCCCTACCTGCTGTTTGGCCTGCCTGTCGGGGCGTTTGTGGACCAACTGCGTAAACGGCCGCTTCTCATCCTGGCCGACTTGGGACGATTGATCCTCATTGCCACGCTGCCTATTGCCACCCTGCTGGGGCAGCTTACCTGGCCCCACCTCATTTTGGTCACCTTTTTGGGCGGCTGCCTTACCCTGCTGGCCGATGTGGCCGAAGAAGCGTTCCTGCCCGGCCTCATCTCCCGCGATAATCTGGTAGAAGGGTACAGCAAGCTGTCGGCCAGCAACTCGGTCATTGAGCTGAGCGGCCCGGCCCTGGCCGCCGGGCTGATCGAGCTGCTTACCGCACCGATTGCCCTGATTATTGATGCGGCTTCGTTTTTGGTTTCGTCTATTTTGTTGGGCACAATTCAAATCGATGAACCGGTGCCACAATCTGTGGCCGAACGGCTGTCTTTCTGGCAACAAATTCGGCAAGGATTGTCGTTCATCCGGCATCATACCCAACTGCGCCCCATGCTGCTCAACAACAGCACGATGCAGCTTTTTGGCGGCATGGTCGATGCCCTGCTCATCATCTACCTGCTCCAGTTGGGGCTGCCGGCTACTTTTGTTGGGGTCATTTTTTCCGTGGGCAGCCTGGCCGGGCTGGGTGCCGCCGCCTGGGGCCGGCGCGCCGCCAAACGCTTTGGCCTGGGGCGCATGGTGGTGCTGGGTTCGCTGCTGATTGGCGTTGGCGCATTGGCACGGCCGTTGGCCTTCGGCTCCCCCTGGCTGGCCGGGGCCATTCTGCTGCTGGGGCAATTGGTGTCCGGTTTTGGCAACACCGTCTACAACATCGGCTATGACAGCCTGGCCCAATCGCTCACGCCGGATGAACTGCTGGGGCGCGTTAACGCCACCGGTCTGTTCATTGGCTTTGGGGCATTGCCGGTTGGGGCGCTGCTGGGTGGATTATTTGGCGAATGGTTGGGGTTACGAACGGCCGTTGCCATCTCCAGCACAGGTTTGTTACTATCCGTCCTCTGGGTTTACTTTTCACCCCTGCAAATAAACCCAAAATCTGCGTAATCTGTGAAATCTACGGATAACAACCAAGGAGCAGCCCATGAAAATTGCCTCTGTTGAAACATTTGTTGTTGGCGTGCCGCCGCCCCACTTTGGCGGACGCTACTGGATATTCCTCAAGCTTGTCACCGATGGCGGTGTGGCCGGCTATGGCGAGGTTTACTCCGTCCCCTTCCACCCCCACGTTGTCGCCAAAATGATTGAGGATGTGTGTGAGCGGCACGTCATCGGCGCGGACCCGTTCCAGATTGAGCGGCTGTGGCGCATTATTTACTCCAGTGGCTACACGCAGCGGCCCGACACGTCTATTTTGGGCATCCTCAGCGGCATCGAGATGGCCTGTTGGGACATCATCGGCAAAGAGGTGAACAAGCCCGCTTACGCCCTCCTGGGCGGCCGGGTGCACGAAAAGCTGCGTTCCTACACCTACATTTATCCGCAACCAGAGGACCGAACGGATGTTTACCGGGATGCCGAGTTGGCGGCCAAACGGGCTGAAGCATATGTGGAAATGGGGTTTACGGCCGTAAAATTCGATCCCGTCAGCTACTACTCTGCCTTTGATCCGCGCCAGCTCTCGCTGGAAGCGCTCGACCACGCCGAAAACTTCGTCAAGACGCTGCGCGAAGCGGTGGGCAGCCGCGCCGACCTGCTCTTTGGCACGCATGGCCAGATGACACCCGCTGCCGCCATCCGCCTGGCCAAACGGCTGGAAAAATACGATCCGCTCTGGCTGGAAGAACCCACCCCGCCCGACAATCCCATCGAGATGGCCCAGGTTGCCCGCGCTACCAGCATCCCCATCGCCACCGGCGAACGACTGGCGACCAAGTATGAGTTTGCCCAGCTGCTGCACCATCGCTCTGCCGCCATCTGGCAGATGGCCCTGGGACGCGTTGGCGGGCTGCTGGAAGGCAAAAAGATCGCCGGCATGGCCGAAGCCCACTACATTCAAATTGCGCCACACCTCTACTGCGGACCCATCGCCGCCGCTGCCGATATCCAGTTAAGCACCTGCACGCCTAACTTCCTCATCCAGGAAAGTATTCTGACATGGGGCGGCTTCCACGCCAAAATTCTCAAATCGCCTCTGCAATGGCAGGATGGTTATATCATTCCCCCCACCGCCCCTGGGCTGGGTGTCGAGTTGGACGAAACAAAAGTTCCCAACTATCCTTATGAAGATGATCGACTGCATCTGGAAATGGTCGAAGAACCTGTGTAAAGAAGAAGGGATCTATGGATGAAAAAACCCGTAAGCAAATTGTGCTCGTCTTCGGTCTGGTTAATGCCGCCTGTGTCTTGTTGATTTGCCTGGGCATTTTTATTTATCTTTTCTTCTTCAACAGTCCGGGACCCGTTCCTTAAACAGAGCGGTTTCATTCTCCTCAAACGGCCTTTCCCTTCCTACCAATACAACTTTTATGAATGCCTGATTAATAAAAACCGCCAGGCGTTCCTTTTTACCATCCAAACCAATCCAACCCTGCCTGCTCCCCGTACGCTTTGAGTAGAACCCGTCCTTGCTTGATACTCAAAAGATTATTCCAGCCCGCATTGGCCCCAAAATCACAGAGAGGAGGCAGCGTATGGCGTGACTTGAATTTGTGGACCTCGTCAAGCAAACTACACGAGAAATTGAAGGAAGATCGAAACGCGATTTCACTGTGGATTGCAGATACCCCAATAGGAGAAAACAAGCATGCGTAAGAGATCGTTTATTCTGTTCATCGCTTTATTATTTGGCTTAACCATCGTCGCCACCGCAGTTGCCAGTGATCACGAACCAGTCGAAGATCCCATTCCGGCCCCGATTGTCGAAGGCGCTGTACAGGTTGAATTGGAAACAGTTACTTCAGGCTTAACAGCGCCGGTGTGGGGCACGGCCGTTTCTGATCGCTGTCACGGCGGCCTTTTTGTCGTGGACCAGGTTGGCATCTTGTGGCATATTCAAATGCCCGCCGGAGAAAAATCCATTTTCCTGGATGTGAGCGATCGCCTGGTGGCTTTGGGGGCATTTGGCCCCGGCTCATTTGATGAGCGCGGCTTTTTAGGCACCGCGTTCCACCCCGATTATGCCCATAACGGCTTGCTTTACACCTACACATCCCAGCCGGTCGATGGCCCGGCCGACTTCTCCACCATCCCGGCAGGCGAAACAGCCAATCACCAGGCTGTGATTACCGAATGGCAGGTGCCCAATCCATGCCACGGTGTGGTAGATCCCGACAGCGCTCGAGACCTACTGCGCATCGACGAACAGCAACTTAACCATGCCGGCGGCACCGTCGCGTGACTGATAGCCGCGCAGCCGAGCGACACCATCGGTGACGGCGGCGGTCGTGATGACGAAGGCGTCGGCCACGGCCCAGACGGCAACGGTCAGAACCCCGGCACCATCTTAGGCACCATCTTGCGCATTGACCCATCAGGCAGCAATTCAGCCAATGGTCAATACGGCATCCCGGCCGATAATCCTTTTGTTGGCCAGGAAGAACACGTTGAAGAAATCTACGCCTATGGCTTCCGCAACCCTTATCGCTTCTCCTTTGATTCATTAACCGGCGATCTGTACGCGGCCGACGTGGGCCAGGGCGATCTTGAAGAAGTGGACCTCGTTTCCGCCGGCGGCAACTATGGCTGGAACATCAAGGAAGGCTCTTTCTGCTTCGATCCCAACGGCGCTGATCCGGGTTTTGTCTTCACCTGCGACGAGCCCCATCCTGATTTGATCGACCCCATTGCCGAATACGATCATGATGAAGGTGTGGCCATCGTTGGCGGATTTGTCTATCGCGGCCACCGCGTCGACGGCTTGCAGGGTCACTACGTCTTTGGTGAGTTTGCCCAGACCTTTAGCAATGACGGCCGTTTGTTCTACCTCGACGAAAACAACGAGATCTTGGAATTCCAAATTGCTGGGCAAGAGAATGTGGGCGCGTCGCTGCTGGGCTTTGGCCAGGATGCACAGGGTGAACTGTACGTATTGGCCAACAGCACCGGCACCCCGTTTGGCGACACCGGCGTTGTCATGCGCATTGTGCCGGATGATCGCCGCCACTTCCAGGCCAATCTCAGCGGCGCCGAAGAAGTGCCACCCTTTGAGACAGACGCCACCGGTCTGGCCAACTTTGCCGCGAATTCGAGGGAAACGGCCGTGCGCTACACGCTGCACGTCCGGGACATCGAAGATGTGTTTGCCGCCCATATCCACTGCGCCCCGGCCGGAGAAAATGGACCGGTAGGCGTCACCCTGTTTAGCGGCGGTCCGGTCACCGTCGAGGGATTGTTGGCCCGCGGTGTCATCACCGAACCTGACGCCGGCAACGGCTGTGGCTGGTCAACTGTCGGTGACATCATCACTGCGCTGCGCAGCGGCGACACGTATGTCAATGTTCACACCGCCGCCAATCCGCCCGGCGAAATCCGAGGGCAGATAGAGTAATATTGCTCAAATAAGATTAGGACTACTTAGAGGAGTGAAGCATCCTCAGATGCGAACGGCTGTAACAAAATCCGCTCAGCATCTGAGGATGCTCACTCCACACGACTTGAAAGGTATTATTTCTAAATACCAGTGGTAATTAGCCGCAAGGCGACGCCAAACAGAAACAGGTTGCTAAAGGCCAGCACCCACTGCCCCCGGTTGGAATCATCGCCGCGAAGCGCTGTGAAATAGATAAAGGGCAAAAAGACGACGACAAACGCCCCGTACAAAACGTGGACTTCAGGACGGGCCAGGGCAGAGAGACGGCCGTTTACCCACAAAATCACCCCCATCAGCGCCTGCAAAATAAACAGCCCCTGCCCGATGGCCATCGCTCCCAAATAGCTGCCGTCCACCTCCTGCCCGCGAATGGCACGCACCAAACCCCATAATCCAATCGCCAAAAAAAACATCCAGGCCATATTAGCCAACCCCTGATGCAATACACTCACAATTTCCATCACAAACTCCTGGTAAGTGGTTGGTGGTTAGTTAATCGTGGCTAGTGTTAGGAACCAGCCACTAACAAACTAACCACTAGCCACAATAAATACTTCCATCAATTGCCGCAATTGGTTACAATCGCAGCATATGAACAACTCGGCGACTAACCCAGCAGAACAACAACCCAATGCTGCTGCTTATGAAGAAGCATTGGACTATCTCTATAGTTTTATCAACTTTGAGGCCAAAAAGCAGGACCGCTACATGGCCAGCAAGCTGGACCACACCCGGCCGCGCCGCCTCATGGCAGCGCTTGGCAACCCGTATCGACAGTATCCAGCCATTCACATTGCCGGCACCAAGGGCAAAGGCTCTACAGCCGCCATGTGTGCTTTTGCTTTGCGGGCGGGCGGCTACACCGTTGGCCTCTATACCTCCCCCCACCTGCAAGATTTTCGCGAGCGGATTCGTATTTTAACACCAGATGATGCAGACGGCCGTATTCCCAAGCCCCAATTCGTCCAGCAAATCAACAAAATTCGCGCCCTCGAGGCGGAGTTCCCCGACATCACCTGGTTTGAGATTCTCACCGCTATCGCCTTTTTGCACTTCGCCGACAGCAACATTGACGTGGCTGTGGTAGAAGTGGGCCTGGGCGGGCGGCTGGATGCCACCAACGTCATCACCCCGCTTGTTTCCGTCATTACCCGGCTGAGCCTGGATCACACCGCCCTGCTGGGCAACACGCTCACCCAAATAGCGTACGAAAAGGGCGGCATCATCAAGCCGGGCATTCCTGTCATCACCGCCAACCAGGAGCCGGAGGCGCTGGCCAGGCTGCAAGCCATCAGCCATGAGCGCCAGTCACCATTAATCATTGTGGAACAGGGCTGGAAGTATGATGGAGGCGTTTCGCTGGACTCAACGCGGGCCGTTCCTCACAACCTTAGCCAACAAACGCTCACCATCACCCACAGCCTGGACCCAGACCTGATTCCTCATGGCACCCAGTTTGAGCTGCCGCTGGGGGGTGAACACCAACTGGAGAACGCTACGCTGGCGCTGGTCGCCTTGCAGCATGTACAGCCGCAACTGCCTCGCCTTACTCTGGAAGCGATGCAAACTGGCCTGGCCAACGTCAAATGGCCCGGTCGCCTGGACATCATCCATCCCGGCGATGACAAGACGCCTATGCTGCTGGTGGATTGCGCCCACAACCCAGATTCCGCCCACAAACTGCACGAGGCATTGGAACACAGCTTCAGCTACAATCATCTCTGGCTCATTTTCGGTGCGCCGGCCGACAAGGACGTGCTGCACATGCTGGCCGATTTGCTGCCGCTGGCCCATCACACCACCGTGACCACCGCCAGCCACCCGCGCAGCGCCACGCCGGAAGAGTTGGCAGAGATGAGTGCCGAGTTGGGGTTCAAAGTAACGGCCGTTCCCGATATGGCCACCGCCCTGACCACCACCTGGCACCAGGCCAAATCGGGCGATCTCATCTGCGTCACCGGCTCCATCGTCGTCGTGGGCGACTTGCTAAATCAGTGGGAAAGTCTACAATCCCAATTACTCAATTACCAAGTTACGCAGCAATCTCTTTAACAGCCCCGGACCAGATTGGACCATTTTTTCGATAAAGTCTCGCCCAGTTAAATGCAAAATGGTCCAATCTTTTCGCAAAACTCTTTGCGAACTCTGTGGCCCATCATTGGAAAACCTTATGTCCCTAGATGAAGAATTCGGCTTCGGCCAATACCCAGATTTACTCGACGCCATGCCCGGCCTGGAAGATGACCTCTTCCCCCAGCGCAGCGAAACGGCCGATGAAGACGGCCACATCGAGCTCGCCTTTTTACCCCTGCGCGACATCGTCCTCTTCCCGCAAATGGTGATGCCCCTGTTTGTCGGGCGTGAACGATCATTGGCTGCCGTTAAAGCGGCCATCGCCAACGACGAAAACATGATCGTCTCCGCCCAGCGCGACAGCGACGTCACCGACCCCGGTGCCAGCGATATTTACAGCCTGGGTACAGAGATCACCATCGGCAAGGCGCTTAAAATGCCGGACAACAGCACCAGCGTCCTGGCCCAGGGCCGCCGCCGTGTGGAAATTGTGGAATTCACCCAGTGGGAGCCGTACATCCGGGTACGGGCTCGCGTCATTTACGAGCCACTGGATTGGGACCGCAACACCGAAGCCCTTATGCGCGCCGTGCTCACGTTGTTCGAGAAAACCGTCATGCTCAACCGCAACATGCCGGAAGACGCCTACACCTTCGCCATCAACATCGACGAGCCGGGCTGGCTGGCCGATTTTGTCGCTTCCACCCTTAACATCCCCATCGAGATGCGCCAGGACGTGCTGGAAACGCTTAATCCCGGCGAGCGGCTGCAAAAAGTGAGCCTGCTGTTGGCCAAAGAGTTGGAAGTATTGGAGCTGGAAGATCAAATACATTCCCGCGTGCAGCAGGAGATGGATCGGTCGCAGCGAGAGCATTTTCTGCGCGAGCAAATGCGCGTCATCCAGGGCGAGTTGGGCGAAGGCGACCTGTTTAGCCAGGAAATCACCGAAGTGCGCGAGATGGCCGCTGCCAAACAACTGCCCGACGTCGTGCGCGCTAAAATGGACAAAGAGATTGCCCGTTTGGGCGCCATGCCGCCCATGTCGCCGGAAGTGGGCATCATTCGCACCTATATCGATTGGGTGCTTTCCCTGCCCTGGCTGGAAGCGTCTGAAGACAACCTGGACGTGACCCACGCCGCTGAGGTGCTTGACAACGATCATTATGGTCTGGAAAAGGTAAAAGACCGCATTTTAGAGTATATCGCCGTCAAAAAGATCGCTTCGGGCAAGATGCGCAGCCCAATTTTGTGCTTTGTCGGTCCGCCGGGAACGGGTAAGACGTCAATCGGCCGTTCCATCGCCAACGCGCTGGGGCGGGAATTTGTGCGCATCAGTCTGGGCGGCGTGCGCGACGAGGCCGAGATTCGCGGCCATCGCCGTACCTACATCGGCGCACTGCCGGGGCGCATCATCCAGGCGATGAAGCGGGCCGGAACGCGCAATCCGCTCTTCATGCTGGACGAGATCGACAAGCTGGGCAACGACTTCCGCGGCGATCCTTCCGCCGCCCTGCTGGAAGTATTGGACCCCGAACAAAACAACAGCTTCGCCGACCATTATCTGGACCTCGATTTTGATCTCTCCCAAGTATTGTTCATCACCACGGCCAACTATCTGGACACGATACCGCCTGCCTTGCAGGATCGCATGGAAATCATTGAATTTTCTGGCTATCTGGAAGAAGAAAAGCTGGAGATTTGCCGTCAATTTTTGGTGCAGCAGCAGTTGGAAGCTCACGGCCTGGAAGCGTTGGAGATGGAGATCACAGAGGACGGGCTGCAAACGATCATTCGTGAATACACGCAAGAAGCCGGCGTGCGCAACCTGGAGCGGGAAGTGGCCAACGTGTGCCGTAAAATTGCCAGGGATGTGGCCGAGGAACGGCCGTACCCCCAAAAAATCGACGCCAAAAAAGTAGAAGAGCTGCTCGGCCCACCCCGCTTCTCCCAAGAACTATTGCAAGATGAAGACCAGGTAGGCATTGCCACGGGTGCTGCCTGGACCGCCGCCGGGGGCGACATCATGTTCATCGAGGTGAACCTGATGCCCGGTAAGGGCAACCTCACCCTCACCGGCCAGCTGGGCGACGTGATGCAGGAAAGCGCCCGCGCGGCCCTCACCTACACCCGCAGCCAGGCCGAACTGTTGGGCATCGACAGCGATCTGTTCGAGAAAACCGACATTCACATTCATGTGCCGGAAGGAGCCGTGCCCAAAGATGGTCCCTCGGCCGGCGTGTCGCTGGCCACGGCGCTTATCTCCGCCGTTACCAAACGGCCGATTTACCGTGACGTGAGCATGACCGGAGAAACTACCTTACGCGGTCGGGTGCTGCCCGTCGGCGGCATCCGCGAAAAAGCGCTGGCGGCCCGGCGAGCCGGCATCAAGAAGTTTATTCTGTCCAAGAAAAACGAGCGCGATCTGGAAAACATCCCAGAAAAGCTGCGCGAAGATTTGGAATTTGTGCTGGTGGAAA
>CALBTC010000030.1 GCA_937967805.1 uncultured Anaerolineaceae bacterium
GCCCGCCCAGCATCCGCTCGTCAAAGCGCAGCGGGCTGTTGACGTTGATCACGTCACCAATCACCGGGTCGCCGTCCAGAGAGCCAAACACAATTTCGGCCATCTTCAGGCAGTCGGCGGTGATGATACGGCCGTGTGCCGCCTCCATCACCGCTTTGTCCGACAGTTCAAACCCGGCCAGCAGTCGGTGCAGATGCCGCGTGTTCACCGGAATGTCCTGCGGCGCGACCTGTTCCCAGGCGGCAAAGTGGAGCTGCGGGGCCATCTGCGACAATTTGACGAAGTTTTGGTAATCGTTGAAGGTGCCGGGGCGACGGCCGTTCACCAAATCATGCGCGTACACCATGCCGCCGTTGGGGCCAAACGCAATACTATTTTCGCCGATGAGCACGTCGCGGGCCGGATTGCGGGCGCGCCAGGTGAAGCTGGGCGGGGCGGTGGCAATCGCTTGCAGCAGCAGTCCGCGATCAATCCAGACGTGTCTGGCGGCAAAATCAATTTTCGCCCCGGCTTTAGCCCAAATCGACAGCACCTCATCATCTAAAAAGTCCACGCCCACGTTTTCCAAAATGTGCAGCGAGGCGTCGTGGATTTTTTGAATCTGGTCTGGGGCGAGGAAGTCGTACGGCCGTTGCCGATTCCACACCGTGCCAAACTCCGTTTGCAGCAGCGGCAACGCCAGCCGCGCCGCCCGCCGTTCCGCTCGTCGTGAAATGCGTTGTCTGGTCATAGATTTGTTGGTGTAGGGGCGGGTCGCGACCCACTCCTACGCGGCAGCAAATACCAATCCAGGAAGGTTTCCATACGGCCGTAAAAATCCAGCACCGTTTTCTTGTGCAAAAAGCCGTGGGCTTCGCCGGCATAGGTTTTGTACTCAAACGTCTTGCCCGCGCGGCGCAGCGCCTCCACCCACTCTTCAGACGACTGCGGCGGCACGACGGTGTCATCCAGGCCGTGGGCGATGAGGACGGGCTTTTGCACATTCTCTACTTCGGCAATGGGCGAGGCTGCCAGGTGGACCGGGCGATTCACGGCCGGGTGCCCCAGGAAGATTTCTGTGTAAAGGCGCAAATCCCGGTTGCACTGCGCCCAGGAGCTGAGGACGTTGGCATCACCGTACTTGCTCACGCCGCAGGCAAACAAATAATCTGGATCGCGGCTGAGGCAGCAGGCGGCCATGTAGCCGCCGTAGCTGCTGCCGAAGATGCCGATTCGCTCCGGATCAATCTCGTCAAACTGGTGCAAATAGCGCGCTCCAGCCAGACAATCCTGCGTGTCGCCCACGCCCCAATCGTTGTAGTTGGCGTGTTCAAAGGTGACGCCGTAGCCGGTGCTGCCGCGGTAGTTGGGCGCCAGCCAGGTGTATCCCTTGGCCACAAAATATTGGGCCCAGATGTCCCAGCCAAAGGTGTACAGTGACGACGGCCCGCCGTGGGGATAAACGACGGCTGCTCCGTTGAGGCTTGTAGGACGATACAAAAAGGCGGGGATTTCCAGCCCGTCGTAGCTTTTGTAGCTAATAATTTCGGGCATCACCAACGGATTGGCGGCCAGGGCGGGCAGGTTGGAGAAGGTCAATTGGGTGACGCGGGCAGTTTCTATCTCAACTTTATACAAATCCGGCGGCAAAAGCGGCTCTTCGTACTCGACCGTCACGAAGCTGCCATCGGGCGACCAGCATGGTAGGGCATGAACCCCCTTGCCCGCCCGCAGCGTGCGCACCTGGCCCGATTGGGCATCCAGCAGCGCCAGCTCATACGCGCCCGCCCGATTGACGGTGCAGGCGATCTGACGGCCGTCGGGCGACCAGGCCAGGTCGGAAAAATCGGCCCCTTCGTGGGAAAGCTGCCGCAGGCCGGAGCCATCCGGCTGCACAAGCCACACCTCGTTGAACTCTGGCCGCTGCGAGAGAAAAGCGATTTGCCGGCTGTCGGGTGACCAGATGCCGCCCCAGTTGCACAGCTTGGGCGTGTTGGTCAGCTCACGCACCTGACCCGTCTCCAGCTCCACCAGCCAGAGGTCCAGCCGGTTCATGTCGTCGAAGGGGCGGTGGGTGAAGAGAAGAAAACGGCCGACTGGCGAAGGCCTGGCATTCCAGGCATCCCCTGGCGTTTGCACAATTTGGCGAGGCCAACGGCCGTTCCGGTCTGTGAGCAGGAGCTGCACCTGGTCGTTGCGCTCGACGCTGACCACCAACTGGTTGCTGTCCGGCAGCCAGACTGGAGTGGAAGCGGATGCGGCAAAATCGCTGATTTTTTGTGGAAGACTGCCATCTGCCGGGGCAATGTAAACGTGATCTTGCATGGTGAAGGCCAGCCACTGCCCATTGGGCGACCATTGCGGAATCTCATCCGCCCAGTACGCCGCTGCCGCCCGCCGCGTGGAGATGCGCCGCGGCCAACCGCCTGCGCTGGACATCACGTACACATCCGACTGGTCCTCGCGGTCCCAGATGAAGGCGATTTGCATGCCATCGGGGGAAAGCTGGTGGTTGCGCACCCGGTTCACCGCCGGAATCAGCGACATATTCCAGCCGTCCGGCGGTTTCAGGTCTGGCCGTTTGATGGCCGGCCAGCCGTGTCGCTCGTACCTTTCTACGATTACCTGCCCATCGGGATTGCGCACACCGCTCATAAAAAATCCTCCCTGAATTTTTACCAATGCGGAATTATACGGCCGTCCTCCAACAGCAGGTAGAAACTGGCAAAAACTACTTGGGCTGGTGAGAGTTGGCTATACTTACGGCCGTTCAGGAGGTAGGAGACGACATGAGCGCAAGCTCAACACCATGAATGAAAATCTCACGCCAAGCCGCCAAGTGCACCAAACGGCTTTTGCGACTTTGCCTGAGGTTATTTTCGAAGGAAGAACTATGAAAATCCGCACAGAGTTCCCCCACACCGTCACCATTCTGGAAAACGACTGGATTCCCCTGGCCGATGGCACCCGACTTGCCGCCAAGATTTGGCTGCCGGAAAGCGCCCACGAACAGCCCGTGCCTGCCCTGTTGGAATACCTGCCCTACCGCAAAAGCGATTACACGTCTAAGCGAGATGCCAAGCGGCAGGCATATTTTGCCGGGTACGGCTATGCCTGCGTGCGCGTCGATATGCGCGGCAGTGGCGACTCTGACGGCATTCTTACTGACGAATATTTGCCGCAGGAGCAGGATGACGCCCTGGAAGTGATTGCCTGGATCGCCCAACAGCCGTGGTGCGACGGCAGCATTGGCATGCACGGCATCTCTTGGGGCGGCTTCAACAGCTTGCAAGTTGCCGCCCGCCGTCCGCCAAACCTCAAAGCGATCATCGCTATCGGGGCAACAGACGACCGTTACCATGACGACGTACATTACATGGGCGGCTGCCTGCTCACCTCGCAGATGCTGCCCTGGGCCTCGCTCATGTTTGCCTACAATGGCTCGCCGCCCGATCCGCGCTGGGTGGGCGAGCGGTGGCGTGAGATGTGGCTGGACCGATTGGAACAGTCGCCGCCATACGTCGAAAAATGGCTGGAACACCAGACCCGCGACGCCTACTGGAAACACGGTTCCGTCCGCGAAAATTACGCCGATATCCAGATTCCGGTTTACATGGTGGGCGGCTGGGCCGACAGCTACAACAACTCGATTCCCCGCCTGATGGCCGGGCTGACCGGGCCGCGCAAGGCGCTTATCGGGCCGTGGTCCCACGCCTTCCCGGAGCAGTGCGACACACCGGGTCCGGCGATGGGATTTTTGCAGGAGAGCCTGCGCTGGTGGGATTATTGGCTAAAGGGCATCGACACGGGCATTATGGATGAGCCGATGATGCGCTGCTGGCTGCAAGAGGCTGTGCCGCCCGCGCCAAGTTACAGACACCGCCCTGGCCGCTGGATTGCCGACCCGTCGTGGCCGTCGCCCAATGTTCAGGAAAAGATTTTCTTTTTGAATGAAGGCCGTCTGGACAGCGAGCCGCTGCCGCAGCAGGAAATTAATTTTACCGGTCTGCAAAATCACGGGCTGGACGGCGGTGGCTGGGGCGGACATGGTTCGCCGGGGGAGTCGGCCGGCGACCAGCGCGGCGCCGATGGGGAGAGCCTTACGTTTACCAGCGAGCCGCTGGCCGAAATGATGAATTTGCTGGGCCATGCCGAAGTCCGCCTGTCGCTGAAGGTCGATCAGCCTCAGGCGCTGGTGGCGGTGCGTTTGTGTGACGTGGCCGAAGACGGCCGTTCCACCCTGATCACCTGGGGTCTGCTTAACCTGACCCACCACCGCAGCCACGAAACACCAGAGCCACTCACGCCGGGACAGGTGTACACCGTCACCGTGCCGCTGAACCTGATGGCGTACCGGCTGCCTGCGGGACACCGCTGGCGGGTGGGCATTTCGCCTACCTACCTGCGCCATGCCTGGCCATCGCCCAAACCGGTGACGTTGACGCTGCTGTTGGGTGAGGGGTGTCAATTGAGCGTGCCGGAACGGCCGTTGCAACCCGATGACGACGCCTTGCCGGATTTTCTTCCGGCCGAAATTGCCGCGCCCGAACCGATTGAGCAGCTGCGCTCCGAGCTGCGCCGCCAAACCGTCACGCGGCAGACTGTGGACGGCACAACCTGCTTCACGCTGCATCAAGATTCCGGCCGTATCCGTTACCAAAATCACGGGTTGGAGCTGGATGATGTCAGCACCCACACCCTCACCATTCGTGACGACGATCCATTGTCCCTTGAGCAAACGGTTGTCTACCGTTTGGAGTACAAACGAGAAGCGTGGCAGGTGGTCATGAAAACCGAGAGCAAATTAACGGCCGATGCCACATTTTTTTATCTCTCCAACGTGTTAGAGGCATACGAGGGCAGTGTGCGGGTGTTTTGTAAGGCGTGGACGAAACAGGTTGCCCGCTCAGCGACGTGATCCAGTAAAAATGATCTCCATGGCGCTTTCTAGATCAATATCCAAAAGATCTTGCTTGCCGATAAGCAGGACACGGGTGTCGTATAAGATAGCATCAATAAGCTCAAAATCGGACGGTAGTGCTATTTCATATGCTTCGGATGTGCTGGACTGAAATGTGACCCGGTCCGAGCGAACATCAACCGCAATCTGCGGCGCTGGCTGCCCCCACTCTATTTGCCGTTCGATATATTTTTCAAACGTGCTTACGTTGATTACAAAGCCGTTGTTTATCGTTGTGGCATTGTTGGGAACAATAGATTGCCATCCCTTTTGCCCGGCTTCATTTACCCAATGAGCGCGCACAAAATTTCCATATCCATCATGTAGATTGATAATTTTTGCGTTGGCGGGCAAAGTGTTAAAGAGATTTGCTACAAGTAATTCCCGGGTCACCCCTAAGGTGTATAAGCCATCATTTCCGACGTATGTTGCGGTTTCTTGATCAAGCATAAAAAGGGCGGTAGGCGTTTCATCAACCGGTAACCCGGCAAAGGAACCCGCATGTAAAGCAGTGGCTTGTAATTGAGCATCCAATTCCAGGATACCGGATTGTGTGGGCAGCCAATAGCGCAGCAACTCGTCGGCTGTGCCCGTAACGGGGAGGCCGATAATGATGTTGTCTGTGAAACGGCCGTCTAACAATTTTCGCTCACCCCGACCACCAATACTATCTGGTGCAATGATGTTCAGTGGTTGATTAGCCTCCGCAAAATATTGCCAAAAACCATCGGTTCCTAAATATGCCGGGCAGCTTTCTACAGCTTCTTGGGTGTTATTGGGGGCCAGCCGTATATACGTCTCGTTGTCGGTATGGAGGCAGAGAGAATGTGAATCATTGACCCAGGTAAGACTCACCCCCACAATGGTATTATCGACATGGGTGGACGGCCGTACCAGAGCCGCTACCGCTAAGGAATTTCTAGGGCTTTGATACCAGCCGCCGGCAGAAGTGCCAATTTCAAGGACATCTTCTTCAAACAGGGTAATTGAATTAATGGTATCAAAGGCAAACTGTCCATTTAACAGCCGGATGGGTTCGTCGAGGAAGACCCCTTCTAGCACCCCTGGACGACCCCCGACACGCTCAACCCGCTGCCAGGACCAGGGGCCCGTTTCATCATTGCTTATTAAGGGCTGTTGGGCAATTGGATCAAAATCAGGAACGGTCGTAAACACATTTTGGTCTTCCTGCTTGCTTAACACCCCCTCAAATACCTGATTGCTGGAATGGTTGCACCGAGCGTAAGTAGTATCCCCTTCCTGCATCAGGTCGGTAACCTGACAGGGTGACTGCCCGCCAGCGGCCGGTTCGCGCACAATAACCAGCGAATTAATATCAATATAGGTTTTGCCCTGCCGCTCAACGCTAACCAGGCCGGACGGTGTGGCCGCCCAGAGTTGGCCGTCTACATAGGTGAACTGCTGCCAGGTGTCGATGGCAATGCGCCAGCCTTGCAGCCGGTTATCAAACTGCCAGGGAATTTCACGCCATGAATCATCCAGCCCCCGCTGTTCAAAAATAAGCGCGGCAGCCTCTGCCTGAGGCGTCAGCAAGCGCATCCGCTGGCCGTACAGGGCCGGTGGATTGTCGGCATAATCAATGATGCCGGCAATGGACACCTGATCCGTTACCTGGGTCCATCGATCATTGGCGAACTGCCAAATTTGGGCATCTTCGCCTTCTAGGTAAATGCCCTGGTTGAGCACTATTTCCCGCGTTAATGGAACTGTCTGGTCAATACAGATGAAGCGGTGCAACCCACCCTGCTCAAAAAAGTGATTGTTTGTGCCGGTATCAATGGCAAATGAATCCTGATGCTTGGCTGATACCCAGGTATCTTCCCATAGAGTAAACGCCTGGTTATTGCATACGACGGCATCTGTAACCCGATCATGCGGCAGCCGCCCGCCGTTTATCTGGATCGTTTCACCGGTTAATTGGCTGTTGGCATCACGATAACGGCCGCTTATACCTTGCCCGGTTACGTCTAGCCATTGCCAATAGCCGTTATTGACGCGCAAGCGGTGATCGAGCCGAGCGGTGTCTTCACACACCTGGAATGGTTGACGGCCGTCTCGCTCAACACAATAGGCAGCAGAACGCACCATCAGCCGATCCGGCCTCGATTCGGGAACCCCGATGCGCGCCACCGGCACCAGACTGCCAGAGGCCGTGCCTACATGGTAAAACGCCTGCAATCCACGCCACTGCGTGTCTGCCGAGGAGTCGTGCACGGCCAGGCCGGCTTCGGTGCCGACATAAAGCAGGCCATCGTAAACAGCGGCTGAAGTAACGTAGTCAAAGGGAAATTGCGTCCGGCCGCTGCGCGTCACAAATGAAAATGGTAGCCAGTTGTCACTACCGTTAAACTGATTCACCAAAAACTCTTTTGTAACGGTATTGGCTTGCAGCGTGAGCCGTAGCCGCTCGCTGTTAACCAGTGGGCGGCTTTGTTCTGGGTCTGGCCCATTAAACGCGGCCAATTGTTTTGTTTGATCATTCCATTGGAATAAGCCGGTATCCGTGTAAAAGAACAGCTCAGCAGGTCCACCGGGGCGTTGATATTGTTGAAAACGGCCCGGCGAGATGGGGGCAGCGTGGACGGCCGTTCCACCAGCAAATTCACCCGGTTGCGACTCTATCTCCAAAAATGCGTCGGTGGCTACCAGCAAGTTGTTGCGCCAGGACGTAGCTGCCAATAATTGATCAGATGTAAAGCGAAAACCGTTTGTCAAGAACCCAAAATTGTAGGTAGGCGAATCGTGCAGGTTGATCGATAGGCTGTCATTTTGTATAGACCACTGCCACGTATTGTTATTGAAGAAAACCCGGTTTTGATGGGGATTATTGACGTTGCTTTGCCAGGTGGTATTGTCATATTGGTACCAACGCGACTCCGGTTCATCAAACAGATAAACCCCGCCGCGGGCGTCACTTTGCAGAATGCCGCCCGCGCGGCCAAGGTTGTTGGGGCCTGGATCAAACAGTTCTAGGTGAGACAGGGGGTGAATACCGGCATCGCTCAATATTAGCAGGCGATTTCCTTCATAAGCCAGCCCGCGCCGGTTCACGTCCCATACCAGCCCGCCATTCACAAATGCGTCTTCGTTACTATTGTTGATGGTCACGGTGGCATCTACCCGGCGGAAACGAACCCGCTCGGTGAAGACGGCATCACCTATTGAAATGGTTGGGTCTACCGCAGCGGTGATGCCCAGACCGCTCTGATTAACGGTTATGGCCTGAGCGTTGGCCAGAAATTGATTGTGCGCGGCCCGAATTGGCGTCCGGAGGTCGGCGGGATAATAGGTGATGGCATCATTCAGGTTCAGATCACTGCTGGGAAAATGCCAGATACCATATTCATTGGCCGTATAAACATCAGCAGTTGAACGAGCCAGCAGCGCCTCGGCGCGTTCAAATAACAGCTCGTTTCCGACAATAAACGCCTGCTTGCTGATGCTTTGCGTACCGGCCGATGTATTCACGACAAAGCTGTCTGCGTTGCGGTTCCAGCGTAACCAGCCAACATCTAAGGCGGGGGGTGATGTGAACGGCCGTACCAACTGAACCGGAACAACCCCCCTGACGGCTAACAAATGAGTCGGGCCGCTAGACCGTCTGGCAATTAGCTGCCCTTCCGCATTTGTTTCCAGGCTCACCACGGGGTCATAAGCCGTTTGTCCGTCTGGCAATGTTACCAGGTTGGGGCGATGAAGCGGCCAGTTGTTGGCTGACGGCTGCGTCGGTATCATCGTGGGGTTTACCACCGTCTCGACTGTGTAGCTACCCCCATCATCTAACGCGACAGTTGTCACCTGGCCACCGGGACCCACAATAGTAAACGCGTCATCCTGCCAATACGCTTGAACCGGCTCTGTGAGTGGTACGGCCGTATTTGCCGCAATGATCAGGCACGGTTCCTGTACCGGCGTGCTCGTTGGTGTGGGCGTGGGGGATGCGGTTGCCGTCGCGGTTGGCGTTGGTGAGTTTACTGGCGTGGGAGTAGGCGAGGCTGTCGCAGTTGCTGTCGGTGTCGGCAGGCTGGTTGGTAATGGCGTGCTGGATGGCGACGGTGTGCTGGTTGGCGTCACGGTTGGCGTGGCTGCGTCCACGATGCAGCTGCCCCGCTCCACAATATGAACTTGGTTAGCGGTTAAAACGCTCCATTGGGTGCCGTTAGGCACAAGCAGCTGCACATCGTTCATATCGATTTCAGTGGGCAACGGCAAAGCGCCTGGTTGCAAAACCTCATTTTCCCACCGGTAAGGAATACCAGCCGTATCAATGCCGCTGATGGGTGTCTCGCTTAAGGCAAAGAGAGTGATACCGGCTTCGGTGATGGGAAGATTAGCTGCCGTGGTGGGTACCTGAAAAGAACCTGCCTCATAATAGTGCCAGATGCCGTTGCGTTGCGCCCAGGGCCGCCCCTCGTCATCCAGAATGAAGCCATCGACCTCTTCAAAAAATGTTGCATTGAACTGTTCGTCCAGCATCATGACTCGTGCGTTGCTGCGGCTGAATAAAAGGAGATGCTCTTCATAAACCAAAGAGGCGGTGATGTCGGTGAACCGGGCAATCTCTAAGGGCAATGAGGCTTCCTGCCCCGATTCAAAAGCACGCAGCTCATCGGCAAACGCAAACAGGAGGTGATCTTGCCAGGTAAATGTTTGTAAGACGGCAGCGGGATCGAGGAGAAACGGCCGTTGCGCCACAGCACAACTATATTCAGTGCCGCCTTGTGAACAGGCCATGACCTCGCCAGCGGCCGTTAAACGCCAGACATCCCCACCGTCGTCTAGAGCACGGGCCTGATCGCTCAGATCAAGCTCATAAGGAATGAACGTTTTTGGCATCGCCGATGTATCATTGGCAATGTACCACGTTCGGCCGCCGCTAGGCACAACAACACCGCGCCCAAATGCTTCCTCAAAGGATTGGATCGTTTCGCTGAAAAGGGAGGAGTCTGACCAAAGACGCGCCTCGGGATCAAAATATTTAATCCGATCCCGCAAGACAAACGTCCACATGCCTTCTTCGTCCTGGCGCAACTGCACATCGAGCAGATCGCTAGCCGGCGCATTGAAGAAGCCCTGGCCGCCGTCATAAACTGGCTCCATGCTGATTACCGCATCGGTTAGCTCAAACGTGCCCATGAAAAAATCATTGGCCCCGGTTCGCGTCGTTACAATGTTCAGCTCGCCGTGGGCTTCGATGTTGATATTGGTCAAGGGACCTGCGTTGCCTGGAATATCAAGCGGCACACGGGTCCAAACACGTTGTTGCAAATTATATTGCCAGATTGCGCTGTCGGTTGTGAACAGCAGCAGTCCGCTGCTGCGGTAATCATAAACACCGCGCAGTGCGTCTTGCGTTGGCGGGATGGGGCCGGCTTCCAGCACGGTTTCGCTGCTGTTGTTTTGCCATTCGACAACTGCACCGGAGGTTTCCAGCCAGGCCGCCCGCCCCAATGGTTCATTGATGGCTACGGCGCGCGCCGCAATTTGATCACCTGCTTGCAAAGCGACCGGATCAAGAGCGCAGCTGTGCGGTAAGCGAATGCTGTCCAGATCAATAAACTGTAGCTGGAAATTGGAACCGGTTTCCTCGCCTTGTACCAACAGCAATTGGCCGGGCAAGGTATATAATCGGTCGGCTTGCAGCGTATTGCCAGGTGCCATGTACCAGGTACGGGCCTGCGGATTATAAAACCGGAGACCGGCGTTTGTGGCCACAACAATGGCCCCGTTTGGCAGCTCTTTGGCGTCATAAATGGCCGTGACGGCGTTACCCGCCTGCGGCGTGCGAAAGAAGCAGACGGCTTGCTGCTGATTGTTGGGCGCATTCAGCGCATGACCTTTCAAATAGGGCTGCCCGTTTAGGCGGCGCATCGTCCAGATCATGTCGGCATCGACCGAAACGGAGTCCACATTGCCGGCGCCGGCATCTATAATTGTGTCGCCGAGGGCAACCCGGCTGCCGATCTGTGTTAGCGGCACATGATTGATGATGGCTTTGATGGTGACTGCGCCGCCATTGTCAATTTCCCAGCGATTGACAATTTGGCGATCATTAAAGCTGTAAGCTTCGACACGGCCGTTTCCCGCCAGATACAATGTTTCATCTTCCAGCCAGGCATCGGTTAAGCTGTCATCGCTAATGCCAAAGCCTGTGGGATCACCGATGAGGGAACGGCCGTTTAGCTGGATCAGCCGCCCTTGATTCGTTTGTAGTAACAAGCTGCTATCATCAGACCAGATTAAGGCCACAACTTCTTCGGCCGCATCGTCCAGGGGATCGGCGAGGGTTCGCCACTGTCTGGCTGTTAAATTGTATTCGCCCAGCGTATTATCAACGAGGAAAACGGCCGTATCCCCCTGCTGGGCAACATCACGGACTGCTGGAGTGCCACTAAACTCCGCGGCTGAATCCGTGATTTGTCCGCGCCCTGCTGTTGTGAACTGGTAAAGATTGCCGTCACCGCCAATAAGCCCGATGCCTTTTGTGCCCCATTGCCACACTTTTGTAACCGGGCCTTGAACCATTGCCGGCGACAGTTCTTCGGCAAATCCGCCAATGTAAAAAGAACTATCCGTCATATCACGGATGGGGATGGCGTACACTGCTGCGTTGCTGCCGCTTGTACCGGCAACAACAAAAACATCGTTGCCTGCTTTGACAAAGCGGGTGTCAGCGGCCAGGAGCCAGGCCGGCACGGTATCTTGCGGAATATCCTGATAGCTGCGCGTTCTGGTGTTGTGCAGCAGGGCGCCGCTGGGGCCGGCAAAAAAGAGTGTGTCACCCAGCGAAACGGCCGTTGTAAACTCAGCCGGATCGTAAGCGGTTGATCCGACCTGATAAACGGCATCAAACTCACCGGTGGTGGTAGAAATCGCAAAAAGATTACCCTCTTGTGTTAAAGCCAACAGCTCATCGTTGTCGCTATGCATCAGCTGGAGAATTGTTTCGTTGGGGAATTCCCACATGCTGGCCAGCTCACCATCACGAACAAGGCCAACGCCATTTTCAGCGGTAAAGTAGAATCCGGTTTCATCAGCCAGGGGCAGTGTTATCAGAACCGTCTCTGAAAAGAGTTGGTCCCAGGCATGTAATTGACTGTCATACGCATAAATGCCGGCCTGCCCGGCCAGCAGCAGGCGCCCCTGCCACATTTGGGCATAATGCAGGTCCGTTAAGTTGAGGGCAGGGAAGTGATTGCGTTGATCGATCACGACGGTAGGGCTTGCCTGGCCCGGTGAGGTGTAGTGGCCCAGGCGCAGGCATTGCTCGCCATGCGTCACACACGCTCTTTCCTCCAAAATCCATAACGTTTCGCTGCCGTCGCTGTCCATGTCCAGGATACGGCCGTTCACCTCATCATTCACCATGAACGCGAAGTTTTCACCGTCAATGGGGGTCAACCGGCCAGCGCCTGCCGGAGTGCCAACCCAAAAGTCACCCTGCCACCAGACCAGGTGGGTGATGGTTTGGCTGGGCAGCCTGCCCGTCACCTGGCTGCCAGGATTGATCCATTCGCGCCGTTCAATATGGTAAAGACCGAGCCCATTGTTGGCTGTGCCAACCACCAGCCATTGATTATCAGGCGAAACGGCCGCTGCCGTCATCTCCTCGTTTTGCACCGGGCTGCCGTCGGCGCCGATGAAAGCCGTGTTGTTGACAACAATCTCCCAATCACCGTCACGACGGCGGGCCAGGCTGCCGTCGGCGCTAATGGCCCAGATTGAATTGGCATCGGGGCAGGCAGCCTGATTATCTGAATACAGGTCCGCGCCACAGCCGGAGCGAAGCATCACCAAATCTGGATCAATCGGCGCACCGGCTGTGAAAGGCGTTTCTGAGGACCAAAGATGTGTGCGTGGATCGTAGCGGTGGACGATGCCGCCAGCCTGAGCGATATAAACGTGATTGTCCGGCGCATGGACGATGACATCTAAAAGCGGATTTGCTTCCAGGTTGTCATACACATTGAACAACAGGCGCTCATCGGCCAAAGGCTGCATGGGTGGCGCATCAAACAAGCCACGCTGATCGCCAAGAAGAACAATAGACGCCCAAATGCCAAGCAGAACCGCTGCCATCATGAGTAAGCCGGAAATTAACACGACGTCAATTCGGTTAAACAGCCGAATGCGTTCTGTCTTACTGCGGAATTCGCGCCGGCTGCGTTCTTCTCTGGTTCGGTTACTAATTGGCCATCTCATAAAAATTAAACCTGTTGTTCATCTGGCGCTTCGTTGATAAAACCCGCTGCCTGCTGCAAGGATGCCGCGATAGCGTGAGCCAATTCAAAATCCTGTTTTAAAAGAGGGGCGTCATGTTCGCGCCAGACAGATTGCCACAGCTGCTCCTGATTGGTTGTCTGGTTTGCCATTAATTTCCCCAGAAGATCATAGGCCTGATCCAGGGGAATATATGGAGCGACGGTGTCATTTGTTGTGTCTTGCTCCTGCAGCATGGCTTTCAAAAAAGCATTGTTTTCTAGCGGCATTGTGTCAAGCAAAAAGGCCAATGCCTCGACAGATTCTACATAGGCTAGAGCAATGTTGGGATCACGGGTGAACAGGGTAACGTGCAGGGCAATGGCGAGCGCAATTCTGTTGGCAATGGGCAACGTTTGCTCATTATTAACAAGTTCTGGAAAGGCAACAGCTGTGGCTGCTTGCGTCGATTCCCCCAACTGTCGTTCCAAATAAAAGACAGTTTTATCGAAGATTTCTCGACGTCTCATATCCACAAGATTGGCCAACATGCCCATGAGTTCAATGGGGGAGCCGTCCGGCAGCGGTTCGTTTAATAATTGTATGTGACCCAACTCCTTTAATAGCGTCACCTCCTGCATCAGTTCAGACAGGGTAAATAACTCCTTGAGGGCAGGTATCTTATCTCGCTTTTCAGCAGGAGCTGAATTAATGAGCGTAAACGCCTGAAACAAGTTGCCGATTTGCTTGGGAAACCAACCCTTTTGTCGATTCCCATAGGCGTGAATGATGAGGTACGCCGTATGCCACTTTTCTAAGCGCCATAGGGAAGCCTGCGTGGCGTCAGGATGAGGGGAAAAATGTTGGCTGAGTTGTAAGGTAAAACGGGTCAGGATAACGAGACGGCGACAAGGCTGTTTAGGCGCACTTGCCGGCTCATGCCGGCTCAGGGAGAGCATTGCTTTTTCCCATTCACGGCGGGCCACTAATTTTATTAATTTTGGTTCAATTCTCAATTGGTGTAGAAACCGGCTCCCCCAGATGATAAAGGGATATAGGGATGGCCGATAGAGGCAGAAGCGGAGCAAGTGAATGTGTGGCTCTTTAATGAGAGAGCGATCTGTGAGCTGCGAAACAACGATAAGTATTAAGATCGTTGATACAAAGCCCCAAAAAATAAGGCTCTCGGGGAAAAATAGGGTGTAGGTATATCCTTTGATTAATAGATAGATGTGGTCGTGGATGTTGTAGAGCAGCAGCCACGGTGCAGCTTTGGGCAGCCATTCCTGGCGAACGGCCGTAACCAGCACAATCAACAGCAAAATCAAAGGGCCACCAATCATCAGCCGCAGACTCACCCGTCCCACGCGGGCTGCGATACGACCATTTGTTGGCGGCATTTTTACCAGAAAAGGAGAGCGTAAATTCATATTTTTTTCTACCAGAGGGATTGAACAGTTTGCCAAACTATCTCCCAATTTGCCTCCAGCCAAAAAAGGAGCCAAATGGCAAGAAGGAACAGCAAAAACAGGGCAATCTGCTTACGGATGGCCCACAGTCTCAGCAGTAAAATTTGCAGCCGAAGCCAACTATTGCGCAGCCGTACCCGCAGGGCCCAGGGATGGTACCAGGTAATCCCGTGGTACGTATTCAATCGTCTTCGTTCACGGTATAACGGCCGTAAATCAATCGGGCGCATAAAAGAGGCCATTATTTCTAACCATTCCTGTAATTTTTTTAGAACAATCGTGTTGATCTTTTCCCGCGTCTCCGGCCAGGTGGCTGCTTCTTTTTCCGCGGTCGCGACGGCGTTTTCGGCCGTTTCTGCAGTTTGCCTGACAAGCTCTAACTGAGTTTGGTAAGGCTTCTTCCACTCATCCATTACATATACATCCTTAATTCTGCTAACTTAGCCTTTAAAGTAAATTGTGTTTGTTTTAGAACTTCCACGGCCTGTTCCGTGTTTGCTTGCAGGTGCAGCCGCTGACGTTCGGTTTCATCAATGACCCGTTCTACTCTGCTGGTTAAATTTTCGGTTTGCTGCGCCACTTCAGGTATTTTGTTTTCAACTTGCGCTACCTTTCTGTTAGTTTTATTCGCCAATGTTGTCATCTCCTGGTGCAAAGATTCCAATTCTTCTACCCGTCTTTGCAGCGCCTGTGCCTTTTGCGTGAGGTCCTCAGTTTCATCGACAATTCGCTTTAATTCTGTCGTGAGGCATGTTGTCAAATCGTTTGTAATTTGGACCATTGTTTTGTTAATTTGCGTGGCTATCTTTTCAAACTTAGTTTCTGCTCCTTGTGTCGCCTCTCGCACACTTTCGGCAATACGCTGCTGTTTGGTGTGATCAGCCATCTGCTCTATAAAGCTGTCTACCCCCACGGCATCCAGCAAGCTCAAATTATCATTTAGCCAGCCAATTCGCACGCTGTCCAGGGGTGCGAACTGGTTGCGGTCTAAGATTGTTAGATATAATTCGCTGTCGGATTTTGCATCTCCATCAAACAGGTAAAGAGGCGCATTGGGTAGGGTGCTCACCCCAGATCCTCCATGATATTTCTCACCCAAAATGTCACGCAGGTAAGCATCCATTGTGGTGGCTCCCCAACTATGCATGGTGGGGTAAAGCGTCATACCATGCGGTACAAATACAAAAGCCTTGTTTTCGTTCCGCCTGTAGAATCTGGCCCAATGGGGATCAAGCCAGAAACGCATGAGTTGGACGCCATAGGTATCCCAATAAATAAGTGGATCAAGTTCGACCATCACCACGTCAGGGTTTACTATTAAATAATGGACCCCTTCTGAAAAACGATCCGTTGTACCTTGAAAAGCATAGCGCAAGCGGGCTAATTCTTGAACCGGATAGCTGCGCAGCACGTCAGCCAATACCGGCAGCTGATCTTGCGAAAAGCGGAACAGCATAGGGCGGGGCGTGCCTAAACTGGTCAATTCCGCTATTCGTTCATTAATTTCAATTTGGGCAAGTGTCAACCGTTTATGCTCATTTTCATTTGGCCGACGGTACCGCGTTTTGCGCAGCCTGAGCCGGTAGCCAATTTGTGGGTCTAACTGCCGAATTTCATTTTGCAGTTGTTGTAAAGCGTCTGGATTGTTGTTGAGGGAGACAATGTCAAAGCTGCGTATTTTTGTTGTGGAAGGCGTCGTCAGCCCCTCGCTGCTAAACGACAGATGGGCTGTAAAAAATAACTGTGCTTTGCTCTCAGGTTTGTCGGATGGTGGTAGGGAAACGGCCGCAATCACCTTCCCAATTTCAGCCCCCTCTTGAATGCCAAACAGGCCGGGCACGGTAAGCAAAATATCGCAAAAATGATCCAGCGCTTTTTGTTTAGGATGAATATCCCCCGGCAAGAATAAGTATCGTTCATGCCCCTCCTGTTCACTGATATAACAATCTAGCTGTAAATCCTCAGCAAATAAACCGCCATTAACTGCACTCTGGAACGCGGAAAAGCGAGCTACGTCATCGACCAGAAAATACAGGGTATAAGCGTCAGCATCGGTTTTGGCCGCAGCTACCTTAAAAGAGGTCGCGTAACGCAGTAAGCTCACATACTTCGTCGCCGATATGCCTGGGGTGATGAGAAGCTTCTGCTTTGCATTGTGTCGGGCGCTTCGCAGCCGGCTGGGATCATCAGGAACGTGACTCTTGATGAGCAGATTGGGCAGGGCATCGGCCACTGGTTGGTAAGCATCATCCTTGTTGGTTCTGGATGGCGTGCCGTTGGTAATTTTATTGTAAATCTCTTCCACAAGCGCATAAGCATTCTGCCATTGGCGATTCTTGCTTTGCCCGCGTTGGTCTTCAAGGCAGATTGAGACCGCAGGCATGTGTCCTGGAATTGGAATATCTGCTGCTTCAATCTGAACCTTTACCTTAGACAAAATGTGGTTGTGTTCTTTATTTTTGGCTATAGCAGCAATAAACCGCAGGGCTGTTGACGGCTCAAAATGGGGCAGCAAAATATAAGGATTAGCCACGTTTCATCTCCCTTGTTATGTTCATGAGCCACGTATCTATGAGATTACCGGCGATCTTGTTGAGATCGACTGCGGCATAAGACAAAGGCGTGTTCCTGCGGTTAAATCCGGAGAAATGCCACTCCGTCTCATTGACCTTATCTGGCACCCAGGTAATACTCAAACTGGCTCGACCCATTCGCTGTAAATCCAATAGTTTACGAAACTGAATATGAGAATCATCGACGATGCCTTCGTCTATCTTTTGCGGCAAAAGCGCTGCCGGCAAAAAAAGCATGGCATGAATGAAGTTGAATTGATCTAACTGCCACTGCTTTTGGGTGAACGTTTCTTGTTGGTCCAGAAACGGTTTGGTGCGCCGGTAGCTGCTGCTGGGTTTTTGCTTCTCCCAATGCACGTTTTCTTTCTGGCTTGACCACACCTCCTCGACCCACTTTTGTACGTTTTCCTGTGGTTGCCCATCAAAATAAGCATGTTTATCCAGGTAAGAAGGCAGCCAGCCTAATTTCATCAAGAAATTGTGGCGGTAGGTTTGGGAATTCTCATCATTCGTGGCTAATGAAATGTCAGAGATTTCCTTCATCAATAATGATTTTATGTGACTACGGCCGTATCTATCGCCTTCAACCCAGCGCAGTTCGCTGTTATGCAGATTGTTTAGCTGCAATAAGCGGCTAAAATGCATCAAAAATTCAAACCAGCAGGTTTTTACAAAGATGCCGCTGGGCTGTAGCGAAACCGCGCCTGGGGACAAGCCAACAATGAGCATATCACGGAGACGAATCGGTTTGGGCGGGCGCTTCGTGGCCCAATAGCCACTGTTCACCATGCGATCCAGTTGTACAAGGTCGGGCTGCAGCATCTCGCTGACCAACATACGATGCAGGTCTTCTGCCCGCCGGGTAACGTAAACACCATCTACGCCGGCATCAAACAGGCGTTTCTCCCGCAGCTGCGGCTGTGACCATAATTGAAAATGGCGCGTCGACTGCTCGTCTCTGTTGTTCACCTCCGGCCTTAGACGCATAAATAACCCGAAGTCAGGCGGGTTGGCCTTGGGCAAGGTCCAGTGACCGGCTGTTGTGTCTGAATGGGTTGTTTGCAATAATGTTTTTGGGCGATTTTGTGTCAGGCTGCTAAGCATCATGGCCCGCTCTTGCCAGAAAAGATTCTGTTTTTCACTTTGGTTGTCTTGTGCCAGCCGAATAATTGCCCTTTCTAAATTGGTTGCATAAACGTCGTATTCTTCTGGGGATACATCTTCAATCTCAGGATCGTCATCCTCACAAAACAGGTAAGAGTGGCCAACCTGCGCACAAGCATCGTTAATTAAGGGTGCCGCCAGGCGAAAAATAACGTAGCTGGGAGACGCTTGCAGCCGCAATAAAATTTGTTTTTGGTCAAGCGAATAGGTTTGATCATCGGATAGGTCGTACAGTTCCAGTAAGGCGTTGTATAAGCGATGCGTCACGTGCGACCATGGTTCGGGATAATCTTCTAAACGTGCCGATTTAACCAAAGTTTTTGCTAATTTCTGGGCCAACTGCGGCGTGATGCCAATGTGCCGGTTGTGCAAACTGGAAATGATCGCCACGCCGATTTTATTTTCGGGCGAGGCATTTACCGCAGCAGCGTCTGAGGGTAGCTCTGCTACCCAATGAGTCCAATCTTTTCTTTTAACTAACCTGGTTTGAAATGAGCGATTGGCGATCATGATTGTTCAGCATCCTGGTACCCAAGCGACTGCTCAACCAGATCGTCACGTTTGTCTTGGGCAAAGCGTAAGAGGTTTAGCTGCTCATCATTAAAGGTTATTTCCTGGTTTAGCTGATTGTTGTTAACGGCCGTATACATCGCATGAATCAGCATCACATTGAGCATCTTTACCAGGCGTCGATTGGACATATCAGACAAGCCCATTTCGCGGATATAGGCGACACGCTGTGTTAGCTTGCCTAAGAATTTATCATCCATGTTGACTTTGAGACGCGCCTTGGTGGTTTCTTGCTTTAAATCATCTCTTAACCTTTTCAAATCATCGAGTAAACCGGGATGGGGTTTTCTGGCGTGAACACTATATGTTTCTTGCCACCCTTTTTCTAATAAGGATTTGATCTCTTGCTTGTTTTCTTTGGCGTTATTCACTTCGCAGCGCAGCAGGAACCGGTCATAAATAGCCCGTAACTCGCTGGTTTGCGGCACATCGTTGGTGGCCCCAAATAATACTTGCAGCGCAACCTCTTTGCGTTGGCCTCGATCATGAAAAACGCGTTCATTGACAAAAGCGAGTATGGAGTTAAGGATTGCGCTTGACCCATTAAATACTTCGTCGAGATAAACAACTTTTGCTTGCTGCATCATGCCATTTTCCTTGCGCTCAAGGTGCCTTATATTTTCCTTTTCGACGATATCGTAATAGCCAAATAATTCACCCGGCTCTGTAAATGGCGTTAACAGGTATTCAAAGTAATCGCTGCTCTCGTCACCATTTGCCCCGTTCTGTAATTTTTCCAGGTCAATTAAATCTGCAAGGTCGCAAAAAACGCGAATTAAGCGCGATTTGGCCGTGCCGGGTGGGCCAACAAAAAGCAAAGGTTCACCACTGGCTACGGCCAGGATAAGGGCGTGTACCGGTTCTTTCATGTCTGAGAAACGGCCGTTCAGCGCCGCCTCAATTTCGCCCAGCGCCTTAAATGTGTGCTGATGTTTTCTGGCTAACTCTTTAACAATGTTGGGTTCAAATACGCGATAGGTTTCCATAAGCCTTCCTGTTTATTTTTTGCTTGACACCTGGCTCCAGGTGCGGAACCAGGTGGGTACGTCATCTTCCCAGCTGCGTTTTGCAATAGCAATGGGGGTTGTCTTAGATTTTTGGGCCGCTGCTTGTTCAGCTTCCGGCGACTGAAGATATTTTTTACTGAGGGGTAAACTGTGCATGGTTTGTTTTAATGTGTCTGAACATTCCTGGCTTTGCCACCGTTGCCAGGCCTCAAGCAGCAGCCATTGGTCCCAAACGGTAGCCCAATCGGTTTGCAAACCGTGTTTTTCGCCTTCACTTCTCAACACGCTTATTGCCCGGACAATGTGTGACTTCTCCGGCCGCAGCACCGTTGCCACGCGAAAACGATACCCTTTAAGCAGCAGCCGCTGAAATTTTTCCCAGAGGCGGCGCAGCCATCCTTTTTTGCCCTCAGGTGGTTCTGGGGGAAGGTAGATGTCGGTCAGGGCGATCAATAACCAAAATGCGTGCGGCGATAGGATCATTGTTGGAAACTCGCCCAGGGCGAAAAGGGTTCGTTGGCGCAGTTCCGTCTCGATCAAATCGCTAACCGTTCGCCTGAAATGAGGGTCACCCCAGGCGCGATAACCGATCAAATACCAGAAGTCGGGTGGGAGTCGGTTTTCCGTTAGGATGCCCAATTGGTCTTCTATTTGGGCAACAACCTGTGTGCGCCAGATTGGCATGGGTGTTTGATTGCGCACGGCCGTTTGTATTATTTGCTCAAATTGGGCATCCGCTCCGCGCTCGATGCGCGGCCGGACAAGCAAATCGGCCCGATCGGTCGTGAAGAAGCTGTAGAGCTGCGGCCGTTCTTGCTGCAAGGCGGCCTTTAAAAGCAGCAGGCCGATCTCTTGTAACAAAATAATTACTTCCTCTACAGGCAGGCCGGTGAAGTCAACGGAAAACGCTTGACTTTCGGGTTCTTGTACCATAAGTCATCTCAAAATAAATTATTGTAATTAACTTCATGTCATGTCAGGACGCTAAGATCAATACCTTTCAAATAACGGCCACCGCTTCTCTGAATGAAATTTCAGGCTGAGGC
>CALBTC010000031.1 GCA_937967805.1 uncultured Anaerolineaceae bacterium
GCATTGGCCCGATTTGCCGTTGAGGTGGGCGCAAAAGTGACGATTACTGATTTGCGGCCGCCGGAAAAATTACAGGATATGCTGGACGAGTTGAGCGACCTGGATATCCGGTATGTTTTGGGAGAACATCCTATGGAACTTATAGACGAGACAGACGTTTTGGCCGTGAGCGGCGGGGTGTCGCTGGAAGCACCGCTGGTGCAGGCAGCCCAGGCCAAAGGCGTGCCGATCACCAATGATTCTTTGGAATTTACGAAGCGGACGCCAACGGCCGTTATCGGCATCACCGGTTCGGCAGGCAAAACCACCACCACGGCATTAACCGGCGTGATGAGCCAGGTGGCCGGGCGGCGTACCTGGGTCGGCGGCAACATTGGCCGGCCGCTCATCGCCGATCTGCACAAAATGGAACCGGATGATGTGGTGGTGCAGGAGCTGTCCAGCTTCCAGCTAGAAATTTGGGACCGCAGCCCGCACATCGCCACCGTGCTCAACATCACACCCAACCATCTGGACCGGCACAAAACGATGAAGGCATACACCAACGCCAAAGCCAACATCCTGCGCCACCAGACGGCCGACGACATTTCTGTTTTGTGCGCCGACGATCCCGGCTCGCTGGCGCTTAGCGCCATTGTGCGTGGCAAGCTGCGGCTGTTTAGTTTAATGAATGAGGTAACAGACGGGGCGTTTGTGCAAGACGGCCGTATCCTCATCCGCAACGGGGCCGAGAAAACGGTTTGCCGGGTTGAAGATGTGCAGCTGCGCGGCCGTCACAATTTGCTCAATGTCCTGGCCGCCACCACCCTGGCTGACTCGGCCGGTATCCCCACCGAGGCCATTGCCCAGGCGATTCGCACCTTCACCGGCGTAGAGCACCGATTGGAACTGGTGCGCACCCGGCGCGGCGTGCAGTGGATCAACGACTCCATCGCCACCGCCCCGGAACGGGCAATGGCGGCGCTCAACGCTTTCAGCGAACCTATCGTTTTGCTGGCCGGGGGCCGGGACAAAGCGATGGCATGGGATGCCTGGGCTGAAAAAGTGACGCAGCGGGTGAAATCGGTCATCCTGTTTGGCGATCTGGCCGACATGCTGGCGGAAAAGCTGGCCGATCACAATCATCCTGACTTCAAGCAGGTGAGTACAGTGGCGGAAGCGGTGGAATGGGCGGCGGGAACGGCCGTTTCTGGCGACATCGTCCTCCTTTCCCCCGGTGGCACCAGCTACGACGCCTTTAAGGATTTTGAGGAACGCGGTGAGTTGTTCCGGCAGTTGGTGAATGAGTTGTAAGCAATAGTTAGATTGGTCCATTCTCCAAGAGTGGACCAATCTTGCTCGACAGGATTTTTCTATGACAACAGTCAACATCGTCCGTAAAAGAAGCAATCGCGTCAATCCGGTCTTGCGCTTCCGGTTTGACTACTGGCTGCTGTTGGCCATTGCCGGACTGCTGGTGCTGGGGATGCTCATGGTCTACAGCACCACGTTTGATTACGGCCTGCGCTTTCAGGACGATGCTACCTACTACTTCCGGCGGCAGTTCCTGGCGCTGGGTCTGGGAGTTGTGGCTATGGTGGGCGTGATGCAGTTTGATTACCACATCCTGCGCCGCTTTTCGGTGCCCTTTTTGGGTCTCACGCTGGTAGGGCTGTTGTTTGTGCTCTTCTTCACCACCGCCTCGGACCTGGGTGCGCAGCGCGGTTTGTACAACGATTCGTACCAGCCGTCGGAGATTGCCAAGCTGGCCATGATTATTTACATCGCCCACTGGCTCTCCAGCAAAGGCGACCGCATCAAGCTGCTTACCTACGGACTGCTGCCGTTTTCGGTGATCGTTGGCGTGGTTTGCGCCTTGATTGTGCGCCAGCCGGACCTGAGCACCGCCGGACTCATTGCTCTGGTCAGCTTCACGCTCTTTTTTGTGGCCGGGGCCGATTGGCGGCAGTTTGCCGTGGCCGGGCTGCTGGGCGGCACGGTCTTCCTGATTTTGATCAACACGCTGCCCCATGCCCAGGCCCGTGTGGATGCTTACACCCAGGCGCTGTCTGACCCCAACCAGGCGAGCTGGCACGTGCAGCAGTCGCTGATTGCCCTGGGGCGCGGCGGCATTTTTGGCGTGGGGCTGGGTGAAAGCACGCAGAAGTTTGGCCCGCTGCCGTTTGCTCACACGGACGGCGTCTTTGCCATTTTGGGTGAGGAATTGGGTCTGGCAGGCACGCTGCTGGTGGTGGGTTTGCTGGGTATGTTGGTGTGGCGCGGGCTGCGCACGGCCGTACGCGCCCGAGACGGCTTCGGCTTTTTGCTGGCCATGGGCATCACCTGCTGGATTATCTTCCAGGCATTTATCAATATTGCCGTAATTACGGCCATCATCCCCTTTACCGGCATTCCGCTGCCATTTTTAAGCTATGGGGGTACCTCGCTGGCCATCACCATGGTCGGTGTCGGGATTTTGCTCAACATCTCGCGGGACTCGGCGCTGCAAAAACGGCCGCAAACCAGCGACATACGGCAGCGGCGGCAAACCAGAAGCAACATCCGGCGGAGCAGACGGCCGTCGGCCACAGACAGGTTCTGACAATGCGTGTACTCATTTGCGCCGGCGGCACCGGCGGTGGTATTTACCCCGCCCTGGCAACCGTTACCGCATTACGCAATAAAGGCTTACCCACCGAAAATTTTTTGTGGGTAGGCACAAAGGGTGAAATGGAACAAACGTTAGTCCCCAGAGCAGGCATACGGCTGGAAACCATCGCCGGTGGCGCCATTGCCGGCGTGCCCCTGCACCGTAAGCTGATCAACGGCAGCAAGCTGCTGCTCAGCATCGGCAAGGCGCTGCGGCTGGTGCGCCGCTTCCGCCCTGACGTGATGTTTATGACCGGCGGCTACATGGCGTTTCCCTTCACCCTGGCCTGCCGCTGGTTGGGCGTGCCTATCGCCATCTATTTGCCCGACGTGGAACCGGGGCAGTCGATTAAATTTTCGCTGCGCTACGCCGAAAAAGTGGGGGCCACCACCGAGGGCTCAGCCCAATTTGTGCCGGCCGACAAGCTGGTGATAACGGGTTATCCTGTGCGGCCAGAGCTGCGCCAAAAGGCAAATTTGAGCCGGGAAGAAGCGCTGGCCGCATTTGATTTACAACCGGAGCGCCCCACCCTGCTGGTTTTTGGCGGCAGCCGCGGCGCACAGGCGATCAATCGAGCTCTAATGTGCATTTTGCCAGATCTGCTAGAAACGATGCAGGTGATTCATATTAGCGGCACGTTTACCTGGGACGAGGTAGACAAAAACGCCAAGAAGCTGCCTAAAGCAGTGCGCGAATTTTATCGGCCGTATCCGTATCTGCACGAGGAAATGGGGCACGCCTTCCGCGCCGCCGATTTGGTGGTGGCCCGCGCCGGGGCCAGCATGTTGGGTGAGATGCCCGCCTTCGGCCTGCCGTCCATTTTGGTGCCGCTGGCCTGGGCCTGGCGTTACCAGAAGGTGAATGCCGATTATTTGTGTGAAAGGGGTACGGCCGTACAGCTCACCGACGAAACGTTAGACAAACGACTGCTGCCAACCATCCAAACGTTAATGGCAGACCCCGGCAAACTGGCCCAAATGAGCCAGGCGGCCCGCGCCCTGGACGTTCCCAACGGGGCAGACAATTTGGCCACCTTGATCGAAGCCGTGGCCAAAAGCAATCGGGAGGCCTCATGAGACCCAACCTCCCGCAGGTTTACTCCCAAGCAATGGTCCTTTATGGAACCTGCGGGAGGTTTATTTCAGGAGTGAGAAGATGTTAAGTTTGGGCACGCTTTTTTGGTTGATGATTCTATTTTTTGCCATCATTGGTTCCCTGCGGGGCTGGACACGAGAAGTGATCGCCACCTCCGGCTTAATTCTTTCCTTGTTTGCCATCAACCAGTTTGGCAGCTTGCTGCTGGGCTTTGCCCCAACCGGGGGTGCAGTCCCGGCAGAGCGACAAAGATTTTACTACCTGGCGTTTTTGCATCTGATAGTTGCCTTCTTTAGTTATCAAGGGCCAGCGCTTGCCGGTACCCGTCTGGGAGAAAGGCTGCGGGTGCGAGACAATTTTCAGGACAAACTGCTGGGATTGATCATTGGTGCGCTGAACGGCTATTTAATCATTGGATCGCTCTGGTCATTTTTAGAGTATCGCGTTCAACCTGGCGGCGGCTGGCTTCGGCTTCCACCGGGTGAACCGTATCCGTTTGACTTTTCCGTATTGATTCGCCCCGATGTAACGGCCGGTTTGGATTCATTAATGAGCCGCCTGCCGCTGCCGCTGCTGTCGCCTTATTTACCGTTTTTGGTGGTGATCGTCTTTTTGTTTGTGATTATTGTGATGATTTAGCAGGACAAAATTACAATTTTGTCCCGCAGCCTGTCATACCCGCGCAGGCGGGTATCCATTTCTTGTATCTGAGTGGATTCCCGCTTTCGCGGGAATGACAAGTGAGAACTGTTGTGATTCAGGATTTGTTTTTAGAGATGAGTGACCAACCATTCACTTTGCAGCCAAATATGCACATTCATCTGATCGGCATCGGCGGGGCCGGCATCTCGGCGATTGCCAGGGTGCTGTTGGGGCGCGGCTTCACCATCTCCGGCTCGGACCAGCAGGCCAATGAGATTACGGCCGCTCTCCAAGAAGCCGGGGCCACCATTTACCAGGGGCATGACGCAGCCAACATTGCCGGAGCCAATTTGCTGGTGATTTCCTCCGCCATTCCTGAAAACAATCCCGAGCTGAAAGCCGCTCGTGAAGCCAACATTCCGGTGATGAAGCGGTCCGAATTTTTGGGCCACCTCATGGCCGACCGGATTGGCATTGCCGTGGCCGGAACGCATGGCAAAACAACCACTACCGGCATGATCGCCCACATCCTGATGGAAGCGGATTTAGACCCGACGGTGATCGTGGGAGGTGTTTTGCCATCCTTGGGCAGCAACGGCCGTTTCGGTGAAGGCGACTATTTCGTGGTAGAAGCCGACGAGTACGACAACATGTTCCTCGGCCTCAAGCCGGAGGTGGCCATCATCCTTAACATCGAGCACGATCATCCGGACATTTTCCCCGATGAAGCCAGCTACCAGGCGGCCTTTGCCCAATTTGCCGGGCTGTTGCCTGAAGGTGGTCATCTGGTCGCCTGCGCCACCGACCCGGAAACGGCCGTGCTCATTGAAAACCTGGAACTGTCCGGCGTGCAGGTCAGCACCTACGCCATCGGCGTGGCCGAAGGCCAACAGCCCGACGCCGACTACCTGGCGCTCGATTTGCGCTCTAACCAGCTGGGCGGCACCGACTTTCTGGTGGAAACCGAAGGGCAGATGATTGGCCTGGCCCGCCTGCGCCTGCCGGGCGAACATAACGTGCTCAACGCCCTGGCAGCCATCATCGTGGCCGGCGATCTGGGCATTGATTTCAACGTCATTCGCGCCGCGCTGGGCAGCTTTAGCGGGGTCAACCGCCGCTTTGAGACAATTGGCGAGGTGGCCAGCGTCACCATTATTGACGATTACGCCCACCACCCCACCGAGATTGAAGTGACGTTGAAAGCGGCGCGGCAGCGCTACCCCGGACGGCGTATTTGGGCGGTGTGGCAGCCGCACACCTTCAGCCGCACCAGGCTGCTGCTGGACAAGTTTGCCACCTGCTTCGCCGAAGCGGACCGGGTGGTGGCATTGGATATTTACCGCAGCCGGGAAAAAGATTCGTTGGGCGTGGATACGGCCGCAGTCCTGGAAGTGATGAAGCACCCGGCAGCGGTCCACATCCCCGACCTGGACGACGCGGCGCAATATATTTTGGACCGGGTACGGCCGCACGACGTGGTCGTAACGTTGGGCGCGGGTGACAGCAACAAGGTAGCCCAGCAAATTTATACGGGCATTCAACTATGGAGTGATGCATGAACGTGAGAACTTCAATTCGGGTATCGACCATACAGGAGTTACAGGCAGCGTTTGGCGACCGGCTGAAGCTGGATGAGCCGCTGGCGCGGTATACGTCGGCCCGCGTGGGCGGACCGGCTCAGCTATTTTTGGTGGTGAATACGGCGGCTGAATTGGAAACGGCCGTCACCATCGCCTACGAAAAACGGGTCCCCTACACGCTGCTGGGCGGTGGCTCCAACATTCTCGTCTCTGAACTGGGCGTCAGTGGCCTGGTGATCATGAATAAGGCGCGGGCGATTAACTTCCGCCACACCGGAGCCAGCGTTATTTGCACCGTGGAGTCAGGCATGAACCTCTCGTCGCTGGCGCGGCAGTGCATCGGCAAAGGGCTGGGCGGCCTGGAATGGGCCATTGGCGTCCCCGGCACCGTCGGTGGCGCAGTGGTGGGCAACTCTGGCGCGCACGGCTCGGACATGAACAACAATTTGCGTGCGGCCGTTATCTGGGAACCGGGGCGCGGCCAGCGCATCTACAGCAACAATGAGATGAATTACGGCTATCGCGACAGCGTGCTCAAGCAAGAACAGGGCCGCGAGCTATCCCGCCGCGTGGTGCTCAGCGCCGAGCTGGAGCTCACGCCGGAGCCGGTGGACGTGCTCATGGCCCGGGCTGATGGCTTCACCGCCCATCGCAAGCAAACCCAGCCGGGCGGCGCCACGGTCGGCTCCATGTTTAAAAATCCCGAAAACTATTATGCGGGCTATTTGATAGAGGCCGCCGGCCTGAAAGGATTTCGCGTCGGCGGGGCGCACATTTCGGAAAAACACGCCAACTTTTTTGTGAACGAAGGCGAGGCTACGGCCGAAGATATTCGCGCCCTCATTGCCGAAGCATGGAACAGCGTGCGCGAGCAGTTTGGCGTAGAGCTGGATTTGGAAGTGGAACTGGTTGGTGATTGGAACTTTGAATAATTGTTAATGGTAAATGGTTAATTGTTAATGGTAAAAAGCCATTCACAATTCACAGATTTTTATGACAAAGAACGGCAAAGATAAGTTACGGGTCGGTGTTATTTTCGGCGGGCGGTCGGGTGAGCATGAGGTGTCGCTCAATTCGGCGCAGTCGGTGATGCGCGCCTTGAACCCGAACAAGTACGAGGTGATCCCAATCGGCATCGACAAAAACGGCCGTTGGCTCACCGGTGATGTGGTGGGCACGCTGACCGAAGGCAAGACTGCCAGCCATCACGCCACCTTGCTACCCGATCCCAAAGCGACGGGGTTGATGCAGCTGGACGAGGGTGAGCGCGTAGGGTTAACGGCCGTTTCCCAGCTCGACGTCATTTTCCCCGTGCTGCACGGACCATATGGCGAAGACGGCACGGTGCAGGGGCTGCTGGAGCTGGCCAACCTGCCCTACGTGGGCGCGGGTGTGGTCGGTTCGGCCGTGGGCATGGACAAAGCGATCTTCAAGCACGTGATGATGGCCAACGGGCTGCCCGTTTTGCCCTGGCTGCTGGTGCAAAGTAACGAGTGGCGCAAACGGCCGTATGACGTCATTGCCGAAATTGAAGCGATTCTGGTTTACCCGGTCTTTACCAAGCCGGCCAACTTAGGTTCCAGCGTGGGCATCAGCAAATGCAACAACCGGGATGAGCTGCGCGCCGGGCTGGATGAGTCCGCCGGCTACGACCGCCGCATTGTGGTGGAGCAAGGCGCCAACGTGCGCGAGCTGGAAGTTTCCGTGTTGGGCAACAACGATCCCGTGGCCAGCGTGGTGGGCGAGGTGCGCCCCCGCCGCGAATTTTACGACTACGTGGCCAAATACGTCAGCGACGATTCGGAACTGATCATTCCGGCCGATTTAACCGAGGCGCAGAGCGACGAAGTGCGCCGCCTGGCGGTACAGGCGTACAAGGCGATTGATTGTGCCGGTTTGGGCCGGGTGGATCTGTTGTTGGATGTGGAAAACGGCCGTCTCTTTCTCAACGAAATCAACACCATTCCCGGCTTCACCCGCATCTCCATGTATCCCAAGCTGTGGGAAGCCAGCGGCCTGCCCTACAGCCAACTGCTGGACAAATTGATTAATTTGGCCATTGAGCGGCATGAAGAGAAAGAACAGTTGAAGAAAACATATGAATAAGTACAGATTGGTCCAATCTTGCAGATTGGACCAATCTCGGTGCAAATTATGAAACGACGACAAACACAGCAACGACGCTTACGCAAACAGCCCAAGATGCGGCGGATGGATTCGGCCGTATCGATGCCTCGTTTGCGCGTGCCGAAGAATGCCCGTCGTCGTCGCAGCCGCAACCGGGCGCGGGCGCGGCTGCCGCTAGCCAGCCTGCGCCAGATTTTGCTGTCGGCCCGCTGGCTTAGCCTGGGCGTGTTGGCCCTTTCTATTTATGCCATGACGCTCATCGGCCTGGACGAACGATTTTACCTGACGGCCATCCCGGTAGAAGGTGTGATTTCGGTGCCGGCCACGGAGGTGGTGCAGGCCAGCACTCTGGCCGGATCGCACGTCTTTGCCGCCGATCCGGGCGCGGCGGCGCAGCAAATTATGGACAACGTGCCAGGCATCATTTCGGCCACGGTCACGCTGGGCTGGCCCAACCAGGTGCAAATCAACGTCACCGAAGATTCGCCGATTGCCATTTGGGTGGAAGGCAGCAATCAATTTTGGGTGACGCGGAACGGCCGTCTCATTCCGGCTCGCTCACAGTCGTTGGGTCTGCTCATGATTCAATCTGAAATAGAAACAACCAATGCCGCGCCCAGCGAAACAGAAACAGCGGATGAGGCAAACGGCGAGGAACCGGTTGTGGAAACCAGTAATCCACACATCCGCTTTGTGCCGCGCGACGTTTTGGCCGGGGCGCTTCAGCTTAAGGAGCTGCGGCCCAACATCGACCGGCTTTTTTATCGGCCGTCAAGCGGATTAAGTTATCAAGACGGCCGTGGCTGGCGCGTCTTCTTCGGCACCGGCACCGACATGCCGCAAAAGCTTGTGGTGTATGAAACCATCGTAGATGAACTGCTGGCGCAGGGGCTAACCCCGCAGTACGTCAGCGTAAGCAACCAGGAAAAACCGTACTACCTGGCGCAGTAAAACAGACTGGAGATTAGAGGTCGCACAAAAATCTCCGGTAATCGGTGAACGGTTATCCGTAATCGGTAAACAGCAAACCGATTACCGACCACCGATTACCGTACACGAAGTGGTCGCGCAGCGACATTTCCGAAAAAGAGGGTATTGGCACATGGCAGACATTATTTTTGGACTGGACATTGGCACAACCAAGGTTTGTGCTCTGGTCGGTGAGGTGCGCGAAGGCCGCCTGCAAATCATCGGGCTGGGGCTGGCTCCGGCGCGCGGCATGCGCAAAGGCATGGTCATCGACGTCAGCGAGGCTTCGCTGGCCCTGGCGCAAGCTGTGGAGCAGGCAGAGCAAACCTCCGGCTACGATCTTTCCCAGGCGATCATCAGCATGGCCGGCGAGCACATCAGCTCCACCAACAACAAGGGCATTGTGGCAATCGGCCGTAACGATGCAGGCGTCGGCGTGGCCGATATTGAACGCGCCCTGGATGTGGCCCAGGCCATTCCCGTGCCGCCCAACCGCCAGATTGTCCATCTCATCCCGCGCAGCTACACCATTGATGAGCACGACGGCGTGCGCAACCCGATTGGGATGCACGGCTTCCGGCTGGAAGTGGAGACCCATATCGTAACGGCCGCACGCCCGGCCCTGCAAAACCTCACCAGCTGCGCCGCCAACGTGGGCATCAACACCAACGAGTTTGTCCTGAACGCCCTGGCTTCCGGCGAAGCGGTGCTGGACCCCAACGAGCGCGAAATGGGCGTCATTGTGGCTGACATTGGCGGCGGGACGACCGACATTGCCCTCTACATGCAGGGCAAGGTGTGGCACACGCAGGTGTTTGCCATCGGCGGCTACCACATCAGCAACGACATTGCCATTGGCCTGCGTGCCCCGTACGAAGTGGCGGAGCAGGTCAAAATCCAGTTCGGCGACTGCCGTCCCGACAAAATTGACCCCAATACGGTTTTCACGGTGGAACCGTTTGGCGGCGAGAAAATTCAGGTTGGACGGCAGGATTTGGCCCACGTCATCGAGGCCCGCGTGGAAGAGATTTTCCAGCACATTTTGGAAGACGTGCAGCGCTCCGGCTACGACGGCCTGCTGCCGGCAGGCATCGTCCTCACCGGCGGCAGCGCCCAGCTGCGCGGCATCACCGAGGTGGCCGAACGGGTGCTGAATGTACCGGCCCGCGTGGCCCAGCCGCAAAATCTGGTAGGCATGGTGGACCGGCTGCATTCGCCGGCCTTCGCCACCAGCGTCGGCCTGCTGCACTGGGCCATGAGCGATAATCAAATTTACCAGCCCCGCACCCACAACCGGGAATGGGGCCGGAAGATGGGATCGATATTGAAGGCATTATTGCCAGGTTAAATGGACACCAGACCCGAAGGGTTTAACCTCGATTATTCTGAATATTCGAGTGAAAAACCCTTCGGGTCTTGAGCATAAAAAATTTAGAGGATAGTTGAAACATTTAGAGGGGTAAAAACATGAACACAAAAACTGCAAAAATTCAAAGAATGCCAGAAACAGAAGGAAACGCGCTCATTCGCGTGATCGGCGTCGGCGGGGGTGGCAGCAATGCCGTCAACCGCATGATCGCCGAGAATATTGCCGGGGTTGATTTCATTGCCATCAACACCGACCAGCAGGCGCTGATGGCCAGCCAGGCGCGGCAGCGGGTGGCCATTGGCGAACGCACCACGCGCGGGCTGGGCTCCGGCGGCAAGCCGGAGGTTGGCACCAAAGCGGCCGAAGAATCGGTGGAAGAGCTGCACGAACTGCTGCAAGGCTCAGACATGGTGTTTGTGACGGCCTGCATGGGCGGCGGCACCGGCACCGGGGCCAGTCCGCTGGTGGCCCAGGTCGCCCGCGAGGAAGGTGCGCTAACCATTGGCGTGGTGACAAAGCCGTTCAGCTTTGAAGGCTCGCAGCGGATGCGGGCAGCGGAAACGGGCATTGAGCAGCTTAAAGAGCATGTGGACACGCTGATTGTGATTCCCAATGACCGGCTGCTGGAAACGGCCGATCGCCGGCTTTCGCTCATGGATTCCTTTAAGCTGGCCGACGACGTACTGCGCCAGGGGATTCAGGGGATCAGCGAGCTGATCACCGTGCCCGGCCTGATCAACCTGGACTTTGCCGACGTGCAAACGATCATGTCGATGGGCGGTGCGGCGTTGATGGCCGTGGGCCGTGGCGCCGGTGAAGACCGGGCGCGCATGGCCGCGGAAGAGGCACTGGCCAGCAAGCTGCTGGACGTGACCATTGCCGGGGCGCGCGGCATCCTGTTTAACGTTACCGGCGGCAACAATTTGAGCCTGTACGAGATCAACCAGGCGGCGGCCATCATTCGCGAAACGGCCCACCCGGACGTGAACATGATCTTTGGCGCGGTCATTGATGAGTCGATGGACGACGAAGTACGGATTACGGTGATTGCCACGGGTTTTGAGCATGGCGCGCCCATGATGCGGCAGATGTCCCGCGCCGAAAGCCGCCTGCCGCAGCGGGAACCGGCACGGCAAACCAGCAGCCGGGTTACGGCCCCGCCGGTGGCACCTCCGGTGCGAGAAGAGCGGGTGGAACGGCCGTCTTTCCAGGTAAACGATCTGGATATTCCGGCGTTCCTGCGCAAAAAGAAAGAGTAATGGCGTAGTTTCCCCTCTAGCTGTTTAGACCGTCAAGGCAGTTTGGCTTTGACGGTCTTTTTTTATGGAGGCTGATAGTACAGAAGTCCTAAATTTTTCTCCCCATTTTCACGCCAAAAAAGATGCCAAAAACAGCCTGAAATGGCTCTTTTTTAAGCCCACACAGATGTTCTAATTCCATGATAACGGCCGTTTAACAGCAGATAAACGACCGTTTAATTTTTTAAGGTTACCCGGTCCTGTTTTGGCTTGCTATGACAACGGCCGTATGCTATAATGCCAGCCAATTGTACCAAATCTAGGGGGATTCGCAGTGTCAACCCCCATATATGGCGGCGACACGGCAAAACGTTGGTACAGTCCCATATCTGGTTTTTTCCGGTCTGAAGGGAGACTCGCTGAGTGAAATGTCCATACTGTGATAATCAAAAAACGCGCGTTATCGACACCAGCCACGACACTCGCGGCGGCACGCGGCGGCGGCGGGTGTGCGATAAGTGCAAAGAGCGGTTCAGCTCCTACGAGCGCCCCATTCTGGCGACGCCGATGCTGGTGAAGCAAGACGGCACCCGCGAAGAGTTCTCGCGGGACAAGCTGATGGGTGGCATCAAGGTGGCCTGCGCCAAGCGGCCGGTGGCCGCCGCCGACATTGAGCGCATCGCCGGTGAGGTGGAGGCGGAACTGCAACAGTTGGGCAAGGCGGAAGTTCCCAGCAAAATGGCAGGCGATCTGGTCATCAAAAAGCTAAAGGATTTGGACGAGGTGGCGTACATTCGCTACGCCACGGTCTACCTGGGCTTTGACGACCTGGAGTCGATTCGCAAGGAGATTGACCGCCTGCTCGAAAGCCGCTGACGGCCGTTTGTAGTGCCAAAAGCGGCCGTCTCCCCGAAAACCGAATTAAACTAAATTTTTCCCAAACCCACGCATTGGAGCAAATCACGGAAAGTTATTCATGTAAACGAGTTGACTTCGCACTGATTTGCTCAAGTAAAAGCGGAACCTGTATCCGAACAATCTTTGTAAACTTTCCGCTTTTACAGGAAAACACAAAAGTGATGAAGTAAATCCAAAACAAGGAGATGGAACCTCAATGGCTGAACAGCAAAATAAGCAAGAAAAAGTATTGACCAAAACCAATGGCAGTAACGGTAAAAATAAAAATGGCAAGTCCACCCATTTAGACGACAGCAGTATTTATTTTAAGGTGGCCATTCCCCAAAGTATTGTGAAGCGAGACGGCCGTATCGTCCCCTTCAACATGGAACTCATCGAAAATGCCCTGGCCCGCTGTTTCGCCAGCCTGGACGTTGAACCCAAAACACCGGTCCACGACATCACCCACCAGGTCGTCAACGTAGTGGCCGCCAAGTATGATCTGCCGACCGTGGAAGGCGTGCAGGACATCGTGGAGATGGTGCTGCAAGCTGCCGGCGAGTATGAAGCCGCCAAGCATTACATCCTGTACCGCGCCGAACACGCCAAAATGCGCACCAAACGTCCCGTGCCCCCCGAAGTACGCGAAGCGTTTGCTGAATCAGACCCTTACTTCCCCACCCAGCTGCAAAAGTTCCAGTTCTACGATAAATATTCCCGCTTCAATTACGATCTTGGCCGCCGCGAGACGTGGGTGGAGACGGTCAACCGGGCCACCGAATATCTAAAAGAACTATCAGAATACCGCCTGCCCGCCGAAACGTATGAGCGCATCCGCCAGGGCATCCTCAACATGAAGGTGATGCCCTCCATGCGCCTGCTGGCGATGGCCGGTCCCGCCGCCCGGCGCAACAATATCGCTATTTACAACTGTTCCTACATGCCGGTAGACAGCATCGACTCCTTTGTGGAGGCATTGATTATTTCCATGAGCGGCTGCGGCGTTGGTTTTTCCGTAGAACGGCAGTATGTGGAGCAGTTCCCCCGCATTGCCCGGCAAAGCGGCAGTCCAGCGGCCACCCACGTCGTCGGCGACTCGTCTGAAGGCTGGGCTGAAGCGGTGCGCATCGGCCTGACCACCTGGTTCAAGGGCGAAGATGTGAAGTTTGATTATTCCGAAGTGCGCCCCATCGGCTCGCCGCTGCGGGTGAAGGGTGGTCGCGCCTCGGGGCCGGAGCCGCTGCGCCAGATGCTCGATTTTGCCCGCGCCCGCATTTTGTCGCGGCAGGGTGGCTTTTTACGGCCGCTCGACGCCCATGACATCATGTGTGCCGTGGGGGATGCGGCCGTTTCCGGCGGCGTGCGGCGTACAGCGATGATCTCCCTATTTGATTACGACGACCTGGAAATGCGCCACTGTAAGGACGGAGACTTCTGGCGGACTAACAGCCAGCGCTGGAATGCCAATAATTCGGCCGTGTGGCCTTCACGTGAGCTGAGCCAGGCAGAAATCACCCGCTTTGTGCTGGACATGGTGGAGTCTGAACGGGGCGAACCGGGCATTTTCAACCGCAAAGCGGCCATTGAGAACAAGCCCGCCCGCCGCAAAGCGGCTGAATTTGGCACCAATCCCTGCGTCACAGGCGATACGCTGGTGGCTGTGGCTGATGGTCGTGGCCATGTACCCATTGCCCAATTAGCGGCAGAAGGCAAAGACATCCCGGTATTTTGTCTGGATGATCGAGGTAAAATAGCTGTGCGCTGGCTGCGCCATCCTCGCCTTACGGGACAGCAAAAAGAAATCTATAAAATAACGCTAGATGACGGCTCCACCATTAAAGTGACAGGGAATCACAAGTTCCGTTTGAAGTCTGGTGAGTACGTGGCGGCTGAAAATTTGCAGGCAGGCGACAGCTTGCATGTCATGACCCGCTACAAGGCTTCAATCAAAGATATTTTTGAAAGCGCAAACTCTATTTCGCAGGATTATGTGTGGGTGAATAACGGCCGTCGCCAAAACCAGGCCGAACACCGTTTAATCGCCGCTTTTCATCACAACACCTCAATCCCGCGCGGACACGTGGTCCACCACAAGGATTTTAATGCCAGCAACAACGCACCAGATAACTTGGAAATACTCTCTAAAGTTGCCCACGATGCGCTGCACGGTGAACAAATGCGTGGGGAGAATAATCCTATGGTGCGGGCGGCAACCGAATGGACAGACGAACAGTGGGACATCTATCGGCAAAATTTGTCTGAGGCGGTGAGCGGAAAAGCGAACGGCCGTTACTCTGGCTTCACCCATGAACAGCTAAAACAACATGCCTTACGCCTGACCGAACAGCTAGGGCGGCGCTTCTCTACCCAGGACTGGCAGCAATATGCTCAAGAAAATGGGTTACCCCAGACCTTTAGCGCCTGGCGGCAGGCACATTTGGGCGGTGTGATTGGCCTGGCCAAATGGGCCGCTTTTCAACTGGATTACGACCATATTGACGCCGATCCGCGCGTGGTGCAATCGTACCAGCGATATAGCGAAATGGGTTATGACTGTGAGATTGTTGAAGGGCAACTGTATTTCCAGAAACAGTGTGAAGTCTGTGGTCACTCCTTCTTAGCCTCCAGTAAACACCGTGAGGCCGGATTGTGCAGCCATTCTTGCGCCTCGAAACAGCAATGGGAACGCCATCGTGCAACAATGATAAGTGGTATCCATGAAGCTCACGCTGAACGTAAAGCAGGGATACAGCAAGAACAGTTGGAAGTTTACACGGACTTAAAATTTGAATTGGAACGAGTGCCTTTGAAAAAGGAGTGGGCTGCGGCTTGTAAAGAACAAGCTGTTAGCGCTGAAATAGCCCGAACCAGTTCACCTTTCCGTACTTATGCTGATCTGCAGGAAGCAGCGGCCATGTACAATCATCGCGTTGTCTCGATTGAATTTGCCGGCTACGAAGATGTATACAACGGCACGGTGGATGAATTCCATAATTTCTTTGTTGGGGGCTGGCAGAGCAAAACTCGCAATGGCAAAGATAAGTGGAGCTACATCAACAATTTGCAGTGTGGCGAGATTTATTTACGGCCTTACGAATTCTGCAACCTCACCAGCGCTATCGCCCGGGCTGACGATACCTATGAAACGCTCAAGGAAAAGGTGGAGCTGGCGACGATCATCGGCACCATTCAGTCAATGGCCACGCACTTTCCCGGCTTACGGCCGCAGTGGCAGCAAAACAGCATCGAAGAGCGGCTGCTAGGCGTTGATTTGAACGGCCAGATGGACAGTCCGGCGGCGCAGGACCCGGAAATCCAGAGTAAGTTGCAGCAGGTGGCTGTGGAAACCAATAAGCAGTACGCCGCCACGCTAGGGATCAACCAATCTGCTTCGGTGACCTGCGTCAAGCCGTCGGGTAACTCCTCGCAGTTGGTGAACTCTTCCTCCGGGCTGCACGCGCGCTGGGCACCGTACTACATTCGCAATGTGCGCGTGGGTTCGCACAGCCCGGTCTTTAAGGTGCTGCAAGATGCCGGGGTGCCTATGGACCCAGAAAACGGCCAGACCCGTGACAATGCCAAAACCTGGGTGGCTCACTTCCCGGTGAAGGCGCCGGAAGGAGCTATTACCCGCAACGACCGCTCGGCGTTGGAGCAGTGTGAATTCTGGCTGCAAAACAAGGTGCACTACACGGAGCACAATCCCAGCGTCACCATTACCTACCAGGACAATGAGGTATTGGACATCATCGGCTGGATTTGGGAGCACCAGGACAAGATTGGCGGCATGGCCTTCCTGCCCGCCTTCGACGCCCAGTACGACCAGATGCCCTACATCGAAATCACGCAGGAAGAGTACGAGCAGCTGGCCGACAAATTCCCGGACATCGACTTCTCCAAGATTTACCGCTACGAGGAAGAAGATTTGACCACGGCGGCACAAGAGCTGGCCTGCATGGCCGGAAACTGCGACATTTAAACAGTTGAAACCTCCCGCAGGCTCCGTCCAGAGCAAAGCTGTTGGACAAAACCTGCGGGAGGTTGGTGCAAACGAACTGATATTTTTTTAGAAGATGACTAAACTTTTGCAAATAAATCTTCAGCGGCTGGTGCAAACACCGATTGGGCCAACGGCCGATAATACCGCTCCCCGGCGCAAGCTTTGCACCACGGTTCATTCCCCACCATCACTTCCCGTTCATTGATGATTTCTTCACCGCACTGGGCGCACGCTACCCGCACGCCCGGCCGGCTGATAAGCTGTTCAACAGAGATTTCCAGCGCGACAGGCTGTATGTTCAGCAGTTCCTCGTCCGTCATGCGCCGGTAGCCCAGCAGATAGGCTTCCCATCTATTTTTTGCATCAGGAGCGGCATATTTGGCCAGTTCACGGGCAGCAGAATTGGCGGTGATGCGCACGGCCGTACCGCTGCGGGTGTCAATAAACGTCGCCGCCATTTTGCCAAAATCGATGACGCGCAGGGTGCGCCGCCCTACCCAGCAGCCGGTGGCAACCGCAATGCCATCAGCGCCACAGCCATCTGTTTCCACAATGGTGAGCAAGCGCTTGTTGGTTTGCGGCAGCGCCAGCCCTAACCAACGGCCGGCGGCCATCCCCATGCGCACGCCCAGCACCTGGCGCGGGCACAGATGTTTGTGCAGGTCGGCCGAGATTTGCAGTAATTCGTCGAAGGTTGGCGTGGTCATTTGTTGCGTCATGTTTTTTAATTCGAATGTTCGCGTAGGGGCGGGACAGGCGGGGCATCAGCCAGGCAAAACGGTTGGCCTTCTTTCCGCCTGTCTCGCCCAATTTCCATCCGTTGAGGGCGAGATGGCGCGGAGACGAGGTGTTTTGTTTCGACAAGGTCAACCCGCGCCATCCCGCCCCTACAATTTTTGCTAATAAATGCCGCCCAGGTTGGCCGCACTGGAGACAACCAGCGTGAAGAAGATAATGCGCCCGGCAAATTCACCGATGAGCAGCAGCACCGGCAGCCAGGTAGGAATGCGCTTCTGCCAGGCGAGGATGCCCAACGGCAGCAGCAACCCGACAATGATGTGCAGCCAGTGCAGCGGCGATGCCAGAAAACCTTCAGCGGTCATTTGCATCACCTCACCGCCGGAGAGCCAGATGCTGGGCACCGTCAGGTACACCACAAGGGCAACGCTGAGGCTGATGGCCAGCAGAATCGTGAGCCATTGCTGTTTATCGCTGGGGACAAAGTAGGTGGCTACGGCCGTTCCCAGAATCAGCGTCGTCAGGCCAAAGAAGACCAGCGGCAGCAGGTTGTCGATCGCCGGCATGCTGGGCGGCGCATAGGTGAAGGCGTTGGCGATGAGGGCGAGGATGCCGATAACGGCCGTTGCCCCTACCAACCATTTATTGACCCGATTTTTCATCAAGCCGTACAGCGTCACCACCACCAGCACGCCAAAGACGCCCACCATCAAAATCTCACGGCTTAGCCAGGCCGAACCCACATTCGTCAGCATCCGTACCGCCCCCAGAGGATGGCCTAAGTGGAAAGACGAGGTAATGACGCCCAGCGCCAGCAGCGCCAGGACCACCATCCATTTTGTCCGCATCTTTTGCATGCTGGGACCGCCTTCAACCGCCCACTGCTGCACCGCAGAAACCAGCACCAGCCCGATGGCCAATTGCGTGAAAATAGTAAAGAAAACGAGCGGGAGTTCTTCGAAACCCATTAGATTTTCCTCCTTACAACCTTCGGTTGCTTAGGCAGCTTAAAACGAATGGAAGGGTTGATTTCCGGCCTGACCGGGAATCCCGGTGGGTATTGCAACGCCTCCGGATCGTCATAGGTGGCCAAATCAATCATTTGCAGCGCACCCGTCGGGCAAGATTGCACACAGGCCGGCAGCAGCCCTTCGTCAATGCGCTGGTAGCACATGCTGCACTTTTCGGCTTTGCGCGTATGTTCGTTGTAGCGCGGCGCCCCAAACGGACAGGAGCGCACGCAGTTGCCGCAGCCGATGCACGCGTCGGTATCGTGTACCACAATACCGTCATCCCGCTTGGAAAACGCCCCAACCGGGCAATCCTCCATACAGCACGGATTTTCACAATGGTTGCAGGCTAGTGAATAAAAGGCGCGTTCACGGTGTGGATAAAGCTCTTCAGACAGCGGGTAGAGCTGTCGCCACACCACGCCCACTTCCTGATGATATTGGTTTTTGCACGCCATCGCGCAGGTCGAACAACCGATGCACAGGTTTGCGTCAACTAAAAAACCTAGTTGCTTTGCCATGATGGGCCTCCTTATACTTTCTCAATATCGGCAAACTGGTCGTGGAGAGCCACACCTGGCGAGCCGGTCTTGTACGCGCCCATGTCTGATGATGCATCATCGACCAGAATGTTCACGTTGTAATCATTTTTCTTGCCGTACCAGTTTTCATACATCAACATCGCGTCGGCAGGTACATTTTTGGTCAGCTTGACCTTGATCTGCATCTCGCCAACCTGATTAAAGACGCGCACTGTGTCGTAATCAGACAATCCCTTTTCCCGCGCCAGTTGCGGATTGATGTACAAATACGGTTCGGGATTAATTTCACGCATCCAATCCACGTTTTGGAACTGGGAATGAATTGAATATTTGTCGTGCGGCGTCAGCAGCCGGTAAGGGGCATACGCCTCACGGCCGGGCAAGAATTTGGGAACATCAAAGTGGCCATGCTCAGCCGCCAGCTCCGATTTGAATTCGTATTTGGCCGACGGCGTGGAAAATGCGCCGTCGTTCCACGGTGTCAATCCGGCCCGGGCTTTGCGCGGCCCATCCTTTAAATCTTCCCAGGAGTTGATGCCAAACAGATCATAAATGCCCTGGTTGAACTCTTTTTCCATCCACTCTTTCGGGTTGATGTTTTCCGGAAAGGTGCAGGAGCCGGGCTGCTTGCGGTTCAAGACAGACGACAAAGCCGAGGCAATTTCAATGTCTGATTTGGCTTCAAACATGGGCTGAATCGCCTGCTCGTTGATGCCCAGCCAATAGTGCCAGTAGGAAACGTTCACCGTCCAATCCTCAAACAGGGTGGTGGTGGGCAGAACGATGTCGGCTAATTCGGCCGTTTGGGTAAAGAATTGATCGACCACAACGACCATTTCCAGCTTCTCGAACGCTTTCTCGATTTTGTTGCGGTCGAAATCCTGGCTGAGCACGTTCTTGTTAGCCGCCCACAACAGGCGGATGGGCGGATCGTTGGTGTCCAGAATGACCTGGCCGATTTTGTTGATGTTTACCGCGCGGTCTGAATAGCTGGCTTCCGTTGTTTCGGCCTCGCTGGCAAACTCACCCATCGGCCCGGTTTCACCAACAAAGCCCACGGAGCCTTCCGGCGGAGACTGCACCATCGCATGATAGTTGAAGCCCCAGGTGTACAGATGACCGTAGCGGGCGCCGCCGCCTACCTTGCCTACGTTACCCGTCATGGCGACCAACGCATCGATGGCGCGGACGTTGTTGCCGCCGTTGACGTGGCGCTGCATCCCGTACCCTATCCAGATGGTGGCCGGGTCGGCGGTGGCAAATTCGTGGGCAACGGCCGTAAACACCTCAACCGGTATGCCGCTCTCTTCTGCCGCCCATTCCAGCGTCACGTTTTCCTTGAGGTACGCTTCATATTCAGCAAAGCCGACGCTGTTGTTGTTGATCCAGTCACGGTCAACTAGATTATTGTCCAGCAGATAGCGGGCCATGCCCATGGCCAGGGCCCCATCACCGCTGGTTTTCACTTCCCAGAATTCGTCGGCTTTTGCGGCCGTTTGCGTAAACACCGGATCGATCACCACCACCTTGGCGCCGCGGCGCTGGGCTTCGGTGATGAACTTCATCGAGTGCACCGAGCAGTACGCCGGATTGGCGCCCCAGATGATGATATATTTGCTGTTGACCATATCTTCGGGATCGTTGCACCACATGTTGCCCATGTCGTAATTTTGGGCGTCGATGCCGGCAGGCCAGCACGGCGTGCCCACAAAGCGGGTGGTGTAGCCCAGCGAGGACATCATGCCCTCAACGCCGTAATGGGTGATGCCGAAGTTGCCCGAATATTTGGTCAGGGCCATGGCCAGCAGCGAGCCGTCCAGCTCTTTGATCTCCAAAATTTTGTCGGCAATCGTGTTGAGGGCTTCATCCCAGGAGATGCGCTCCCAGTTGCCGGAGCCGCGCCCTACCTGGCGCATCGGATATTTAATGCGGTCGGGGCTGTAAACGCGGCGGGGGTAAGCGTACCCTTTCACACACAGACCACCGTCGGTAAACGTGGATTCGGGTGCGCCTTCGATAAATTGCAAAACGCCATCCTTCACGTAGCTGACGATGCTGCACGTATCGTAGCAGTTGCGCGGACAGGCGTTGCGGAA
>CALBTC010000032.1 GCA_937967805.1 uncultured Anaerolineaceae bacterium
AGACTACAGTCCTGATGGCTGGCGACCTGCTTTGAGGTAAAATGGATGGCGGTATGGAGATTGAGAAAATAATCTGGGCGCAAGGTGCCACTCAACCTCTCCCCCCGGTGATGATGGAGACGGAGTGGGACCTTGACACGACCCTGGACCAGCAAACGGAAGAAGACCAGGAAGATTTGGTCAATGTCATCATCCATAACGATGACGTGACGCCCATGGATTTTGTAGTCATCATTTTGCAGCGGATTTTTCAGCTGGCCCCGCTGGAGGCAGAGCATGTCATGATCACCGCGCATTTTAATGGGCTGGCGCTGGTGGCCACCCTGCCGGAAAGCGAAGCCAAAAAGCGGGTGGGGAAGGCACATTTTGCCGCTCAGCTTGAGGGATATCCCCTCATGTTTACCATTGAGCCAGCCTGATTCTGGCTCTCTTTTTTCTTTGATTTTGGAGGCAATATGAAGTTCAGTATGGCTGGCGCTGGCCCGGTGGGGCAGGCATTGATAAAACGAGACATTAACGTGCTCTCACCTTCGTACGCTCGCGAATATGCGCTGGTTGTAGACAAGGCGGAAGGCTCAGAAGTTTGGGATGTAGACGGCCGTCGCTACATCGATTTTATGGCCGGGATTGCCGTGCTTAATGTGGGGCATCGCCATCCCCGCGTCGTAGAAGCGGTTCGGGAGCAAATCGATAAGTTCTGGCACATTTGCCTGGCCGATTTTTATTATCCCCAGGCAATTGAACTGGGGGAGAAGCTGCAGCAGATTGCCCCGATGAACGGCCGTACCCGCGTTTATTTTGGTAATTCCGGCACAGAAGCGGTGGAATCGGCCGTTAAGCTGGCCATGTACAAAACGGGGCGCACCCGCTTTATTGGTTTTTTTGGGGCGTTTCACGGCCGTACCCTGGGGGCACTTTCATTTACGGCCAGCAAAGCGGTGCAGCGGGCCAACTATTTGCCCGGTGTGAAGGTGTACCATCTGCCATACCCTAATGCCTACCGTCCCGTTCTGGTACAGCAAAACGGCGAAAGCTATGGCGATACCGTCATCGACTACCTGGAGGAAATGGTCTTCCGCACAACCTTATCGCCTGAAGATGTTGCGGCCGTTTTGGTTGAACCGATTCAGGGAGAAGGTGGTTACATTGTGCCCGCACCCGGCTTCTTTTCCCGGCTGCGGCAGATATGCAACCGGTACGGCATTATGCTCATTGTGGATGAGATTCAAAGCGGCGTGGGGCGCACCGGCAAATGGTGGGCCGTTGAACATGAAGAGATTCAGCCGGACATTGTTTGTTTTGCCAAAGGGGTGGGCAGCGGGATGCCGATTGGTGGTATTATTGCCCCGGAAGAGATTATGGATTGGAAGCCCGGCTCGCACGGTAGTACCTTTGGCGGGAATCCGATTGCGGCCGTTTCTGCCCTGGCCACGCTGCAAGTGATCGAGGAAGAGAATTTGCTGGCCAAAGCCAATGAGACGGGTCGTTTTATCAAAGACGCGCTGGTGGAATTGGCCGGGCGTCATCCCAGCCTGGGCGACGTGCGTGGTCGCGGTTTGATGATTGGCATGGAATTTGTAAAGGATCAAAAAACCAAGGAGCGAGCGGTTGAGCTGCGCGATCACGTTATTCAACATGCGTTTGAGCATGGCTTGCTGGTCTTGCCCTGCGGCATCAATTCGATCCGCATGACGCCGGCGCTCAATGTTCCGCACAATCTGGTAGAGGAAGGGCTGCACATCTTTGAAGCCGCCCTCACCGATGCTGAAAAGAAATACCTGTAAACTGTTAGGAGTGGCAGTCCTCGTACTGTTTATGCTTTCCGAGATGATTACCAGGACTGCCAGTCCTGTACTCCAACGATCGTTCTTATGAAAGAAAAAATCGCTCAATTAAAAGAAAAACTGCGCGGTGGGGTGACGCCGGCAATGGCCACGCCGGTGCTGGATGATGGGGTGACGGTGAATACGGCCGTTGTCCCCAACCTGGTCAATTTTTTACTGGAGGGCGGTGTAAGCGGCCTGTTTGTGGGTGGCTCCACGGGTGAAGGGATTTTGCTCAGCGAGGCGGAACGGATGCGGCTGCACGAAGCGGCCGTTGCGGCGGCAAACGGCCGTGTGCCCGTCCTGCTGCATGTGGGCACCAACCGGCTGGCCGATACGCTGGTCCTCACCCGCCACGCTGCTGAGATTGGCGCAGATGCCATTGTCATTGTCATGCCCTATTTCTACGGCATGCACGATGATGGCCTGGCGGATTATTGCCACGCCGTAGCCGCTGCCGCGCCAGACCTGCCGCTGCTGCTTTACGATATTCCCCAACTAGCGATCAATGGTGTTTCGCCGGCGCTGCTGCGCCGCCTGGGCCAGGAAATGCCTTCGCTGGCGGGCATCAAATCCAGCCGGCCTGATGCCCAAATGGTGCGCCAGCTCATCGACGCCGCGGCTGAGCATCTGCTGTTCCTGGTGGGGAATGAGGCGGTGGCGCTGGGGCTTTTAGGCTTGGGTGCTGATGGTTTGATTAGCGGCTTGAGTACGGCCGTTCCCCAACCGTTTGTGGCTATGACGCGCGCCTATTTCCAGGGTAACGTAGCTGAGGCGCAGCGGCAGCAGCGGCTTATTAACCAGCTATTGGCTCAACTGCCTAACGGGGCGCGCATTGGGGCGATTAAACAAATTATCACTGCTCAGGGAATTTCGATGGGCACGGCCGTTCCCCCCAGACCAATGCCCACAGAAGATGTGTGGTTAAAGATGCGGCCGTTGCTCAACCAGGATTCGTGATGCAAAAATTGCTCCTCTTTGACATTGATGGCACGCTCATCCGCAGCAACGGAGCCGGGCGCCTGACCCTGGCCTATGCCCTGGAAAAGCTGTTTGGCACCGCCGGTCCGCTGGAAAATTACAACATGAGCGGTAAGACCGATCCGCGCATCATCACCGATTTGCTGACGGCCATCGGTGTGGCGCCAAAAGAGATAAAAAAACAGTTGCCGGCCATTTATGAGCTGATGGCTGAACATGGTCAGAAGATTTTCCCCACAAAAGAGATGACGGCTTGTGTGGGGGTGCCACAACTATTGGCCCGGTTAACCAATCAAGATGATGTGCTGGTTGGTTTGCTAACCGGGAACTCACAGCTAACGGCTCCCCTCAAACTGTCAGCCGCGGGCATTGATCCCCTACAATTTAAGGTAGGCGCTTTTGGTTCCGATGCGATGGATCGCAACGAACTGCCGACCATTGGCATGGTGCGGGCAAATCAGTTGACGGGGGCACGGTTCGATGGTACCAATACCGTCATTATTGGCGACACGCCGGCCGATATTTTGTGTGCGCGGGCGGGGAAGGCAACGGCCGTTGCCGTCGCCAGCGGCTGGCATTCTGTGGACACATTAGCCGACTACCAGCCAGATCATTTATTTGATAATTTAGGAGACACAGACCGAGTAATACAGGCGTTGCTGTCCTAAGTAAGTGGCCAACAATGACTTCCATTTTTAAGTGGCTGCTTACAGTTAAACCGTCCGCACGATTCCGTTAATTTATTTGCGGACGGTCACTAAGCCAGCATAGGTCATCTAACTGAGCCAGTTGGGTGTAAAAGGTGTAAGCGGGTGGATAAAAAAGAGATTGCCCAATTAAAATTGAACAATACAAAACCAACAACCTTAAATCTGAAGCTGCTAAAAGAATGGGTTGTGTGGCAGTTTCCCAAAAAATCTGCCAACGGTTTTTGTGGTGCTGTACATCCCCCGTTAGAAGACCACGGCTGGTTTCCCGCAGTTATCCGTCCCGAAAAAAATGAAGCCCAAGTGCATGGCCATGTGTCGGAAACGTTTGCCACCCCGGAACAGGCTGCAGAATACGTGTCAACCAATCACAACAGCAAATAGCGTTATTAGTTAAATTATTGTGCCGTCTGGAATGATGGCATTCTTGGGCACAATAATAATGCCTTCCCTGGCTACCCAATTTGGTCCCTCACCATCTGGCCGATCAGGCAAATCCTTAATCGTTACATTGCGGCCAATGCGGGCATTTTTGTCAATGATGGCCCTGGCAATTGAGCTGCCTTCCCCAATGCCTACATCTGGAATCCCTTTACGAGCATTTTCCGCCAACATTTCCCCAGATTCAAAAAAGTCTGCCCCCATGATGATAGTTGAATCAATTTGCGTATCTGCCTTGATAATGCTGCGTAAGCCGATAACTGCATTCACGACAACTGATTTTGCGATGCGGCAGCCATCGGTTAGCATAACATTGTTTAAATTGGCACCATTAATTTCTGAAGCCGGCATAAAGCGAGGTCGCGTGTAAATTGGGGCGCTGGCACTGTAAAAATCAAAGGCAGGGTCTGGTTTGGCCATGTCCAAGTTTACCTGGTAAAAGCGTTGAATAGTCCCAATATCTTCCCAATATCCTTCAAAAATAAAGCCCTGTACGCGGTGAGCCCCCATTGCTTGCGGCAGGATGTCCCGGCCAAAGTCATTGCCTCGCCCTTCAAGCAGGTCAAAAAGCACATCGGTATTGAACACATAAATACCCATTGACGCCATGAACGGCCGTTCCTCTCCTGGCCAGCTCATCATCGCGTCTAAATCTTCGTCTGTTTTGGGCTTTTCCTTGAACTCCACAATGTTGTTTTGACCATCCAGCTTTAAGATGCCCAGACTGGGCGCTACGTCTCGGGCAACCGGCTGCACCGCCACGCTCACATCGGCGCCAGAATCGACATGCTGGTTCACAAATTTGCGGTAATCCATCCGGTATAGATGATCGCCCGCCAGAATAAGGGTGTATTTCGTGCCGGCCTGGCGAATTTCAATCGATTGCTTGCGTACGGCATCGGCCGTGCCCTGGTACCAATCGACGCTGGTCGGTTTTTGCTCTGCCGCCAGAATTTGCACCCATCCAGGGGAGAACACATCCCGATTATAGGTACGGTGAATATGACGATGAAGCGAAACTGAATTAAATTGCGTTAAAATCGCGATTTTGTCGATGCCCGCATGGAGGCAGTTGCTCATGGGAATATCGATTAAGCGATATTTTCCAGCCAGAGGCACGGCTGGTTTAGCCCGCTCTTTTGTTAATGGATAAAGTCGGGTGCCGGCTCCGCCACCCAGAATTAAGCCGAGAACATCTTGCATTTGCATGTGGATTACCCCTTCCGATTGATTAGCATTCTTTTACGCTGTCCCGCTCCCCTTCCTTAATTAAAACAGAGAAATGCCTTTTCGACCACCCAGTTAACATTTAGCAAAAAGGGTGACCTTGCTGCCCAAGTGCCCATTCACAAGGAAGTGAGCGGAATTGGCGAATAGGCTTAAAGTAGCGTTTGGATTTAAAGTCGCTATGTTAACTCCGAACGACCACTGAGAGATGAAAATTTGGCTATAGTCTCTCTCTTTTCACTTTTGTCTGGTATAATCTTTTGGCTTCACCTTGAGCAAATCATGAGGAACGTGTCTTCCTCTGTGGCTTGCCAAGAAGTAAAGTAATTTGAATACAATTTTGATTACAAACATCATAAGTTTAAAAGTTTGATCAGGATACAATGAATTTTGTTTACCCTGCACACGCAGGAATGACAGGCATTGACCTGATTAAATGTAAAGAGAAAGATAAATTTTTGGAAAGGAGATACCAAAAATGGCAGGTTTAGGCGTACCAGAACTTCTCATTATCCTGGCAGTTGTACTGTTAGTCTTTGGCGTCGGCCGTATTAGCCGTATCGGCTCTGAATTGGGTAAGGGCATCAGCGCTTTCCGTGAGGGTGTTCGCGAAGGCGGCAAAGAGGAAGAAGAGCAGTCTACGAGCGATGTAGAAGCTTAGTTTTTTTGTGTAGACCATTATGGATAGCTTTTTTGGTATTGGATTCCCAGAGCTTGTCCTGATATTGATTGTGGCGGGCATTGTGATGGGGCCGGAGCGCATCGGGCACGCGGCGCGATGGCTCGGCCGTACCACGGCGCAACTGCAAAAAATCTCGCGGGGCTTTGTGCGCCAGCTAAATCAGGAGCTGGACAGCTCAGGCGATGGTCAGGCAATCAAGGAAACGATGCAGGAGCTGCAGCAACTGCGTAAGGAGCTGACTGATTTGCGGGGTGAGGTTAACAAGACAACGCAAGATGCAACCCGTACCGGCCAAAAGGCGGTTGAAGATATTCAAAACAGCATTAAGCCGCCCACGATGAAGCCGCCAACAATACCCATGCCGCCCAAGAATGAAGACCAGGGCGAAGCCAATCCGGCCACTGCAAGTGATCAGAATGGGGCAGCGGACTCTACGGCCGTTCCCCAACTACCCACCCCCCTGGATATCCCTGACGATCCCGAATAATGGCCAAAGCAAATTCCCCCTCAAATACGCTGGTAAATAACGAAGAAGAGCTGGAAGCCGGCGGTCTGACGCTGTTAGGCCACCTCAATGAACTGCGCATCCGGCTGACGTATGTAGCCGTGGCTTTGTTGGTCACCACGGCGCTCAGCTTTGCCTTTGCCCAACCCATGCTGGAATTTATGCTGGGTCCTTATGCCGCAAGCGTCGAGGGCGTCGTAGAGCTGCAAACTCTGGAGCCGACGGAAGGGATTGAAACCTTCTTCAAGGTCTCTTTGTTGTCTGGGGCTATTTTTTCCATGCCGGTCATTTTGTATCAATTTTGGAAATTTATCGTTCCTGGCCTGACGCGCAGCGAAAGACGGTATCTGTTTATCTTCTTGCCCAGCGCCTTGCTCTTGTTTGTGCTGGGTATTTTGTTTGCCTGGTTTATTTTAATTCCCGCGGCCGTTTTCTTTCTGGCCAACTTTTTGGGCACCATTTTCAAAACAGA
>CALBTC010000033.1 GCA_937967805.1 uncultured Anaerolineaceae bacterium
ACCGGGAAGATCTGCCTCTGTTCGACCAGGCGTTTGAACTGTTCTGGCGTGCTCCGCGTGCAAAAACGCTCTTCTCCGAACTGTTCCAATCTGGCATGGAAGCCCCGCGGGATGAACCGCTTGTTACCGCTGCCGAGCTGGAAGGGCTAGAACGGGAGAAAAGTGACAGCGATGAAGAGGGCGACGATGACGAAGTGCAGGAGGTCATCGAAATCACGCGTACTTACAGCACCCGTGAGGTACTGCGTCACAAAGATTTTGGCGAGCTTACCCAGGAAGAGATGCAGTCGGTGAAATGGTTCATGGCCCAGATGGTGTGGGAATTGGGCTTGCGGCGCACCCGGCGGCAGCGGCCGGGACGTGGCCAGCGGATCGATTTACGGCGCAGCCTGCGGCGCAACCTGCGTTACGGCGGTGAGCTCATCGAGTGGCCCAGCCGCCAGTTTAAATACAAGCCGCGCCCGCTGGTGGTCATTGCCGACATCAGCGGCTCGATGGAGCGGTACACGCGGCTGCTGCTGCACTTTATTTACAGCCTGGCTAAAAAGCTGGACCAGCAGGTGGAAGCGTTTGTTTTTAGCACGCATCTCACGCGCATCACCCGGCAGTTACGCAACAAAGAGATTGATCGCGCCCTGGAAGAAGTGTCTTATGAGGTGACGGATTGGTCCGGCGGCACGCGCATTGGCGATTCGCTGAAGACGTTTAATTTTGAGTGGGGCCGGCGGGTGCTGGGGCGCGGCGCGATTGTGCTGCTCATCAGCGATGGCTGGGACCGGGGCGATCCCGAACTGCTGCGTAAGGAGATCGGCCGTTTGCAAAGAAGCTGCCACCGGCTGGTCTGGCTCAATCCGCTGCTTGGCTCGGTTGAGTATGAGCCACTGACACGCGGGATGCAGGCGTCGCTGCCCTACATTGATGACTTTTTGCCGGTGCATAACCTGGCCAGCCTGGAAGATCTGGCGCTTCATTTGCAAAACCTGACGGCCGAAAAACGGCCGTCGCGCCGCCAACAACCCAAGCTCTCCGGTGCCGCCTTCATCAAAGACAGGTAAGAGAATAGAACGCAAATTTCCCTGATCTGCCTGATTTTTTGATCTTTTAATCAGGGTAATCAGGTAAATCAGCGTCCCATTTTTATATGACGAACGAAAATTTTGACGTTGATGTGGTAATGGAACGAGTGGCGGAAGCGGTACGGCCGTTTCCCAAAGCAGCCATGTTTGAACTGGCCGACAAAGGGCATGATAGTCCGTTTGAACAACTCGTTGGCTGTATTCTCTCTATCCGCACCCGCGATGAAGTCTCCCTGCCCGTCTCGCTCAACCTGTTTGCCCGCGCCCGCACGCCACAGCAAATGGCCGATTTGGACGTGGCCGAAATTGCCCAAATCATTCGCCGCAGTTCCTTTTCTGAGCGCAAAGCCGAACAAATCAAGGCGATTGCCCAAGATCTGGTAGCCGAGCACGACGGCAAGCTGCCCTGTGACCGCGAGCTGCTGCTTTCGTTTAACGGTGTGGGACCAAAGTGCGCCAATCTGGCTTTGGGCATTGCTTGTGACCAAAAGGTAATCAGCGTCGATATTCACGTGCACCGCATCACCAACCGCTGGGGCTACGTGGCCGAAAAAACGCCGGAAAAAACGATGAATGCTCTGCAAGACAAGCTGCCGGAAAAATATTGGATAGCCATCAACCGGCTGCTGGTCCCCTTTGGCAAGCACATTTGCACCGCCAGCCGCCCGCGCTGTTCCACCTGCCCCGTACAGACCATGTGCCAACAAGTTGGCGTTGAATCTCACCGCTAAGAAAAATAGGACACAGATTTGCACAGATGAACACAGATTTTCTCTTTTTTCCTCTGCGTTCTCCGCGCCCTCCGCGGTTAATTCTAGAAGAGATTGTATGACGATTCCCTTTGAAGAAAGCTACCATGGCCTGCTGCGGCAGCATTTGGGTAACCGGCGTATCATTTTGCCCGCTGTTCGTGCCGTGATTTTGGATGAGGACGGCCGTATCCTGTTTGTCAAGCGCAGCGACAATGGGCTGTGGGTGATGCCCGCCGGCGGTCAAGAGCTAGACGAATCGATCCTGGATGCTTTGCACCGCGAAGTGAGGGAAGAAAGCGGCCTGGAAGTTGAAGAGGCGGAGTTGATAGCGATTTATTCTGAACCTCGTTTTCACTTCACCAACAGCTACGGCGGCGAGCATCAGATGCTTTCATTTGTTTTTCTGGTGACTAAATGGCACGGCACGCTGCGCCAGAAAACAGATGAAACCATTGCGGCCAAGTTGTTTCCGCTCGATGCCCTGCCGCCAAACCGGCCGGCACATAATGATGAGACGCTGGAAGATTTGAAAAAATTCAACGGCAAGGTTATTTTGAAATAACGAGGAGTACAACGAATGATAGAAATTAACGAATGATTCTAACTGGATTAATTCGTTAATTTCTAAAATTCGCTGTCGTCTCACCTAAGGCAAAAAGGACACAGCAATGAAAGAAGTCATTGACGACATCAACCGGTGGCAAGACGAAAAGAAAACGGTGGCCCTGGCCACTGTGGTGCAAACTTGGGGGTCTGCCCCGCGCAAGGTGGGGGCCAAGATGGCCCTGACGCCGGATGGTTCCATTAGCGGCTCGGTGAGTGGCGGCTGTGTAGAAGGAGCGGTGTTTGAGGAAGGGACAGCCGCTCTGCAAGCCAACCAGCCCAAGCTGCTGCATTACGGCGTGGCCGACGAGACCGCCTGGGACGTGGGGCTGGCCTGCGGTGGGACCATTGAGGTGTTTGTGGAGCCTTTGGATACGGCCGTTACCCACTTCATCCACACCCTCATCCAAAACGACGAAGCAGGCGCGTCCATCACCGTCATCCGCGGGCCTGAGGAACTATTGGGGCGCAAGCTGGCCATCAGTCGCGCCGGGGAGCGCGTGGGCACGCTGGGCGATGCTGAGCTGGACGCCCAGGCCATTGCCGCCGAAGCGCCCCTGGTCCATCCACAGCGCGTGCAGCTCAGCGACGAGGTTGAGGTATTCATCGACACCGTGCGCCCGGCTCCCACGCTCATCATGGTGGGCGGCGTACACATTGCCATTGCCCTTACCAGCTACGCCAAGACGCTGGGCTACCGCACCCTGGTCATCGACCCGCGCCGCGCCTTTGGCAGCGACGAGCGCTTCCCCCATGTGGACCAGCTCATTCAAGCCTGGCCGGACAAAGCGTTTGAAGAGGTGAAGGTTACGCCGGAAACGGCCGTTGCCCTGCTCACCCACGACCCCAAAATCGACGATCCGGCCCTAAAAATCCTCTTGAAGGCCAATCCGTTTTACATTGGCGCGCTGGGCAGCAACAAGACGCACAACAAGCGCATCGAACGGCTGCGCGGCTATGGCTTTGATGATGCGGAAATCGGCCGGATACACGGCCCCATCGGCCTGGACATCGGCGCGCAAACCCCGGAGGAAATCGCCCTGGCCATCATGGCCGAAATTGTACAGGCAAGGAGTAGAAAATAATCAAATGAACAACTACGATAAAGATAAAGTAGATGAAATGGTACTTGCGCTGTTATATTTAAACGCTCATGCCGATGGACCCTTTACCCGTGCCTGGAAAAGTTTCGATTGGGATGCAATGAACCGCCTGAACAAAAAAGGCTTCAACGAGAATCCTAAAAGCAAAGCCAAGTCCGTGGTGTTTACCGATGAGGGATTTCAGTTAGCGGAAAAATTATTCAAAAAGCATTTTGGTGGATCGGGTTAGATCGAAAATGGTATACTAAAAACCGCTGTCATGAAATGCCATTGATTGACAAGGAATCGCATTATGAGCATTTATCCATCATCAGTCGCCAATCCAGCCGAAGCGCCGGCCAAGATGCCGCTGCAATCCGGCGACCGCCTGTCGCGGGGCGAATTTGAACGCCGCTACCAGGCACACCCCGACATTAAAGCCGAACTGGTCGAAGGAGTTGTCATCTTGGCCTCACCCATTCACTTCCAAAAACATGCCAATCCCCATGCCAATCTCGTCACCTGGTTAGGTGTATATGGCGCTTCTACCCCTGGGGCCATCGTGGCAGACAATGCCACCGTGCGTCTTGATTTTGAAAACGAATATCAACCCGATGCCCTGCTGCGATTGGAGCCAGCCGCTGGCGGACAGTCAGTTATTGCCAAAGATGATTATCTGGAAGGTGCGCCGGAACTGGTGGTGGAAATTGCGGCCAGCAGCGCCAGCTATGATATGCACGACAAGCGTCGCGTCTATGCTCGCAACGGTGTGCCGGAATACATTGTGCTGCTGGCCTACGAGCAGCAAATCGCCTGGTTTGTCCT
>CALBTC010000034.1 GCA_937967805.1 uncultured Anaerolineaceae bacterium
TTAAGCGGTCCGCGGGTCTGCGTGTCGGTGAAGCCGTTGACGGAAACGTTGGAATGGATGGCCAGCCAGCGCAGCGGCAGCGGGCCAAACCAGAGGGTGAACTCGGCTTCGGAGCCTTCGCCCAGTGGTTCAAAGCGGTGAATTTGGACAAAGATGGGCGGTGGCGACAGCTTTTTGAGGATGCGGGTGTCGTGGTGGAAGTGGGAAACGGCCGTTACCGGCGCGTCCACGATGAATTTGAAATTAAATACAGGCATGGTTCACTCCTTAAACCAAATCCAACTGCCCGCTGTGCCATTCATCATACGCGGTCAGGATGCGTTTGGCCACTTTTTCCGGCGGGGCGGCGTCCTTGGGCAGGTTCAGCGGCAGCTTGTCCCAAAACGGCGTGGCCACGGCACCGGGTCGTACAGTCGGGATTTTTTTGCCGCGCAGCTCTTTTTGCAATGAAGCGACAAACGCCTCCAATCCAGCTTTGGCCGCCACGTAGGCGGAAAACTTGGGCAATTTGAGCCGCTCGCTCACGGCGCCCAGGTAAACCAGATGGGCATCATCGGCCAGCAGGGGGAGGCTGTGTTTGGTAGTAAGGAAGGGTCCGGTGAGATTGGCGTCGAGCTGGCGCTGCCAGCTTTCTGTGTCCAGGTCAGCAACGGCCGTTGTTTCAATGTCGCCCGCTGCATAAATCCACAGGTCGATCTGGTCCACTTCCAGGCTGGTGGCGTGAACGGCCGTTTGCGCATCATATTCTCGACTGGCATCGGCGGAAAAGCCGTAATGGGTCAGGTCCACCACATCTTCGGGGTGGCGGCTGATGCCCACCACCGTCCAGCCAGCTTGCCGCAGTTGGCCGGCAATGGCCCGACCAATGCCGCCGCTGACGCCCCAAATCATTGCTGTTTTGCTCATAGAAAAGTACCTCCAATAAACAGAATTATACCATTTGCACAACTTTTGTCAATATATTTTCCTAAATCTGGACGGGATTTGTTGCAGAATATGGACAAAAAATGAATGCGCCCCGATTTGGCTGGAGCGCATTCATGTTAGAAAGGAGGAGAATTTAAGCGATGCTTACATTTGTGAAGCAATATCTCTAGGGCAGCAGAACCCCATCGATGACATGAATAATGCCATTGGACGCTTCAATGTCGGTGATGATGACCTGAACCGTATCGTTCAGGAAAACGTTGCCATCTGTGACGGTAATGGTCACGTCTGCCCCATTCAGCGTTGTGGCAGATTCCAGCGTCACAACGGTTTCGGCCGGAACTGCGCCTTCAACAACGTGGTAGAGCAGGATATCGGTCAGAGCCCCTTCCGGGTCTTCTAATAGCATAGCCACAGTGCCTTCGGGCAGGGCGGCAAACGCATCATCGGTGGGGGCAAAGACGGTGAATTCACCTTCACCGGCCAGCGTTTCCGCCAGGCCGGCTGCTTCAAGTGCGGCGATCAGGGTGGTGAAACGGCCGTCTTCAACCGCAATTTCTGTAATCGAAGGCGCTTCTTCCATCTCTTCCTCTGCGCTCATGCTGGGTGGCAGAAGAACAGCATCAATCACATGAATCACGCCGTTAGAAGCTTCAATGTCAGTCATGATGACCTGGACCGACTCGTTTAGGAAAACCGAGCCATCAGTCACGGTGATGCTTACATCTTCCCCTTGCAGCGTAGCCGCAGATTCCAGAGTAACCACGGTTTCAGCCATCACTGCGCTGTCAACGACGTGGTACAGGAGTACATCGGTTAATGCACCTTCCGGGTCCTCAAGCAGGCTGGGGACGGTGCCTTCGGGCAGGGCAGCAAAGGCATCGTCGGTAGGAGCAAAGACGGTGAAGGCGCCTTCGCCGGCCAGCGTCTCAACCAGACCGGCCGCTTCTAGTGCGGTGACCAGGGTGGTAAAACGGCCGTCGGCCACGGCAATATCAGCGATGGAATTCATTTCTTCTTCCATCGGCTCTTCTTCGGCCATTTCTTCTTCGGCCGCTTCAGTGGGAGCTGCGGTCGGTGCAGCCGTGGGTTCGGCTGTTTCTTCTGCACTGGCGCCACAGGCAGCCAGCAGCAGGCTAAAAATGAGTAACATAATTAAGCTTCTTAGGTTTTTCATGATGTTCTTCTACTCCATTTATAGTTTGTTTGGACACGATAGTTTGTTAGCGTGTTTGTGTCCGTGATTGTTTTTAGAATTGACGGTTTTGTGCGCACAAAAACCAGTTTTGCCGATTTTCAGGCTCGGGCGATACTGTTCACCCTTTGCACAGAATTACGGCCATGCACCGGATTTGTACGTATTGCGCAATGGTTTTGTTAAGGTTTAGCTCATAAACGAGGTAGAAACAGGAGAGGAATGGTGCGTGAAACGTGATGTCGTTGGTCACGTTTCACGCATCACGGTTTTTTATAGATTTTCGGAGTCGAAGAGTGAGGCAAATTTGGGGAAGCGCCAGGCGGCAGAAAGAATGTCGGTGGAGTCGGAGAGCTGGTCCAGGTTGCCCAGGCCGCGCGGTAGGGCGCGGACTTCTGGGTCTTGAATCTGCGCATAGAGGGCGTCGGCGTATTGGTCGGTGTGGATGACGCGATACGGCCGTTCATGGAAAAACCCCACCTCGGCAGGTAATGGATCGGTCAATTGTGATTTATTGTGCCGGCGCGCCAGGTAGAGGTATGCTTCGTTGAGGGCGGCTTCGCGCGACTTCCAGCTCGCCGCCTGCCAGACGCGGTCAAAAATGGGTGCCAGGTCAGCGGCGCAGTCCAGTTGGGCAAAGGCGGTGCCAAACCATTTGCTGTAAGGTGCATATTTTTTCTCCAGCAAAAACGCCAGCCGCATGATGTTCTGCACCTGTCGCCCGGCAATAATGCGCGAGCCCAGATCGTCGCCCACGTCCCCGGTGCGGCTGACAAACACATCTTCCTGGGCGATGCGCGTCCACTGCCCGGCCAGCAAATAGAGCCAGACATCGTGCGGGTAAAAGTGCAGCGTTTGCCGCAGCCGGGTCATTTCGCCCAGACTGTCGTGGAAAAGACGGCCGTTGCGCACCGTGGCCAAATGCTGCGAGGGCAAACAGAGCCAATCCACCGGCCGCAGCGGTCGGCTGAGGTCCAGTGCCAGGTACGCCTGGGCAAATCGTTCAGCGGTGGTGATTTTGATCATGTGGTTGACCGGGCCGGCGTCAATGAATTCTAAATTATAGGCACCGTCAGGGTGACGGCCGTAATGTGTCGGATAGCCATGAAACGTGGTCGGTAACTTTTCCCGCAGCAGTTGGTCGATGGCTGGTGCCAGTTGGTCAAAGTCGGCTTCAGCCAGAAAGAGGGTGCCGCGTGGCCCCCAATCGTGGTCGCGAGATTGGGGCGTGTCGAAGCCCAGCACGTCAGAGCCGCCGCCCAGCCGCCCGGCAGCGTAGCGCAGGCGGGGAAAATGATGGTTGAGCAACGGCCGTACCGCTTCCCCAAAAAATTGTTCACACAAATCCAGCCCTTTGATGAAGGGCAGTTCCATGATATTCGTAGGCATTTTCCTCTCAATTCAAGCCAATTCTTGCTATAATCCTACCTCGGACAAGCCAGATTCCAAAAGGATTTTATCAATGGCAGAACAATATCCAGAATATGTTTCGCGGCGGCTGGCGCAGGCCCGTGCCCTGCTGCAAGAGGATGATTATGGTCAGTTGGACGCGGCGGCGCTTTGTTTTGAGGTGCTGGCCCACTTTCCGGAGTTGAAGGAGGCGGCCGAGTTGGTCTTGGAGGCGTTTAGCGATCCGTGGCTTATTCGCGACAATCGTAAGGCAATTGGCCGCCTCGTGGACGAATGGGACGACCGCCCCTGGCAGCAGCGGCGGCGTCTGGCGCTTTCGTTTCGCTACACCAGCCGCTGGGAGGGACGCTACCGGCAGTATGATGAATCGATTGACAGCGATGACGTGATGCCCCGAGACGTGCGCGACATGTTGGAAGAGGGGCGCGGTCAGCTCCTGCAAGATTATTTGCTGGGGCAGTCGCGCGGCAGCGAGATGGCCTGGCCAATTTTCCTGGAACTATTTAAACGGACGACCAGGCCGGAGGTGGCCATGCTGTGGGTGGGGCATCTTTACGCCGATCAGGGCTATTTTGCCGAGGCGGTGGATGTACTGGAGATGCTGCTGGCTCAATTTCCTAAGTCGGCAGACGGCCGTCGCCTGTGGGCCGAGGTGCGTTGGTGGCGCGACTATCAGGATCGCATCCCCTGGATACCGCCGCGCACAACTTTACACGGCCGTCGCTACCGCCAGATGATGGCCCAAATTGATCCCGACTTTGCCGCCAACCCGGACGAATACGGCGCGCCGTTTGAGCACATTCCCCCCAATCAGGACAATCTGCCCGATGATTTTGAGCTGCCTGCACCGATCCAGGAGGAGCTGGTAGCCCGTGTAGATGAGGTATTGGCGGCGCTGCCTGAGGTTGATGGGTGGGATACGGCCGTTGACTGGAGCTATCTCGACAAGCTGGAAAGCGGCGATATCGACACCAGCCAATTCCCCGAAT
>CALBTC010000035.1 GCA_937967805.1 uncultured Anaerolineaceae bacterium
TGAATCCCGATGCGCGCTACGCCGTACTCTTCTTCCCACATATGTTTGCGATCGAGGTCCTGGCGATCACCCGGCGGGACGGAGGCGTTTTGCCGCGGGGCCTGGGGGGCAGTTTCTGTGGCGGAAACGGCCGTTTGCAGCGCCGACCAGGGAAGCTCGACGTCGGCCAAAGGCTGTTCCACATCTGTTAGAAACGCGTTTAGCAAGACATCAAAAATTTGCACGGCCGTTTCGCCTTGCTCCTGTGTGAAAATATCGCTGTGAAAATCAAACTTGAGGATAAGTGCCCCACTATCGTCAAAATCGTGGATGTGTAGGGCAAAGCTCTCGGTGGTGTGGCCAATATCCAGATGTTCATGCTTGATATGTTGGCCGTTAAAGGTGAGCGACGGCCGTGTATGATAATTGAACATCAAATCATGCGTTTTGTTTTTGAGCGAAATACTGGAGCCGTGCTGGGAAAAGCGCATCGCGCCGCGGGTTTGCAGCTTGAGCTTTTGAATGAGTGAAGCAAACGTTTCATCCGGCTCAATATCCACCACAAAGGGGCATAGTTCCATGAGCAGGCCGATTGTTTGCCGGAATGCCTGCGTGGGCCGGTTGTGCATGGGCGTCATAAACGTAAGCCGCGCGTTGCCGCTAAGGTGATGAACCAGGGCAAAAAACAGTGATCCCAGCAGATTGAACATGGTTAATTCCATGGTCAAATCGCGGAATTCAGCCTGCTCTGCCATCGCCGCAATCTTGGCGGTGCGTTCTTTATCCAGCACAACTTCGATCCGGGTGAGTTGCGTTCCTTTTTTGCTGCCTGTCCTGCCAAAAAAGCGCAGTGGCGCTACATCTCTATCGAGCTTTTGCTGCCAATGCCGCTCGGCGCGCTGAAACTGGGGCGAATCCCGATACGCACGCTCGAACTTTTGATATTCGGCAAAAGGCGTGATGGGCAGCGGGGCAGCTTCGCCATCCGGGCAAACCAGCCGCTCATAGGTGCGGGCAATGACCTGGTACACGTAAAACGACGAGGTGGCATCGGCAATGATGTGGTGCTGATTTTGCAGCCATAAATACGCCTCCGGCCCGACTTTGGCCAGGGCAAACTGAACCAGCGAGGTATGCGGATCAAAGGGCATATTGGCAATTTCAATGAGCCAGTCGCGCGCCGCTTCTTTGCCGTTTTCTTGGGCAGAGAAATCCTTCACCTTTAAAGGGGCCATGGCCTGCGGCCGTACCACCTGCTGAGGCACCCCGTCCACCACCTGAATGACGGTGCGTAACACCTCACTCCGATCCATGGCCGATTGCAGGGCAGCGCAGAACAGTTCAACATCTAACGCCTGGGGAATATCAAAAATAAGTGGAGCGGCATAAAGCGGCAGGTGTGGCCGCATTTGATAGCCGGTCCAGTACAGCATCTGCATCCGGGTGAGATTCGATTGCGTGTACAGGTCCCCCGCTGGATCGGTTTCGGATACGGCCGTTGCTTTCATTAAATTCGCTTGCATTGCCAGGTCGCCTTTTTAAAAATAATTACGGTATCGATTGCGCTGTGGCGCGTGATTCTCGGGCCAAATCTAAGCTTTGCTGCAAATGGCGCGCCAGCCCGACCACATGCGGCTTGTGCAACATGCTGCTGTGGGAACCCGGAACGGTACGCATGGTGATCGGCCGAGACACGTAATCGACCCATTCATGAGCATTGTTGCCCGGATTGAGCAGTGGCCGGCTTTGTGCCTCAAACAGGATGACTTCACCATCGTAGCCTGGATGGCTGTAGTGCAACAATGCCTCCAGATGAGACTCAATGACCTTTTGCCGATGCTCGGGCAGGTCATCGGCCTGGTCGATCACGTCAGTTGCGTTTAAGCTGGCTTCATCTGACTTTGCGCGGATTTTCTGCCATAGGGAGCGCAGGGCCACGCGCCCTTTGCGCCGCACGCGGGAGGAGATTTCGCCGCCGCCCAGCCGCATAAATTCACGCAGCCAGTAAGGGCTGTTTTGCACAAAATCAAGGATGAAACGGCCGTTCAGCAGCGCACGTTCATTAAAATTAGCCGGCGGCGGATCAATCACTGCCAGGATGGGCACCGCTTCACCCTGTGCCTGAAGCTGGCGCGCCACTTCGTAGGCAATGTCGCCGCCCATGCAGTAGCCACCTAAATAGTAAGGGCCAGCGGGCTGCACCTGGCGAATTTGCTTCAAGTAATGCGCCGCCATCTCTTCCAGGCGATTAAATGGTTCGGCTTCACCGTCCAAGCCGCGCGCCTGAACCCCATAGAACGGCTGCTCGTCATCCATCAGGTCGGCCAGATCTTTCAGCCACAAGATGTCCCCGGTGACGCCATGAATGCAGAAGAAAGGTGGCTTGCTGCCGCTGGGGCGAATCGGCACCAGTGACGTCCAGATTTGGGCCTCTTCTCCTTGCCGAATGACGTCAGCCAATGCGGCAATGGTGGGTGCCTGGAACAAGGTGGCCAGCGGTAGATTATGCCCGGTCACGTCTTGCAGCCGGGTAAAGAGCCGCACGGCCATCCAGGAGTTACCGCCCAGGTCGAAGAAATCATCATGAATGCCCACTTCGTCACTGCCCAAGACCTGCTGCCAGGCTGCAACGAGCTGCTGTTCCAATTCGTCACGAGGAGCAACGTAAGCAGCTCTGCTGCTGTGCGTGCCATTTGTCTGAACAGCCCCGCTGGCAACTGTTGATGAGGAAACGGCCGTTGGCAAATCCAGCTCAGCCAGCGGAACAGCTACATCCGCCAGGTATGCGGCCAGAATTTGCTCAAATGCGTTCAGGGTCAGTTCACGCTCAGCCTCGCTAAACAGATCCTCATGAAAATCAAAGAAAAAAGTAAAAGTGCCGTCTTCTTCAAATTCATGGATGTGCAGGGCAAAGCTGTCGCTGCCGGCATGGGGATGAATGAGCTTTTGCTCTACCGGCTGACCATCAAACTGCAGCTCCGGCCGGTGATGGAAGTTGAACATTAAATCCGTTAATTGGTTTTCCATGGCAACGGCCGTACCGTATTGATAATGGATCAGGGTTCGTTGAAGAGACTTGCTCACCTTTTGGGTCAGGCTGGCAAATGTCTCGCCATCTTCAAACGTCACCGGCAGAGGGCAAATTTCCATCAGCAAGCCAATGGTGCGCTTCATCGGTTTAGTCGGGCGATTGTGGAAGGGCAGCATAGTTGCCAGGCGCCGGTTGCCGGTCATGTATTGCAGTAGGGAAAAATAAATCGTGAGCAGCACGTTCAACATGCCCAGATTGTGGGTCATATTAAAGACGCCAGGTCGCTGCATGGCATCTTTAAGCTGCTGCGACCGCTCCGGATCAAGCCGGTAGGTAATGCGGTGTTGCTTGTGGCTTCGTTTGTGGGGGATACGGCCGTAAAACCTGAGCGGATCGATGCCTTCGGCCAAACGATTGCGCCAAAAAACGGCCGATTTTTCATACCGGGGTGAAGCCCGATACCCTTTCTCGAACTCAACGTACGCCTCAAAAGAAGGTGGATCGAGTTTAGGCGCGATTTTCCCACTCTCTTTTGCTTCATTGTATGCGTTGACAGTCCGACGATAAACGATGAAAACCGAAGCCGCATCAACAATCATGTGGTGCTGGTTGATGTACCAATAATAAGCGTCTTCAGCCAGCTTAATCAGCACAATATCATAGGCGCACTTGTCAATTTCCAGTGCCCGTTGGCTGCGTACAGTCAGCCATTGCTGTAAACTTGCCTCGGGAACGGCTTCGTCTGAAAAATCCAGCAATTCCAAAGGCTGCGGCGGGTCTGGTAAGATGACCCTTTGTGGCACGCCTGCTTCCTCGCGAATGATGGTGCGCAAAGCATCGCTGCCCCGCACCACAGCAGCAAACGCTTCAGAAAACAGCGCGACATTAATTGGCGCGTTCAACCGAAAAGTAACAATGACATTGAACAGAGGTGAGCGGGGGCGCAAACTTTGCCCTACCCAATAGATCATCTGCAATTTTGTTAGATTGGAGTTGGTGTAGATATCTTTCTGATGTTGTGTGGACATCTTTTCTAATGAAGCAGCTGCTTGCATACTAATACAAATCCCCTACCAAAAAACATGAATAAACTGGTTACAGCGTTGAGCAAAGAAGGATACATCAGCCAGCCCCTTCTTAACCTACCACAAAGGGCAAAAAGCAGCCGTCTGAAATGAAATCGATACGTTAAATGCGGCTGTTATAAACCTGCTTACCGACGGTGATGTTGTTGAAACGGCCGTTTTAGCCGAATGAATACTTGTACAGCTTTTTGGCCGGTGAACGGCTAACCAGGCGCATCAGCAACAATGGCACCCCAAGAGCAAAGACTATCATAATTGGCTGATACAATATCTGATAGCCCAAAATCCAGGGAGTAAAGCGGAACATTAACGTCCCTACCAGCTCTAATACCTGCTCATGAACCAGGTAAATGCCAAACGCTTTCGCGCCAATATCCATAATTTGCGGGGTCAAAGGCAGCTTAAGCTTTTCTACAGACAGCAGTGCCAACATAAAGAAGCCCGCATAAATATTGGTTGTATAGGTAGAGTAAAAATCTATCCACGGCTGGCCGCTCAAGGCAAGCAAAATTTCAAACTCCACCAGGGAAAGCAGGTAAAAAACCACCGCGCCAACAGCCAGCTTATTCTTATGCCGCACCAGGAATGGCTTAAAATCACCAATGTGGAAACCAAAAACAATCCCTAAAGCAAACCAGAACAGGCGGCGGGGGAAGAACCAAAGCGGGGTGAGCGAGATCAAGCTAGGCACTACCGGTTCGCCTAAACCAAAAAGCTGGAAGTACCGCAACGTTTCAACAAACAGCATGAGGATGGCCGAACCTACCAGCAGTGCCTTCCAATTATTTTTAGCCTGAGGCACCAAAATCGGCGAAAGCAAATAAAGCTGAATGAGCAGCGGAATATAATAATATGAACCGGTAGCCCCGCCAACCAGCAGCCTGCGAATATACTCCCAGGCATTTGGATACATCCGATTGTAAAACAGTGCCTGGCCCACAAAAATAATGATCGACCAAACCAGGTAGGGGATGAGTAATCCCACCACCCGGGCCCTTAAAATCGGCCACTTTATCCTGGCATCCTTTCGTCCGGCGGCAAAGGCAATGAAGTAACCTGAAACCATCAAGAAGACGGGGACACCAAAAGCAATAAAGCGGCGTACCAGACTTAATCCCCAATATGTCGGCGAATGAACCTGGTCATAATTGGGACAATTAACCGGCGGAGTCAGGTCTTCACAAGAAGCAGCCACCTCTGGACGGTAACGCCAGGCTAAATCAAACGTAGCCTGGTAGCCAAAGGTGGCTGAATGGTTCAGGATTAAACCTAAAATACCCAGTCCCATGAGTAATAAAAATCTTCTGGTCATTTAGGGATATCCTTCTACAAAAAGTATATTGATATTTTGGTACTAGCTTTGGGACGCAACGTAATCAGACATTGCTTTTACACTTTGGAAGTTATCAATCGTTACATCTTCATCGGGCACTTCAATGCCGAATTTTTCTTCAACGAAGGAAACAAGACGTAGAATACCCAGCGAATCGATAATACCAGCAGCCAACAAATTTTCGGTTTCATCTAGCTCGGTGCTGGAACCATTCATTAACTCTTCGCGGATGTATTCTTTCAAAACTACGGATGTGTTCATTTTATTAATCTCCCATTGAAAATTATTGGTTGCCAGAGAAGCTATAGTCATGCTGACCTCTGGTTTTGTATCTATAATTTACCAATGAATCCTTTAGAAAAGACTTACAACAATCTCTAACAACAGAAATGTTAAACCGGATAAATTCTTTCCCATCAATTAGAATAATGACCATAAAGAACACAGAGAGTTGAGAATAAACGTCAATCTCTGCTCTCTGTGTTCTCTGTGGCTTTTTAGGATAGGTTCTTGTCAGAAATAGCCGGAGGAATTAGTCAAAAATCAATCGGCTGGAACATGACTAAATAGTTCAGGTTTCTCTGCTTCTAACCGTGCCATCTTTGCGTTGACCTTACGCACAGCCTGCAAACCCGGCGAAGCGTCTCTTTGATAAATGCGACCGGCAAAAATATCAATAAAATCTTCCCGATAACGCTCATGCGCGAAGAAGGCGAAAGAAATGGGGCTAGACCAGAAGCAATCCAATACATCTTGAATGGTGTCCATACCCAATTCGCAATATTCTTCATAGGCGGCAAAAGGATTTTCCAAATCTTGGCCAACGCCGTTATGCAAATAATCGGCAATGGCATCAGCAGCCAGGCTTGCTTCCTTCAAGGCAAAGTGAAGGCCAAAAGAGAAGATTGGATCAATGAACCGATGGGCATCTCCTACGCAAAGGTAGTTTCGTCCGGTGAAGCCGTGAATGTGGTAGGAGTAATTGGAAGTCGCTCTGACTTCTTCAACCAACGTCACGTCCGGGACACGTTCAGAAAGTGCCGGGTTAATCTTATGCATCTCGCGCAAATAGAAATCCCGCATCTCTTCATTTGATTCCCGATAATAATCGGAAGGTGTTACAACACCAATGCTTACGGTCTCATTATCAATCGGAATGAACCAGGCCCAGTGATTTTTCTGTTCGTAAAAGATGAGCGTATTGTCTTCATCATCACGCCTGGCACCTTTTACATGAGAATAAATGGCAAGTTGACGGTCATATTTGCCGCGCTCTTTCTTGCCGGCAATGCCGGTCGTTGACAAAAAGGTTGTTTGACCTGAAGCATCTACTAACACATCAGCTTCAATGGTTTCAATTTCACCATCTTCTAAACGAACTTCAACGCCATAAACAGTGCCGTCCTCTTTTTGCAGCACTTTGGTCGCTTTACCAAGCACCAGCTCAGCGCCGTCTTTAACAGCCTTATCTAAAACAATGCGATCAAAATCACTGCGCTTCACCTGCCAGGTGAAATTCTTCACCAGTTCGTTATTTTCATCACGCTTCATAACCGGCAGCCAAAAGGTACCTGTACCACTCTGGCCATAAACGGTGACGCCCCATTTAATCGTTTTGGGAACATTTTCCATTTCCGCCTCAAGCCCCAGATCACGTACCGACTGACCACATTCACCGGTCATTGACTCGCCAATATGAAAGCGGGGAAAGAGGTCCTTTTCAACAATAATTGATTTAATACCTTTTTTGGCCAGGTGAATTGCAGTTGCTGCACCACCTGGCCCACCACCAACAATAACTACTTCCGTCTTTTTCATGAATCTATCCTCATTGTGGTAGAAGAAAGTCGCTTCATGCTTTCTTCTAGATAAATTGTCGTGCCGATTGATAAATTAATTAGCAACGACCTCCTCTACAATTTGTTCTTCAGTCATCGCCTGAAGTGCACGTCGGTTAATTTTTCCAGTCGATGTCCGGGGGAAATCTGCCATTACATGGATTTTGGTTGGCACGGCATAAGGTGGCAATTTATCACCTACATGCTTGGCCAATAGGCTATGTGTTAATTCGGTATCTTCAGACGGAATAACGGCCGCTTCTATCAAATTACTGCCATTGCCATCGGAAACGGTGTAAACGGCCGCTTCCTTCACATCATCATGAGACAGTAAAGCCACTTCCACTTCATCCAGCTCCACGCGATAACCCCGCGTTTTCACCTGCCGGTCCTTACGGCCGAAGTACAAAAAGTTGCCATCGGGAAGCTGCTGCACCAGGTCACCCGTCCGGTAAAAAACATCTTCATAGTGACCAAAAACAGAACGCCTGTAAAAGCCCTTTTCATTCAAATCAGGACGACCCCAATAGCCACGCATCACTGTGCCGCCGCGCACCAGCAGTTCGCCTATCTCACCCTGGGCTACAGGCTGATCATCGGCATCCACCACCAGCATTTCTTCATTAGCGCAGGCCAGGCCAATCGGAATGGTGTCTTCCATATCCTCTGGCAGCTCAGGAACGTGATAATAGGTGCATACATTCGTTTCCGTGGGGCCATACAAATTGCTGAATTTTTTATCCGGCCAAATCTTCATCAATTCCCGCAAATGTTTGGTGGGGAACACTTCACCGGCAAAAAGCACCCAGCGCAGCGTACTCAAATCACGCGAATCCAGTGCGCCCCGTTCCATTAGCTGGATCAGAGCAAACGGAACCGTGTAAGAAACCGTAATTTTTTCATCTTGCAAAAGCTGGGAATGGCTGGCCGGAAATTTGGTGATGTATTCAGGAATAATCACTGTCGTACCGCCGGCCAGCATGGTGGCAAATAGGTCAAAGGTAGACAGATCAAAATGGTACGGGGCATGGTTAGTCACCCGGTCTTCATGGGTGAGGCCATACTCGGCACAAGCCCATTCAGCAAAGCTCAACGCACTGCGATGTGTGTGCATGATGCCTTTAGGCGTTCCAGTTGAGCCGGACGTGTAGAGAATGTAAGCCAAATCTTGCTCAATGACATGGATGTCCGGCTTGTTGTGCAGCTTCGGATTGGTCACCTGCTCCCAGGGAATGCAGGTCACGTCTAAATCATCTTGCGGATCGACGCCTACCAGGCAGCTCAAGGCCGTATCGGCCACCATGCATCGTACCTGAGCCAGCTTGTTTTGCTTGGTAATGACCACGTCAATCTGGCAATCGGTAATGACATAGCTGAGCCGCTCGACCGGGGCGAACGGATCCAGGGGCACATACGCGGCGCCCGCTTTCATGATGCCATAAATGGAAACGGCCGATTCAATATCCTTGTTAACGTAAATACCAACCCGATCACCCCGCTTCACGCCTTGCTGCTGTAACAAATAAGCCAGGTTGTTGGCCTGCTGCTGCAAGCTGGCGTAAGTAAGCCCTGTGCCATTGCAGCGAATAGCGTCGCGCTCGGGATATTTTACGGCCGTTTGGTCAAGTGCTTGTGGCAAAGAATAAATCATCTCTACAACCCCAGTAATCTAGAAATAATGTTGCGCTGAATGTCCGAGGTACCTGAATAAATCGTGCCCCCAATGGCATCGCGCAGGTCGCGCTCAATCTCAAACTCAGTCATATAGCCGTAGCCACCTAAAATTCGAATCGCATCCATGCTAGACGCCACGTACGATTCACTAATGTACAGTTTGGCCATGGCTGCTTCCATAGTGGCGGTTTTCTTTTCCTTTTTTAGCCAGGCAACCTTATATAACAAATTACGAGCCGTTTCCAGACGCACTTTCATATCGGCAATGCGGTTGGAGATGGATTGGTACTTACCAATTGGCTGCCCGCCCTGCTTGCGGTCACGAGCATATTGAATGCACTTTTCCAGCTGGAATTCCATTGCGCCCAAATGGCTGCCCAAAATGCAGCTGCGCTCCCACTCCATAGAATGGGCAAATATTTTGGCACCGCCGCCTTCACGTCCCAGCAGATTCTCCTCGGGAATAAAGCAATCTTCCAGAACCAGCTCGCCCATCGGTGATGTACGCAAACCCATCTTTTCAATGTCGCGGCTTACGCTGAAGCCCGGTGTGCCCCGTTCCACGATGAAGGCTGTGATACCCCACATGCCCAGATTGGCATCTTTAGTGGCAAACACAACCGCAATATCGCAAATTGGGGCGCTGGTGACAAACATTTTGGTGCCGTTCAGGCAGTAACCGCCATCGACTTTTTCATAGCGCGTGCGCAGGCTGTAGGCGTCAGAGCCGGAATCTGGCTCCGTCATGCCGTGTGCGCCGATGATTTCACCACTAATGAGCCGTGGTAGATATTTTCGTTTTTGTTCTTCGGACCCTACTGTTAGAATGGGATGCTGCACACTCCACATTTGGGCATTAAGAGCAAAGCTGAGGCCATTGTCACGACTGCCGTATCCCAAACCTTCCATGGTCAGCATCGTCGTGAGGATGTCCATGTCTGAACCACCGTACTCTTCTGGAAAAGAAAGGCCCAAAATGCCAAAATCGGCACATTTTTGCCAATTCTTGCGGGAGAATTCGCCCTCTTTGTCTCGTTCAACTAACCCTTGATTGAGCTCCTTTTGGGCAAATTCGGCCACCGAGCGTTTAAATTCTAGTTGCTCATCACTCCAAGAAAAATCCATGTAGTTTGTACTCGCTTTTCGTTTTTTGGTTGGTTTTTATCTAGTTCTTGAATACAAAAATTGGCTCACCATAGACAGGCGCGTCTATGTTTTGTCCAGGCTTTAGATTAGGCGAGGATACTTTCAAAACAGCTTACAGCGTACTGTGATTTTGCATGATCGGGACGATAGCCACATTGGGGAATTTCAGATTAAAACAAAACCTGTAATTGATTGCTGCACACCGCAGCTGCTTGGTAAAGAAATCGCCTTTTTCTTCATTCAGAATTACACAGCAAATAATAATTTTAGATAGCAATTCCAGACTGAATTCAGGCTTAAGTTATCATTACAAGGTTTCGTTTTATCTTACGGCAGTTAGTGCCGGTACAGACGGTCCAGGAGCCGGCGCATTTCGTGGTATTCAGCTTCTTCAACTTTACGGCCGTGTGACAACTCAAACGACTCGGGCAATGAACGCGTGAGTTTGGCCGGCGCCCCATTGGCATCCATAAACGCCGCAATTCGTTCTGCCTCACGCTGCGGATTGGCACAAACATCCTTGTAATGAACCGTGAGAAACGCCTGCTCGCCAACGGCCGTTCGCTCCCGCGCAATATTCTTTTCCACGTAATACACCTGCTCACATACCTGCTCCAGCACGCTTTTACCGTCCACATTTTCACATTCGCGGGGACGGGCACCCAGCCAGTGCGGGTAACGCGTGGTGCGCGCCTTGTAAATCGACTGCGCCGTATCCAGCGGATCGCGCATCACCTGAATAAACAAGGCATCGGGAAACACCTTGCGAATGGCGCGTATGCGCAGGCTGAGCACCGTGGTTTTATTGAAGAAGGGCAGGCCAAAAATTTGCTCCGTAGCCGCCACAGCCCGGTACATGCCCCGCGCCTGCTGCGGTGTCACCTCTTCCGGTTCAACCGGCCCGTATCGGTTGCGGAACCAGTAGGCCCAAATGGTCTCCCCCTCGGCCGGAGCGCCCCGCCCCGCCGTACGGCCGAAACTGCTCTCAAACGATCCCAGATTCTGCTCGCCCCCCATCTGTTTAGCCAACTTGGCCGTGGTGATGGGCAGCGGCTTGCCTAAATGAAAGCTGGAAATGGCCGTCAGGTTAGAGAAGTAAGAGGTGGGAATGGTCCAACTGACAACCTGACGAGTCAAAGTTGTGCCCGCCCGCGGTGGAGCCACGATAAACGTTGGGCTATATTGCAGCTTGTATTCGTCTCGCTGCACCTTTTCCAGCACATTGAGCCCGTAAAACATCACTTTGTCTTGAAACTTACTAATCCCAGAAACAGCCATCGCTGAAATCTCCTACAAACAGATGAACTTTCCCCGCCCCACCAGTAGGCAGGCCTTAATCAATCCACGGCAACTCACTCATGTGCCTGCTGTGTCTCATCTAGTCGTGCCTGCAATGCCGCCGCAACTTCTTTTACGTATGGTTCCTGGATCACACCAATGTGGTCCGTGGCAAACTGGTACATCTGCACGCCGCCAGACGCAACCTTGTCCCAGCCCAGGGTCTGGTTCAAAAAGCGGTTGCGTTGAACCATAAACATATCAATTTGACCATCAAAGCTGCCATCCGGCCGGTACAGTTTACGTGATTTTCCGGTGACAAATTCCATCAGGTAATAATCCCGATGCTGCCGCATGATGGGCGCGCCGCTGGCCACATACAGCGCAAAAATCAGGCGCTTTACCTGCAAAAATGTGCGCATCAGGCGACGGCGCGACCGCATCATAATGCCGTAGCCGGCCCGGCGCACCTTGCCCATAAACGATTGCGGTACGTCTTTGTCGAAGCCAAATAGCGGCAGCTCACCGACCTGCGGCCCCACTCCTTCTTGCTTCTGCAAAAACAGCGATTTTCGGTCGCCCAGCGCCGATGGTTCGATCAAAGCCAGCAGGGCAACTTCCTGACCCGCTTTTTGCAGCAGGCGGGCCATCTCATAAACCACCATACCGCCAAAGCAGAAGCCGCCTAAGTAGTAGGGGCCTTCTGGCTGGAATTGACGGATTTCTTGTACATACCGTTGGGCCAACGCCTCAACCTGGGGTGGCTCTACGCGGTAGCCGGTCCAGTCTGGCGGCTGCACGCCGTAAAACGGCTGATCTTTCGCCAGAGAATCGGCCAGTTTTTGGTAGTTGAACACGTGCCCCGCCCCGCCATGCACCATGTAAAATGGCGGCCGCTTACCCCCTTCTTTGATTGGCACCAGGGCAGACCAGGCGTCAGACGGCCGTTGCTGCTCAATCACTTCGGACAGCTGGGCCACCGTTGGATATTGGAACAGCAGCGTGATAGGCAACCCCTTCACAATTTGCTTATCAATTTGGGCAAAAACCTGCGTCGCCAGCAGCGAATGGCCGCCCAGCGTAAAGAAGTTGTCGTGAACACCCACCTGGGACACGTTTAAGATAGCTTCCCAAATGGCCGCCAACTGCGACTCTACCCGGCTGCGCGGGGCGACATAACTGCTTTCCCGGCTGGCCACGTCCTGTGTAGGCGCCGGCAAGGCCCGCCGGTCTACTTTGCCGTTGGGCGAGATGGGGAACGCATCCAGCGAAACAAAAGCGTTGGGCACCATGTAATCGGGCAGCGTCGCCTGCAAGAAGCCGCGCAGCGCACTCGTGGCCGGTGTAGAACCATTGGCCGAGAGCAAATAGGCTACCAATCGCTTGTCGCCCGGATTGTCTT
>CALBTC010000036.1 GCA_937967805.1 uncultured Anaerolineaceae bacterium
TGATAAACGGAAACGCCAGTAACGGCCGTTCTCCTCACCAGCCATCACTGTTCACCAATGGTCAGGGGCAAATGAAGCCGAATGGCAATGGTGTCAGTACACATATGAATGGGCAGCCACCTGCTCAGCCCATCGAAACAGATGAACCGACTGTCGTAGATACACCTCATATCCCGCCCGTACCGCGGCCACGGCTGGTGATTTAGGATATGTACACTGATATGGCTACCGGTATGTGCCCTAATGGACCTATCTGTTCACCCGTTCTTATTATCGATTTGAGTGTATAATGATAATAAGAGCTTTCTTATTATCACAAGTGGAAATAACACTATGCAACCAGAAGATTTTCAGAGCAATCATGCGCCTGGCCGCATCCTTCATCATCCTAATGGATACTTGACCTTTATCCCCCACCCCCTTCCGCCTGATATTGGGTGGTCGGTTGAATTGGTGACAGCGTTGTCAAAAGCAGATCGGGCGCTTGGTGAGCTGTCTGGCCTGGCTACGATGTTGCCCAATCCAAATCTCCTCATCCAACCCTTAATGCGCCGTGAGGCAGTGCTGTCATCCCGCATAGAAGGAACGCGGACGTCAATTGGTGACTTATACGCCTTTGAGGCTGTCCAGCTGACTTTGTTCGAATTTCCTGAGGATGTCAAAGAGGTGCAAAATTATGTACTGGCCCTGCAGTATGGTCTAGAACGACTCTCTTCCTTACCGGTCAGTTTACGGTTGATGCGTGAACTACATGCGCGTTTGCTGAAAGGCGTTCGAGGTGAACAATGGACGCCGGGCGAATTTCGCCGCAGCCAAAACTGGATTGGTGCGCCGGGCAGCACGATTCAAACAGCCACTTATGTTCCCCCACCGGTTAATGAAATGAACCAGGCGCTGGGTGAGCTGGAAAAATTCATCCACCAGCAGGACAACATACCGCCTTTGATTCGATTGGCTTTGGTTCATTATCAATTTGAGGCAATCCATCCTTTCCTTGACGGAAACGGGCGCATTGGCCGGTTGCTAAACAGCCTGTTACTTCACGATTGGGGATTGCTGTCGCAACCGGTCCTCTACTTGAGCGCCTACTTTGAGGCCAATCGGCAAGCCTACTATGACCAATTGTTGGCGGTCAGTCAAAAGGGAGCCTGGTATGATTGGTTCATCTATTTCCTTTTGGGGGTAGAGACACAGGCAAACGATAGTATTGATCGAATTCAAAGGCTTCAATCTCTGCGTGACGGGTACCGTGAGCAATTCCAGCAGGCGCGCAGCGCGGCCCGCTTATTGCAGGTTATCGATTGGCTGTTTACCCAACCGATTTTTAGCATTCCTCAGTTAAGTGAAATGCTTTCCGTGAGCTATTCCGTGGCGCAAAGATATGTAACGCAGTTGGAACAGACGAGTACTATTGAGGAAATTACAGGTCAAGCTCGTAATCGTGTTTACCGCGCAGATGAGATCCTAAGCGTTGTCGCCAGGGAAATGTAATGGCAATCAGATGGAACAATGTTAATTCAAATTGAAGCTGAAGAACTGCCAGAGCGGGTCTTTTGCAAAACAGTTTGGATATCTGTGCAACGATAAACATCACAGCTGATGAAGCACGCCGGGAAGTTAGCGCATACGCCGGTAATGAGATTGCGGATCTTCTCTCTGGTGAAGCTCCTGATTTGGTTTGCAATAAGAACGAGGCGTATTGGCGTGTTCCGGTTGTCCTAACCTCAAAATCTTTGGGATGTATTGGACTTGTGGACTTTATCAATGTCAATGTTGAAACAGGCGAACTACAGCTCGCCGAAAAAGACATACTGGAAATAGAAGACAATGCCCCGCGTTTTTCTGGGAGAGCAGTGACTGTTTCACATCGACCATCGTGATGTACCAATGTTAATTTTGCAGCAAAGGTTATTGTGCGCGAAGGCTTCACCGTTTGGTGGAGCCTTTTTAGATCAGGAGGAGATTTGAATGTCAAATCACGCATTCCGACGGCTGATAGACTCCTTGAAGCAGCCGACTCAGCCTACCGTGTCAGAACCTTACTGGCCTTATCCCTTGTCTGCGGCCGAAATGATAGCCCGCTACGGGTTACGTCCGTTAACTGTAACCGAGCAGCAGCTCTTTCCCGGCTTACGCCTGGTGTTGCGTATCTATAAAGTGCGTCTGGCACAGCCGCCGACGGCCGTGCCGTTGGCCCGGGCCGGCTGGGTCGTGTGGACGGCCGAAACCTATCCCGGCTGTTACCTGGTGCGTTTGCCAGGCGGCGCTACGCTGCCGGTGCCATACAACAAAACGAACTGGACGGCCGTTGCCGCTGATGAGCCGGCAACAACTTTAGCTGCGGCGAAAGCAATGGAGCAACAACGTCGCTGGCAAACGGCCGTTTTGCCTGGCATTCGTCAAAGCTTACGACTCTGACAACTTTATCCAGACCTGCAGATGATTATGACCAAAACTCCCCAAGAATCTATGCGCCCCCTGCCCGCTTTCATCCCAGATAAACTGTGGCGATTGGCGTTGGTTGAATTGCGCCAGCAAATGACAAAAACGACCTTCAACGCCTTGCTGGTAGACAGCAGCATCCTGGCGGCCTCTAGCACGCCAGCCTTTTGGGTTGTGGTGGTGCCGAACGAATATGCCTGGGAGTGGTTAACGTATCAGCTCTTCCCTATCATCGAGCGTACGCTTGTAGGTTTGGTGGGAAATTCAGTAACCATCTGCTTCATTCCTAGAACTATGCGAAATACATATCATGAATCCTT
>CALBTC010000037.1 GCA_937967805.1 uncultured Anaerolineaceae bacterium
TCATGGCATCCGCAGACGAACGTATGCAAATCTTAAAAATGATAGAAGAAGGCAAAATCAGCGCCGCTGACGGTGCCGAGCTGCTGCGTGCACTTGGCAAAGAAAAGAGCAGTGGGCCATCTGCGCCGCTGAAAGGTGGTGCCAGCAATCCGCGCTGGTTCCGCGTGCGCGTCACCGACACGATTAGTGGTCGCAATAAGGTCAACGTCAACATCCCCTTTGGCCTGGTGAACGTGGGGCTCAAAATGGGAGCCCGCTTTGTGCCAGACATGGAAGAGGGCAAACTGCAAGAGATGATTGCCTCTATCCGCAGCGGGCAGCAGGGCAAAGTTATTGACGTCACCGATGAGGAGTCGGGCGAGCGCGTCGAAATCTTTGTGGAGTAGGAGCCGCATATGCACGGCGTTGTCACCGTATTGGCGGAGCCGCATTATGAGCGGGTGGCGCAGCTTTGGCACGGTTTAGAGCAGCGGTTTGGGTTGGGAAGTCCTACACATCACCCTGGGCCACAGCGACATCAATGCAGACAATTTAGGCCCCATCGTCACCTGGCTCAACGGCCAATCCCTCGCCTGGGAAATCCCGGTCACCAACCTCACCCTGCTGTATGACAAAGGTGACGGCAGCCCCCACATTTCACTGCATCGCGCCGAGCTGCAAGGATAGCATCGATCCCAATTCGTTTCTTACTCAAATTCGCTGTTGTCTTAACGGCCGTTTCCCAATTAGCCTAATCCAAGGCCTGTTCTAAAGAATCTGCATCTAACAAATCTTGAGGACGCCCGGCAGCCCGTTTGGCGGTGATCAAATCTTGTTTGGAAATTATCGTAACTGTAACGTCATCGAACTAAACTTCCACCCGCCGTTCCCAGGCTTCATCAAACTGGACGCCGGGAATGCCCATCAAAATATCCACCCGCACAGGTGGGACGCCCATTTGATAAAAACATCCTTCTTCCGAGAAATCTTTGGGAGTCATGCCTTCAAGCGGGACACCAAACTCCTTGAGGGCATTGAATACCGCTTCAGCATTGTCCGAGTGGGTGCTGATCCAGAGGTCTAAATCTTTGGTAAAACGTGGCTCGGTGTATTGAACAACGGCATACCCACCGATGACCATGTACTTAACGTCATAGGCTTTGAAAAGATTCAACAGATCGCTGAAGTCGGAGTTGACGAACATCGTGTCCTTTTGCTCTGTACGCGTGGACAATGAGTTCCCAGGTGGCATCAAGTTTGGCCTGAGGTGTTTGCTGCCGCCTGTAAGCAATATCAAACGTGCGGTCCAAATCTTTTAACTGTCCTCTGCGTTCCATTTTGAATTTTGGCATGGGTGAATTATAGCATAAATGGTTGACTTGATTTGTATTGGGTACGGCCGTATTCTAACACACCCTCTGTGTAAAACGGCCGTTTCCCAGTAGAATACGCGGCATGAACGAAACTCCCTACCCTTTCGATAAAGAAACCTGGGCACAGCTCCCTGCCCTGTTTGAAAATTTGCCGGAACCAGTCCATATCATCATGTGGGGCGACCCGGCGGAGAGTGAGGCTGAAAAAGAAACGGCCGTTCTCCT
>CALBTC010000038.1 GCA_937967805.1 uncultured Anaerolineaceae bacterium
CAAAGGTACCTAATCCTTTAAACACCACCACGGAAATGGTCCACAATCCCAGGTAGGCGCCGGCCTCTTTGTCCGAGGACATGACTGCCATCAGGCTTAGCCCGCCGAAAGTGTAAACACCGAACCCCGCGCCAAAGATCAGGAGCGTCACTTCGATAAGATGAACCTGGTTAAAGACGGCCGTTCCACCCAGCAGCACCATTCCCAATGCCATCGTCAGCAGGCCGCCGTTGGTGATGCGCCGCTGCCGCTCAGGCGGCCGTTTGCGCCACAGGTAAGCCCCGCCCACCAACGTCACCACTGTGGCCGCCTGCCAGTAACTGTTAAAGCGCGTCGTCCGCGACAGCGGCAGATCGAACACTTCCGCACCAAACGGCTCCAAAATAGCGTCCTGCGCCCAGGCAGAAAAGGTGGCCAGCGAGAGGAAGATGAAAAAGCGGCGGGTGCGCTTGTCTTGCCAGATACGCCGAACAGTATCCAGCAAGTTACTTTGCGCCGCCTGCTCCTTCACAGCAGTCAACTCTTGTTGCAAGGTGATGCCTTTTTGTCGCCTGATAGATCGCTCCACGCCCCAGATGGAAAAGAACCAGAAAAAGCCACCGATGATCATCGTGGCCAGAATCATCTCCCAAAAGATGGCGGGATCAAAGTCTTGCATCCAGAAGCTGAAAATGATGCCCACAATGGCAAAAAAGATGATGAGCACTGTTTCGGCCGTGCTGATGGCCAATCCCTGACGGGCCTTTGGGGCAGAATCACGCACCAGCGCCAGGTAAGGACTGCCGGAAATGAGCGTGCCTATGCCGTACAGCAACGAGGAAATCAGAGCCAGCACCCAGCCCAGCAGGTCAAAATTACTGCCGCCGGCGTGTACGGCGGCAAAGCGCATGAGGCTCCAGCCCAGCAGCGGCAGGGAGAGCACCATCAATCCCCGACCCAGCCAGATGTAAGACGTACGCCTCATGCCGAGAAACGGCCGTGTGTCAGACCGGTACCCCGCCCACAAACTCAATGGCGACAGCAGATACCGCAGCGCAATTAGCAAACTGACGGGAGCCGCCGGAATGCCAAACTGGGAGATCATCACCCGGTTCCAGATGCTGGTCACCAAAATATCGCCCATGGCCGAGCCGATCTGAAAGCTGCTCAGACGCAGCAAACGCCACAGGCTAAAAGAAAGTTGATTTTGCTCAGGCTGCATTGGAGTGTTCCTCATCCATGCAAAAAACTATAGCAAACTACGAATATATGGCAATATATCTATAAAACAGGCAGTAATCGCGTCCGCGTGTGAGGGTGCTGGCAATTTTTTCGCCATCGGGATGCTTCGCTCCGCTACTCAGAAACAAGACATTTGTTTCTGTATTCTCAGAGCGGTCGCAACGCGCCGTGGCCCCTCTCAGCATGACAAGTTTAAATTGTCATTCTGAGTGAAACGAAGAATCCTTCAAATTCTAAAATAGTAGAATCTTGGGCCGAGAGGCAATAATGGGGAAGCAAAAGGGAGGTTTAACACCTCGGCTACTTGATGGGGAAGGAAATATCAAAAGTGGTGCCGTGGCCGGGTTTACTATCGACGTGAATTGAACCGCCCAGGCCCTGAATGAAATCGCGGGTCCAGAAGAGGCCAAAACCCATGCCGTTGCCCTCTTTTTTGGTGCTCCAACCCATCTCAAAAATACGGGATAAATTCTCCGGCTGGATGCCAACACCGCTGTCCTGAATAATGATTTGTAACCGATCGGGTGCCTGCAACCGGGTTGTGATTTGCAGTCTGCCAGATTCATTTTGGTCTAAAATCGCTTCGTAACTGTTTTTCAGGATAACGCGGAACGCTTCCGTTAGCATATCGGGGGCGGTTTGGACCGGGGGCAAATCGTTGGCCATGTTTAAGGCCAGGACAAGAGTTTGCTCATTTGGCAGGGTGATGGTGGTTTCTTGAACGGCCGTTTCCAGCCAACGCCAGCCGGGAAAAAGCTCACGCATCGCCCGGCGCAGGCAGTTGTTTAGTTCAACAGCGTTGTCGGTGGTATGATGCCACGGTTCGTGCAGGGTATCCAACAAACGCAGCGCTTTTTGGGCGCGTTCCACCATTTGCGGCAGGGAAGCCTTTAACTCTTCCTGCTGGCTATCCGAAAATTTGTCCAGATTTTGCATCATTTGCAGGTAGTTGCCAATGACGTTGATATGATTGCTAAGGCCGTGCACAGAAGCTGTCGCGCTAAAGGCCATGCGGCCAAAAAGCTCAGAGATGCGACGCTGATCATCAGCTTCGCGGTAGAGGCGGGCGTTGCGGATGCCGGCGGCGGCCTGCTGACCAAACGTGGTCAGCAGCGACGTTTCCCACGAGGAAAAGTGATCGCGGCGCGAAGCCACAAATAAATTACCCACCACTTCATCTTCCACAAAAAAGGGCACGGCGATCACCTGGCGGATGCCCAACATACGCTGGGCAAAGTCGGCCAGGGAGCGGCTGACAAACGGCCGTAACAAATCATATAAATCATCAGAAGTGAGGAACTTTTGCGGACGGCCGTCGATGCCTTTTACCGCGCGCACGCTGAGATTGGCCTGGTAACGCGGTCTGTCCAGATAAACGATTGATTTGGGGCCGAGTAAAGTCATTCCCGCTTTGCTTTCTAAATGGGACAAAATCTGCGGCGTGTCGTCCAGCGCATAGGCGCGTACCGGCAAGGCGTTGCCATTTTCCAGCGTGGCTACCATGGCGCCCTCATAGCCAAGTTCCTGCACCACCGCATCAACAACCGATTGCAGCACCTGGGTCTCATCCGTCATGCGCGCCTGCAAGCCAAAGATGACCCGTTCTAACGATTCCATTGCCGTCAGGCGATAATTATTTTGGATGGCCGCCGCTGCCAGATTGCCCAACGCTTCCAGAAAATCAATATCCCGCCGGGTAAAACTGTCCTGCGTCAGGGCCATGATCGCCCCGACTACCTCTTTTTGCACCACCAGCGGCACGGCCACCACCTGGCTGACGCTGAGCTCTTGCTGCATTTCATCGGCAGTGGAGCGGTCGGTTAACGGCCGTAACAAATCATATAAACGTTCAGAGATGAGGTGCTGCTGGCCTGGTTGGCCGACGGTATTGGCCGTGACGCTGTTGACGGCGCTAACGCCCAAATTGTAGCGGTGGCGGGCGTCGTTGAGGTACATCAACGCCTGGCCGGGTTCTAAATTAACGTGGCTTTGGGCAAACACCTGCTGCAGACGGCCGTTTGGCACAGAAAATGCCGACGCCCGGACATACAGCCCCATATCGTTTTCCAGCGTGGTGGCCAGGGCGCCCAAGCAGCCCAGACGATTCACGACATCATCAACAATTTGCTGCAAAACAGAACGAAGGCGGGGCGAAACTTGAGCGTGGTGTTTGCGATTTAAATGTAACACTGAGTTCCCTTTCTTCTCGCAGATCACGCACTGTGTGCGGCGCAGAATTTCTGATCTGTCTTATTGTAGCTATTCTCCTTAAAGTAGCTGTTAAAAAGAAGCAAAAAGTGGGCAATTAGGAATTATTTCCTAGTTGCCCACGGGGATTGTCAGAAGAGTTGTCAGAAGCGAAACCTCCCGCAGGTTCCAATTGTGAAAACACAACTATACAAACCTGCGGGAGGTTACCTGCAAGCGGTTACGGCCGTTGCAAAATATGGGTCACAATGGTTGCCCCGCTGCCGCCAATGTTTTGCGTCATGGCGATGCGGGCGTCGGGGATTTGGGCTGCGCCCGCCTGGCCGCGCAGTTGCAATGTGGCTTCGGCCAGTTGGTACAGGCCGGTAGCGCCGACGGGATGGCCGCGCGCCTTGAGCCCGCCCATGGTGCAGATAGGAATACGGCCGTCCGGGAAAATCGCCCCTTCCTGCGCCAGACGCACCCCCTGCCCCCGCTCGGCAAACCCGGTGGCCTCCAGCGAAAGCGCCGCCATCACGCTAAACGCATCGTGCAGTTCAAATAAATCTACATCGGCCGGACCAACGCCCGCCTGGGCATAGGCCCGCTGCACCGACTTTTCTGCCGCGGTAAGCCAGAGCAAATCATGCCGGTCGTGCACCGCCAGCGTGTCGGTGGCCGAAGCGGAGCCAGTCACGCGCACGGCCTGGGGTGCTTTCTCGGCCGGCACCAGCAGCAGCGCCGCCGCGCCATCGCCAATGGGGGACGCATCAAACAGGCTGATGGGATCGGCCACGATACGCCCCTTGTCGTAGGTGCGCTGGGTGATGGGTTCCTGGAACATGGCATTGGGGTTTTTAGCGCCGTTGCTGTGGGCATTCAGAGCGAAGGGAGCAAAGTCGCTCCGCTGGTAACCGTATTCATGCATGTAGCGGCGCATAATGAGGGCGTTCAGCCCCACAAACGTGACGCCGTGAATAATTTCGTAGTCGGCATCGGCGGCGGTGGTGAGGGCAGCGGTGGTTTCACTGAAGGTAGTTTCGGTCATCTTTTCTACGCCGATGACCAGAACGGCGTCCAGTTCGCCGCTGGCCACGGCCAGCAAGCCCTGGCGCATGGCGGACCCGGCAGAGCCACAGGCGGCTTCCATTTTGACGGCTTCGGCCCCGTGCTGGTTGAGATGATCGGCTACCAGGGCGCCCAGCTGCATTTGCTGGTTGAGCACGCCGCTGGTCATGTTGCCCACGTAAATGGCGTCAACCTGCGCCAGTGCGGCATCTTGCATGGCGGCCCGGCCGGCAGCCACGGCAAGCTGCCGTATGGATTGGTCCCATTGTTCGCGCACGGCCGTTTGTCCCACGCCTAAAATTGCTACTTCACGCATAAAAAACTCCTGAAAAGCTCAACGCAAAGGCGCAGAGACGCAGAGAAAGATTCGGGAAATTCAGCGTCTTTTGCCTTGCGAAAGTTTGTAATGATCAGCCTAATAAAAAAAGGCTGGATTCGATAGGGAATCCAGCCGTGAGTATCATCCTGTTTTGCCGTCAGAAACTATCAATTGGGCAAAGATGGCTCTCAAATGGTGTCAATTCACATCAATGGTTAAGGTCCAGTTGAAGCGGTCAGGGATACGGCCGTATTGAATCCCGGTCAGCTCGTCGTACAAATGTTTGGC
>CALBTC010000039.1 GCA_937967805.1 uncultured Anaerolineaceae bacterium
TATCCACCAATCGCCAGCCGAAATCCACATCCTCCATCGGCACAAAGGTAACAAGATAGATGGTATGGTAAAGGATAAGGCCCAACGCCACCAGCACCAGCGGCAGCCGCGCCTGCTGTTTCCACCATTGGGACAGTGGTAAAGATGGTTTAGGAAGGAAAGAAGCCGGCGACATAGGCGGATAAATGGAAGGTTTGTGCGGCGGGGAATGCGGCGAGAGCGGCCATCGCCTTTTGCTGGTAGGCGCGCGCCAGGGTGAGCGTGTGCCTGATGGCACCCATTGCTTCAAGTATTTGGTAAACGGCCGTTACGTCCGGCGTGGGCTGCGCCAGCTGCGCCTGCAGTGCGCCATGATGGGGCGATTCCGTTTGCGCCAGGCCGTAAAGAAGCGGCAGCGAGTAGACGCCAGCGCTGACGTCGCTGACCAGGTCCGGCGCGTGCAGATCGCGGCAGTCGTCTTTTAGTTGAATCAGCATGCCCAACGCCAGACCAAAGGCATGCATCTGATCCAAAGCGTGTTCATTATCGGTTGCCAGCAGCGCCCCGGCACGGGCAACCGCTGCGTAAACGAGGCCAGATTTGGCCACCGTCTGCCGAAAGTAATCATCCGACGAGCAGACGGCGTGTGAATGCGCCTGGCCGCGTGCGGCCAGGGCGAAGGTCTGCCCCCATGAGAGGGTAATGTCGCCGCGAATATCGGGCCGGGCCGCCAGCCGCGCCAAGCAAATTTGCGCCGCGGCCAGCACGCCCAGCCCTACATTCAGGGCGCGGGATGGCGTCCAGTGATTCCACGGCCAATCTTTGCCGTCCTGATCGTGCAAATCGTCGAAGATGTCAGAAGCCAGATCATATAGCGTCCAGGCCGCCGCCAGGGGAACGGCAGTTTCTGCCTCTCCTCCCAGCGCCATACAGGTCAAGATGGGCAGCACGTTAGCGTACATCGGCCGGTCAGCCATAAATACCTCTTGGCGAGCAACAACAGCAGCCTGTACATCCGGCCACCCCCATTCTGCCAGTCCGTGCTCGGCAATGTACCGGTACGTTTGCGCAAAGAGAGCAGAAATCTTGTCGGGAATCATGGGCGTATGTTAGTTAATTTATGTCGACCGTGAACGGCGGTCCCGATTGAATATCTTCATCGGGGCGATGCCCAGCGGCACAGTCACAAGCGTGCGCAGCTGCTGCAGAAAGGTCAACCCCGCAGGAACATCCAAAGGAACAACGTTCTGTGACTGCTGCGCCGCGAGGCGGAAAAAGTCTGACATCAACAGCGCCTCCTGCACGGCCTCTTCCAGCGCCTGGGCCGGAGAGGCTTCTGTGCAGATATTGCTTTTCGTTTGTTCGGTAGATGGTTGCATCATTATCCTCCAAAATGGTTTTGTGAGTTACGTCTCAATTGCCGACTAGCATATCGCGCCGCAGGCCGCTGCGCCGCCTGCATCAGGCTAAATAGCATAAATATGTAGGTAGCCGCCTATCCTATCTCTTCCTCCCGACCAGCTGATTCTCGTTCATCGAGGGTTATCAGACCCAGGCGGACGGCATTAACGATGGCCGCCGTCAGGTTGCTCACTGTCAGCCGGGCAAAAATCTGGCGCAGGTGATGGGAAACAGTGTGCTCTGAAATGCCCAGGCGGTCGGCGTGCTGGGCGTACGTCAGTTCCGGCGCAGCGGCGATAGCTTGCAACACTTCCCGATGCCGCTGTGTCAGCTGAATCTCACCACGGTAGTCCGGCATGGCCAGTTGCCGGCTGACGCCTTCTGAAAAATAGCGCTCCCCCCGCATCACCGCGCGGATGGCGTCGGCCAGGTAGCGCGAAAAGACGTCGCTTTTCAGCAAGTAGCCGCGTACGCCCAGCTCAATGGCACTTTCGATCAAGACCTGGGAGGCATATTGGGAGACGATAATCACGCGCACTTCGGGATACCGCTGCTGTAGCTGGACCAGCGCCGGCAGCAGACGAAAGGCATTCTCACCTTGGCCCGATGGTTCAGCCGTCGTCTGGGGCATACCTACGTCCAGCAGCAGTACGTCTGGCTGGTGCTGCGCAAGCAGCGGCTCCAGCTGCTCACCGACCCACCCTTCTCCCACCAACTTCAGCGTGGGGTCTTCATCCAGCAGGCGGCGAATGCCTTCACGCACCAGGTGATGATCGTCCAGTGTAACAACGGTAATCGGCTTCATGCGTAATAACTTGTCTCCCCTACGGCGGCGGCATCGAGGGTGATGATCCCCAACTGGTGGCAGCGAATCATGCAGGCGGTGAGGTTATTCACGTCCAATTTTTTGAAGATTTTGTCCAGCTGGTTCTTAAAGGACGAGACCTGGATGCCTAGCTTGGCGGCGTGCTGGGCGTAGCTGTCGTTGGGCGCGGCGGCGATGACGGCCAACATCTCTTTCTGGCGCGGTGTCAGAAGCGGCGGCTCAAAAGCGCCGGCTGTGCCAAACAGTTCTTGCTGCACGCCTTGAGAGAAGAAAATGCCGCCTCGACTAACGATGTCGATGGTTTCCGGTAGGCTAAGCGACAGGTCGTCGCTTTTGAGAATATACCCTTTGACACCGCTGATCATCGCTTCGTGTACCAGAGCCGGCACCAGATGTTCTGAGAGAATAATAACGGCCGTTTGCGGATGGGCGCGCCGCAGCCGTACTAATTCCGGCAGCGCCTGAAACCTCTGCGGGCTGCTGTCGTCTGTTTTGTGGTGGGGCATGTTCAAATCCAGAATGACCACATCTGGCTGGTGCTCGCTTACCAGCGCAAACAGGTGTTCGCCGGAATCGCCTTCCCCCACCAGGTGCAGATTGGGCCGTGCCGCCACCAGGCTGCGTATAGCATGGCGGATCAGGGCGTGGTCATCGATGACCACAATCGTTACAGGTGTTTTCATTGTGATGTCCAGTTATGGGAGGCTCCCCATTTGTCATGGAAAGCGGGCGGTGCCCGAAATCCGTGACCGGCTTCCCTTGAAATTTGTTGCGTTAAGGTAGGAAAGCAAAGCCGGATTTAGCCAGACGGCTGCTTCTCCTCTATCATGCAAAACGACTTTCGTTTATAGCCGAAAAATATTACGATATTTCTTACGCACTGCGTTATGACGGGGGGGATCGGCTCTGTTCACTTCGTGGGTTGAGAGAAAATTTGTAGTCTTCGTGGATTATTCACGATCCATTCACGCAGTCTAGGTAAATGCTTGTGTTATATTCCCACCTCTTGGGTGCGGAACATACGTTCTTTTTATATCGGAGACCGGGCAGATTTCTGCCGCCATCGAATTTTCTAAAGAACCGTATGAACCTACCTAGACCCTTCGATAAATTCCTCATGCGCCTGGGTTATATCCGTCCAGAAACATCTGCGGAAATAGATCCCTCACTTATTCCCCTTATAGAAAGTATTGCCGATCGAGAAGGGCTGTCCGTTACCGACACCGTGAACCAACTGCTCAGCCTGGCCGTCGGCGAACAGCACATCATCGACGAAAATCTAAACCTCTGGGAGACGCTGACGGATCGGGAAAAGGAAACGGCCGCTTTCACCTGCCTTGGCTACACCAACCACGAAATCGCCCAGAAGATGGTCATCTCCACCAACACCGTTAAAACCCACCTGCGTAATACCCTGCAAAAGTTCGATGTCAACAGTAAGGCGGAATTGCAAGTGCTGTTAGCTTCCTGGGACTTTCGCGGCTGGGACAAACCAGATATGGACTCGGCGCTGCATTATTACCTAGATAATCGGTAATCACCCCATGAGGTGACACCCTTCATTTCACCTGTATCTCCTCTCCTCAGTGGATTGTTTCTCTCTCAGTTAGCCGGTATCGTGGCGGCATGTCTTTGCTCCCCGAATTATCTACGGCCATGGCCACCGAGGTGGCGACCGGTGAATTAGGTTTGGTCATTGGCCCCCGCGCCGAGCGCATGCAGATGCTGGAACTCTCAGCCATCCTGGCATTACGAGGCACGGTCCGGGTGCTGGATGGTGGCAACAGCTACAATGCGCTGTACGTAGCCCGCTATATTCGACGGCATACGGTGCAGTTGACTAAGACACTAAACCGTATTTCTGTAGCCCGCGCCTTTACCTGC
>CALBTC010000040.1 GCA_937967805.1 uncultured Anaerolineaceae bacterium
TCGGAGTAGCGGTCGGTGCGGCGCTGCCAGACGCCGCCGATGATTTCCAGCATCTCCTCGTCGCTGGCACCTTCGCGCAGGGGGACGCGTAAATCGGTGCCCTGGTTGGCAAAGAGGCAGGTGTAGTATTCGCCGGCGCTGGAGAGGCGGGCTCGGGTGCAGTCGCCGCAGAACGGCTTGGTAACCGAGGCGATGACGCCGATTTCGCCTTCGCCGTCCAGGTAGCGATAGCGGTTGGCCACCTCGCCTTTGTAGTTGGGCGGCACGGGCTGCAAAGGCATTTCCGCATCAATTTTGGCCAGGATTTCGTCGGCGGTGACCACATCGTCCAGCTTCCAGCCGTTGAGGTTGCCTACGTCCATGTACTCGATGTAGCGTACGATGTGGCCAGTGCCCTTGAAGTGGCGGGCCAGATCGACCAGCGTATGGTCGTTGATCCCTTTTTTAACAACGCAGTTGATTTTGATCTTTTTGAAGCCGGCTTTTTCGGCGGCTGCAAAGCCGTTTAAGACGCGATCGACGCTGGCGCGACGGCCGTTCAACACCTGAAATACCTCATTATCCAAAGAATCCAAACTAACCGTCAGCCGGGGCAGACCGGCATCCTTCAGCGCCTGGGCCTGGTCGGCCAGGAAATAGGCGTTGGTGGTCATCGCCAAATCCTCGATGCCGGGAATCTGCGTAAGCCGAGCAATGAGTCCCGGCAGGTTGGGGCGAATCAGCGGCTCACCGCCCGTTAGGCGGAATTTGGTCACGCCCAGCCGGGCAAACAGTCCGGCCAGCCGCACGAGCTCATCATCGCTGAGCAGTTGGTCATTGGTGAGGAAGTTGTAATCTGCGCCGAAAATTTCGGCAGGCATGCAGTAGGGACAGCGGAAGTTGCATTTGTCAATGACAGAAATGCGCAGATCGCGGACCGGACGGCCGAATTTGTCAACAATTTTGGGATTCAATGGTTTCATTCGATCTCTCTATCGTTATCGTAATCAGGTACAGTGCAAATCTACCGCAAAACGGCCGTAAGTCAATGATTTTTATCACCTTTTTCGTAAAAATTAACAATGAGCGGCACGCGAAAACAAGGCAAAACGTAGGGGAATCACAACTTTTTCATCCCGCTTTGCGGCCGTTTCCGTGTATAATGCACGCTGTTTGAATGATGACTTGTTTTTTGCCACAGAGGAAAAAGAGGTTTTCTCCGAAATCTCTGTAGCCTCTGTGGCTTGTTCAGGAGTTTGTTTTGCGAACCTCACAACCTGTGTTACCTGGCTGGCTGACCTATTTACTCTCTATTGCCTTCGTTTTTTCCGGTATTGTGGTCGTCGTTTTTGCCTATTTTACCTTTCAAGTGATGCTGAATCGGCCGTTGAACCCGCTGGAGCAATCTGTAGCGGCCGTAGCCGGCGTTGATTTATCTTTGGACCAAATCGCCCCGCCTGCTGTTCCTACGCTGGCACCGGGGCAGCCAACACCGACCCTCATCCCCACCAGCGAACCATGGGAAGGTACCGACCGGGTGACCATCCTGCTTATGGGCATCGACCGGCGTCCGGGCGAATCTTTTGTCTCGCGCACCGACACGATGATGCTGGTATCGCTCGATCCGGTAACTGAATCCGCCTCCATTCTGTCGATTCCGCGCGATTTGTATGTGCTCATCCCTGGACACGGCCGTGATCGCATCAACACTGCCTTTGTCTACGGCTCGGCGGGCAATAACCCCATCGGTGGGGCTGCCCTGGCGATGCAAACGGTTGAATACAACCTGGGCGTGCCGATTAATCATTACGTGCTGGTAGATTTTAGCGCGGTCATTAATGGCATTGATGCGCTGGGCGGCATTGACGTGTTCGTGCCGACGGCGATCAACGACCCGACGTATCCCAGCATGAACTACGGTTTTGACCCGCTCTTTATTCCGGCGGGGCAGCAGCACTTTGATGGGGCGACGGCGCTAAAATATGCGCGGACCCGCCATCAGGACAACGATTTTGGCCGGGCGGCGCGGCAGCAGCAGGTTTTATTGGCCATCCGACAAAAGGTGACGTCGCTCGGTTTTACGGGTATGATTGCCCAGGCGGGCACGCTGTACCAGCAGGTGGAAAATGGCGTCCGCACCGATTTAAGCCTGGAGCAGATGATTCGCCTGGCAACCGCAGCCAACAGCATTGATTCCGAAAATATTTATAACGACGTGCTGGATTATGATTACGTTTCCAGCTATCGTACCGAAGCCGGGGCCTCAGTGCTCATTTTGGACAATGAGAAGGCGGCGGCACTAATTCAGGAGCTGTTTTACAATCAAGATGAATGAAACTAACTCTGGAGAGACCCTAAGGGTTTGATGTCTAAATAGGTGCATTTCTCCAGGACAAACCCTTAGGGTCTGTATCATGGATAGAAAAACATTTGTTTCTCGGCTGCGCGAGCGGCCGTTTTTGTTTGATGGGGCGATGGGTACGCTGCTGCACAGCCGGGGTGTGTCCATGGAGACCAGCTTCGACGGCATCAACCTCACCCAGCCGGCCATCGTCGCCGATATTCACCGGGCCTACATCGATGCCGGGGCCGACATCATCGAGACGAACAGCTTTGGCGCCAACCGGTACAAGCTGGCCGAATACGGCCTGCAGCAGCAGGTACGCGAGATTAACCAGGCGGCGGTAAACATTGCCCGGCGCGTTATCGGCAGCGCCTTTCGAGAGGTGTGGCTGGCCGGGTCGGTGGGGCCGCTGGGGGTGCGCCTGGCACCACTGGGGCGCGTCTCATTGGCCGAAGCCGCCGAGGCGTTTCGCGAACAGATTGAGCCTCTGCTAACGGCAAATCCTGGCGGTATCGATCTGCTGGTGCTGGAAACGATGTCTGACTTGTACGAGATGGAAACGGCCGTTTCCGTCGCCCGTGAACTCGCCCCAGATTTACCCATCGTGGCCCAGATGACCTTTACCCGCGACGATCGCACGCTGCTGGGGCACACGCCCAACGTGGTGGCCCAGCGGTTAGGCGCGCTGGACGTGGATGCGATTGGCGTTAATTGCAGCGGTGGTCCGGCCCAGGTGCTGCGCCTGCTGCTCATCATGCGCCAGATCGCCCCGGATAAACTGCTGGCGGCGGCACCCAATGCCGGCTGGCCGGAGCAAACCCAGCGGGGACGGGTACTTTATCCTGCGACCCCTGACTATTTTGGTCAGTATACCCACGCTCTTGTCGAAGCCGGCGCGGTACTGGTCGGCGGCTGCTGCGGCACCAACGAGGCCCACATCGCCGCCATGCGCCATGCGCTGGACCATCCCGGACCGTCCCCCATCCCCCTGCCGGATATTCAAATTGTGACCCAGGCAGAAAAGAAAACGGCCGTCCTCGATGCTCCCACCCAACTGGCACAAAATCTGGCGAACGGCCGTTACGTTATCACTGTGGAAATGAGCCCGCCCAAAGGGGTGGCTACGCAGCGGCTCATCGAAGGGGCGCACATGCTGCGCGAAGCCGGGGCCAACCTGCTGAACCTGGCCGACAGCCCGCTGGCCCGCATGCGCATGAGCGCCTGGGCCGCGGCGCACCTGGTGCAAAAGGCGGTGGGGCTGGAAACCGTGCTTCATTTTCCTACGCGCGGGCGCAACCTGCTGCGCATCCAGGGGGATTTGCTGGCGGCGTACGCCATGGGCATCCGCAATTTGTTTGTGTCAATGGGTGACCCCACCAAAATTGGCGATTTTCCGGAGGCGATGGACAGCTACGACATCGTGCCCACCGGTCTGATTCACCTGATCAAACAGCAGTTTAACAGCGGCCTGGACAAGGCGGGTAACTCCATTGACCAGCCGACTAACTTCATGGTGGGCTGTGCCCTGAACCTGACGCCGTCCGATCCGGAGCGGGAGATGAAGCTGCTGCGGCGCAAAATGCGCAACGGGGCCGATTTTGCCCTGACCCAGCCGGTGTTTGATCCGGCGGCGGCCAAACAGTTTGTCGATTTGTACGAAGCCACTTACGAAGAAAAGATTTTGCCGCTGATTGTGGGGGTGAAGCCGCTGTACAACGGCCGTAACGCCGAATTCCTCCATTATGAAGTGCCCGGCATGTCTATCCCCGAACCATTGCGCCGGCGCATGGCCGAGGCCGGCGATCCGCAGCAGGAAGGGGTGACGATTGCTCAGGAAATTTTGGCAAAATTACGGCCGTTTACCCAGGGTGTCTACTTCATGCCGGCGTTTGGCCGGTACGATTTGGTGGCCAATGTGATGGATGTGTTGGAGGGAGATTAGAAGTGCGACGCACTTGTTCCAGCGTAAGCTCCAACAAGAGAAAGTGCGTCGCACCTGAGTGGCTAGTAATCTGTGGGAGGTGAAACGGCCGTAAACGACCATTCCACCGTTTCCCCATTAACCGTGACGCTGGTGGTATAAGTTTCGCCGACGGTAAACGGCCGTGCCGGAAGCAGCACAATCGCATCCTGTTTGTCTAAAATATTGCGGCCCTGCTGCTGCTGGTAGGCGTTGCTGTTCACGTAGCGCGTTTCGTCGATGACGCAGTGGGTGAGGCGGGTGCCGTCACTGCTGGTGAGCGACGTTTGCGTGACGCTGGGCACCAGGCTGCCATCCCCAATTTGCAGGATGATTGGTGGGCCGACCGGTTTTTGCAGACCGCTGCACGCCGTCATTGGATTAGGGAATTCAGGTAGGGTGTAGCTAAGCACCCAAATTTCACCCCCGTCCCGCGGGTAAGTGATGGGGTAGGTGATGCCGGCGGGCAGCTCGCCCAATTCGCGCTTGGTGGAAACATCTAGGGTGGCTGTCATTTTGAAGCTGTTGCTCACGTCGCGGAAGACACCGTAGCCGGTTTGCGTCAGGCGCGGATTGAGCATGGGCACGGCGTGGAAGGGAGCTGTCATCCAGTAATCAATCGGCCACAAATCAGACGCGCCTTCCCAGCCGCTGATGGCGATGTTGCCATTTTGTCCTGCCTGGTTGCCCGCTTCTGAATAACCCGACTTGTTGGGGTCTTCGGCGTGGACGCTGAGGCTGTTGTTCATCATGTACTGGCTGTGGGCCAGGCTGCCGGCGGACCAGGTGGTGTTTTCAGAAATCTGGGGTAGGCCGGCCTGGGTGCGGAACTGGTTGTAGTAGCGCAGCCAGTTGGGGCCGGGAACGGCCGTTGGCATGGCAGTTGCCGTCGGTGGTACGGTTGGTGTGGGGGCGGGCGGTTCGGTAGGCTGCGCGGTAGGTTCCACAGGTGGTTCTGCGGTCGCCGTAGCCATCATGGTCGCTGTCGGTGTTGGCTCAGCGGCAATGGTGGCAGTTGGGGGCGTCGTAGCCGTTGCCGTGGGCGGCCCGTCGGTTGCCGTGGCGCTGGGAACGGCGGCGACTTCGTCGTTGGCCTGGGGCGTGGAGGAAACGGCCGTTTCGCCACCGTCACCTCTTGAAACCAGCAGCAGCACGATCAGAACAACGTTCAGCAGCCCTGAAATGATTAATCCGATCCGATACGTTCTTACCTGATTTTCCGATACAGACATGATCTTTTCCTACAGGTGGGACGCACTTAAAAAGGTGCGTCCCACCTCAATTTACACTTTGGTGACAAACCAGGCGGCCACGTACCTTTTGCGCCCGGTGACGGTTTGCACGTGGAGCCATTGGTCTTTTTGCCCGATTTTGCCGGCGGCATTGTCGCCTTCAATCACCAGCAGCTCTGTGCCGAAGGGCAGGTAGGTGATAAGCGTGCTGCTGGCGACGCGCGGTTCGGTGCGCAGCGAGACGCTGGAGGCGCTGGTTTTGACCACCAGCCTGGTTGGGGCCGATGGCTGGTTGGCCTGGCTGGTTTTGTGGCTGCCGAGGGCGGGGTCGGATACGGCCGTAACATACCAGGCCGCCACATACCCTTCCTTGCCCTCAATGTCCCGCACCTGGAGCCAGTTGTTACGCTTGCCAATCTTTGCCTCGGCTTTGTCGGCGTCTTCCAACACTACAAGCTTGCTGCTTTGCGGTAAATATTTGATCACGTTGGAACCAGAAATGCGCGGTTGGTCCCGCAGCGTGAGTCCGTTTACCGTGGGCGCAATGAGCAGAGAGTCAGTTTCTTCGCTGGCAGGAGAGGGGGTGAGAGCGGCCGTTTTTGTGGTTGTTGTTTTCGGTGCAGGCTTGCTGCTGGTTGTTTTATCCGCTTTGGGTTTCTTCAATTCGCCGCTGCCGAAGAAGATGATTTCCTGGATGATTTTTTCGGCCGTCCCGGCAAAGCCAAAGCGACCCACCAGCGTCGGCGGTTTTTCCGGACTGTTGTACGGGTCCCACATCTGGTAATCGTCGCCGTCCTTTTTATGTAGCACCACCCAATGCCCCTGGATGCCGGGTGCCGGTGAATAATCGACGCGCACGACGGGCAGTGAACCACCTTGCAATGCGGCATCGATCTCGTCCAGGGGTGCGTCCTGGTTGTCGCACTCAATGCGCTTTTGGTAGCTCACGTTGGGGAAGACCGACGAGATGCGAAAAGCCCGCACCCACGGCCCCTGGAAGCCATCGTTTTGCTTCATTTTCTCATTGAAAGAGGCCACCGTTTCGCTGCCACCGCTAAAATGGTTGCCTACCATCGTCAGGCTGGTTAATAGGCAGCCAAGTTTGCCAATCGTTTCGGTTTTGCCGAAGCCCATGATTGTGTTTTCCCAGCGGGGATCGTTTTGATAAAGTTGGACACTTGACATCTATTTTTCTCCTGTGTTCTTGACCGCTGATGTGTCATTCCCGCGAAGGCGGGAATCTTCGCGCCTGGACTCCCGCGAAGGCGGGAGTGACAGGATTGTGTCAAATATGTTAAGAACTAACCTAACGAAATAGATAACTGCTGCAAAGCTGCTGGCAAATCCATGCTTGGCTGAAAGTGAACTGCCGACATGCCAACGGCCCGGGCTGCCTCAACATTGTGCAAAAAATCGTCAATGAATACGGTTTCTTCCGGTTTGCGGCTTAATCGGGCCACTGCCCGGTGAAAGATTTCTGGGTCCGGCTTGGTGATGCCCTCTTCGCAGGAAATTATAATCTCGTCAAAGGCGTCGGCGATGCTGAACTGGTGGGTGAGTTCCGGGCGTAGATTGCTGGCGTAGTTGCTGATGACGGCCGTTTGATACCGTTCCTTTAGCTGGCGAATGAAGGCAACCAATTCCTTGTCTAGTACATCTCCTGCCCAAAAACCGCTGCGGAAAGCGGCCGTTTCCTCAGGAGATAAATTTAAATGTGAGCCAATCCAGCACCACAGTTCTGGTTCTGTAATTTCGCCGCGCTGAGCCTTCTGGCCCATTTCACTGTTGAAAACAAGCACTTCAGCCCCGCCCGGAGCCAGCCCCAGACGCTTCTCCCACTCCTGCCGTGGGCCGCGATCTTCCGTGCGCAGCAAAACACCACCCACGTCAAAGATGACTGCTTGAATCATTTAATAATCCCCATAAATGGATGTTGCGTCGTTTGTGGCAGATTGGGCCATTTTTCAAAAATGGCCCAATCTTGCAGACGGTAATTTATTGTGCCAGGAAGTCGTCTACGTTGCTGAACAGCTCTTCCATGTCGGTTGG
>CALBTC010000041.1 GCA_937967805.1 uncultured Anaerolineaceae bacterium
AGCCTTCAAAGTCTGCGGCCGTATTGATCTCTTTATTGTACCAGCCACCCATTTGGGCACCCGTGTTGCCGGCGGGGAACTGGATGATATTGAAGCGCTCTGCGTAAAAGTCTTGCATCAACTGAAGACCACCGCCTTCATACAGCCAGGCGTTCTGCTGCCGGGCGGTTAAGCCAAATGGCAGCGCTGTACCAAAGGCTGTGGCCGGGCTTTTGCCGGTGTAATAGTATGAAGCGGTGTGTCCAACTTGCAGGGCGCCAGATTCCACAGCATCCAGCACTTCGGTTCCCCCAACCAGTTCACCGGCAGCACGGGGCTGGATCGTGAATCTGCCCCCAGTGATTTGGCTCAGGCGGTTGGCGAAAATTTCGGCGCCACCAAAAATCGTATCGAGGGCCAGGGGCCAGCTTGTCGCCATTTCCCAGGTGATTTCTGGGAAGCCCGACTCCTGAGCAATGACTTCCTGCACCTCTTGGGCCGTTTCTTGTGCCTGCTCTACAACTTCTGCGGTTTCTTCAGGTTGGCTACAGCCGGCTAAACCAACCAGCGCTGCGCCAGCGGCACCTTTTGCAGCCATGCCCAAAAACTCTCTGCGCTCCATTTCTTCCTCCTTACTTGTTAGGAAACTTGAGATGATAGTAGATGAAAAAATTGTATAGTAAGATAGGGACATCGCCAAAAATTTGGTGTATTGAATCGTTGTCTTAGAATGGGAGATGCTTTAAATGACCCAAGACCTGTATCCTTTGCTGTTTGAGCCGGTATTAAAAGATTATATTTGGGGAGGGCGTAATTTAGAAAAGTTAGGGCGTGAACTGCCATCAGAGGGGGTAATTGCCGAGAGTTGGGAGATTGCCGGACATGAAGATGGCACAACGCGGGTGGCCAACGGCCGTCACGCCGGAAAACTCCTCACAGAACTCCACAAAGAGCTAGGCCTAGACTTAATTGGCAGCCGTTCCGCCTGGGCACAGAAGCGGGGGAAGTTTCCGCTGTTGATTAAATTGTTGGATGCCAATCGGCCGTTGTCGGTGCAGGTGCATCCTAAGGATGATTATGCCCAGGCCCATGAGGGCAACGAACTGGGCAAAACCGAAATGTGGGTGGTGCTTCACGCCGAACCGGACGCAGAAGTGATCTTGGGCGTATCGCATCAGATAAGCCCCGAAGAACTTCGCGTAGCCATTAAAGAAAACAACCTAAAACCACACCTCAACAAAATCAAGGTAAAAGCTGGGGACCATATCTGTGTTCCGGCCGGGTCTCTCCACGCCATTATGGGTGGCCTACTCATTGCTGAAATTCAGCAAAATTCCAATACCACTTACCGCGTTTATGATTGGGGGCGGGTAGGGGATGACGGCAAACCGCGTGAACTGCATGTAGAAAAAGCTTTGGACGTTATAAACTTTGAACAGATTGCTCCTTCGCTTTGTGAACCTAAAACAGTTGCCAGTCAAAACGGCGTGAAGCGATCATTGCTGTGCGAGACAGATTATTTTGTAACGGAGCGGGTAGAAATGGATGAAGGAGCGGCCTTCCAGGGCAACTGCACCGGTGAAACGTTGGAAATTTGGGGCGTCACAGAGGGTGCTGTGACTGTCAACGATTTGGAATTATCGGCGGTGCGCTTTGTACTGCTGCCGGCGGCGATGGGGGAATTTACGGTGACGGCCGTTTCTCCTGCCACACTTTTACGGAGTTACGTTGCCTAAAATTGGCACTGAACAAATGAAAATAGTTTCTGCCTTGAACAGCTTTTCGGTACGTCTGCTGCTTGGTTTTGTCATCCTCATTGTGCTCACAACTCTCAGTGCTGGAGTTCCAGCCTTCTGGCTAACGCGGGACCAATTGGAGCGCCAGGCGTGGTCACAGGTAGAAAGCGCGCAAATCGCGACGCAATCCTTACTGCAAGCCGAACAAGAGCGGCTGGCCAACCAGTTGGTGCTTTTTGTAGAACGGCCGACACTGCAACAACTCACGCTGACCGAAACGGCCGATGAACTGCACCTTTATTTGCAAGATTTCCAGAACCAGAGCGGTCTGGATTTTTTGCTGCTGTGTAATGTGGATAATTTGCTGCTAGCCGGCGACGGCAGCATCGGCGAATGCCCAGATGATGAGCATGATGGTTTTGTTCGACTGAACGGCCGTCCCGTCATTCTGGCCCAGCAGGTGATAATCGATCCGTTTTCAGAACGGACGCTGGGAACGGCCATCGCCGGTATCTGGTTAGAAGAAATATACTTACAGCGTCTGGCAGCGGCCGCTGGAGCCCAGCAAAGTATCCTTCAGCCGGACGGTGTTCGTCTGGCCAGCAGCTTTGCGCCTTTGGGCACGGCTCCAGAAACGGCCGCTGATATTTCCTGGGAAACAGCTCCTGGAGAAGGCCAGGTCTTAGCGATTGACGAAACTATTTACTATTCCGCTTACATACCGCTTGCCGACGATGCCGGACAAGCCACCCTCGTTTCTGAAGTTGCCCTGCAGGTTAATGATCTGGTTCTCACGGGACAGCGTGCTTTTCTTATTTTGGCAGTCAGCACCATCACCGTCGTCATTATGGGCTCTTTACTGAGCATCTGGTTTGTGCGCCAGGTAAATGCACCCCTACAAAAGCTGACCGCCACGGCCGACAAAATTAGCAAAGGGGATCTGGTGGCTGCGATTCCACTCTTTTCTGATCCGGCGGAAATCCACACCCTGGCAACGGCCCTCCACCGCAGCCAGGCCAGCATGTTGCGCACCCTTAGCGAAAAAACAAAGATAGGTGAGCGGCTAAACGCCCTGCTGCAATCACTTGTGGAGGGCATTGCTACCTATGATGAAGAGAAAATCGTGACATTTTGGAGCAAAGGCGCGCAAAACATCTTAGGCTGGTCATCCGATGAGGCCGTCGGCCGGCATGTGAATACGTTGTTTCCGCTACTGAATGAAGAGCATACACCGGCCAACCCAACGGAATTTTTAGATCAAATGCCACCATTGGGACAGAAAAAGCAAATAAGCGTATGGACTCAAAATGATAAGAAAGTTGTGCTGGCACTTACGCACTCTCAGCTCGTTCCACCAGGGAGCGATGCGGTTCAGGTGGCACTTGTGTTCCGTGATGTGACGGAAGAAGAAGCCATTCACCGTCTTCGTTCCTATTTTTTGGCGAACATTTCGCATGAGTTTCGCACACCATTGAGCACCTTGAACGCCTCTATAGAACTGTTGCTGGATGAAGGAGAAACGTTTACTCTGGCCGAAATGCGCCAACTGCTCAAGCCAAGCCATCTCAGCTTGTTGAGCTTGCAGAACCTGATTGACAATCTTCTGGAAAGCAGCGGCATCGAGGCCGGTCAGTTTACGCTGCGCCGTCGGTCATTTTCGGTTCATGAGGCAATTGATAATGCCATCATCATCACACGGCCGCTGCTGGAACGGCGTGATCAACAACTATTACTGTCGACACCGCCCGATCTACCGGTCATTAAGGGAGATTCGGCCCGGTTAACGCAGGTGCTGGTCAATCTCATTATCAACGCCAGCAAGTACAGCCCCCTTGGTCAGGCGATTGAGCTGCAACTAACCCGGTCGGCCGGTATGCTGCACGTGAGCGTTGCGGATCAAGGTCCGGGCATTCCTGCTGGAGAGCGAAATAATATTTTTCGCAGTTTCGTTCGCCTGGAGCCGGGCGATCAGGATCAGGCTGGCATTGGCCTGGGCTTGTTTGTGGTTAAGACAATAGTGGAAGCGCATGGTGGGCAGGTTGGCGTGAACGACCGTCCTGACGGTGGCTCACTTTTCTGGTTTGAACTTCCCATTGATGAGGAACCGGCTTCATGAAGATATTGGTCATTGAAGATGATCTGTCCCTTTCAGACGTACTGGCTTTTACGCTGCGCCGGGCCGGCTATGAAGTATGCACTGCCTTTGACGGCCCTGCCGGGCTTAAATTTTGGGAAGGAGAAAAACCAGACCTGGTGGTACTGGACCTGAACTTACCCAGGATGGATGGCCTGGCCGTTTGCCGGCAAATTCGCAGCCGGGGACAAACGCCCATTATTATTTTAAGCGTGCGCAGCGGCGATGAGGCGGTGATTAAAGGGCTGGAGCTGGGGGCAGATGATTATGTTGTAAAACCCTTCAGTCCCAATCAGCTTGTAGCCCGTATTAAGGCGGTGGCCCGACGGGCGGGCATTGCGGATGTGGCCACCGTGCTGGCATTGGCCGGGCTCTCTTTTGATCGCTCGCGCAACGAAGTTCAGCGGACGGGCGACCAGCCTGTCCGCCTGACGCCGTTGGAATCCAAACTGTTGGAGGCGTTGATGCTGAATGCCGGGCAAGCGATGACGAGTGATTCTTTGATTACGGCCGTTTGGGGCAGCGACGGCGGCGACAAAACCATGCTCAAACAGTTGGTTTACCGTCTGCGCAGTAAAATTGATGGAGGGGATACGGCCGTTTCTCTCATCGAAACGATTCCTGGGATTGGCTACTCATTTTTGGCAACGTAACGGTCACCGATGGTTTGTTACTGACCTGTTACCGGCCTGTTACTGGCTTGAGACGGCGAACAGGGCCTTTCTCTGTTAACATTGGGCTAACCTCAGGGGACCGAGGTTGTAAACGTGTGCCTTTGATACGGCCGTGTGCAGCAACATACTCAAAGGAGCGGTGATAAAAATATGAGCGAGCCAGTTACTACCGAAATCGGCATCTCTGAAGCCAGCCAAAAAACGTTGCCGCGTCGGAGCAAAACCCGCACTGCTTTGCGGCGACTGGGCAAGGTCGGGCTGTTTTTCATCAGCCTCTTTCTCTTCATAATGGCCATTACTCTCATGAAAGAAGGCGCGCGCGACCTGGCTCCCCTGGTCCGCGAGCAGTTTCGCGTGACAAACGCGGCCAACAGCCTCGGGTTTGGCTGGCTGTTTGCCTACGTGGTTATGAGCGGTTCGCCTGTTGCCGCCGCAGCACTCACTTTTTTTGATGCCGATGTGCTGACCCAGATGGGAGCCTTTACCATGATCACAGGCAGTCGTCTGGGAGCCAGCTTCATCGTCTTGTTTATCGGCTTCATTTACATTTTACGCGGTCGTAATCGGGCCACCAGCCTGAGCATGGGGCTGCTTTCCCTCAACGTAACCGGGACAACCCACATAGTTGCCCTAGTCGTTGGTTACCTGTTCTTGGCACGAGGCTGGTTGAGTGCAGTCCAATTGCAATCTGGTGCCATTCTCACCTCAGCCGCCGACCTTGTTTTTGAGCCAATTACAACCTTTTTTCTGGAATTCTTACCGCGCTGGTCACTCTTCCTGGTTGGGTTCGGTTTCATTATGGTCAGCTTTCATCTTTTCGACAAATGTCTGCCACAAATGAGCCTGAAAGAAAGCCAGGTCGGGCGTATGTCTAGATTAGTTTACCAACCCTGGGTCATGTTTTTACTTGGGGCCGTCATTACGCTCATTTCTATGTCGGTAAGCGTCTCTTTGAGCATTTTGGTACCATTAAGCCAGCGTGGTTTTGTGCGGCGCGAAAATGTAATACCGTATATTATGGGTGCCAATATTACAACCTTTGTGGACACGCTGCTGGCAGCGGTTTTATTGAACAATCCAGGTGCCTTTTCGGTTGTTCTTATCGAAATGTTGAGTGTTGCCATTGTCTCACTACTCATTTTGGCGCTATTCTATAATGCCTACCAAGAAAAAATGCTCGATCTTGTTGACATCATTACAGAAAACAATCGCAATTTAGCCATCTTCATGATGACCATACTTATAGTGCCGATTGTTTTGTTATTTGTGTAGGAGAGGAGACACACAAAATGCGCATTCTCATTGCTACAGATGGCTCACCTGACTCCGATCTGGCCGTTGGTCTGGGGGAAATCGTCGCCCGAATGAGTGACGGTACGCTCACCTTATTGATCGTGATCAAACATGAACTGGACCGTACCCAGGCTGAATCGATTCTCATTCGGTCAAAAACATTATTGTCAGACTCGACCGTGCAAACGCAGATTCGGATTGGGCAGACGGCCGAAGAGATTGTGCGTGAAGTAACAGAGCAGGAACATGATCTGGTCATCATTGGGGAACAAAAACACCGCTGGCTCACCAGCCGGCTATTGGCCCCGACAGCCGAACGTCTGGTGAGCCAGATGCCATGCCCGGTATTGATTGCCCGTGGGGAGATACGGCCGTTACGCCGCGTCCTGGTTTGTGAAAGCGGCCGTGATCCTTCATTACTAAATCGGCTAATTAATCAACTCTCACCCCTCCTCAGAAAAGTTGATCAACTAACAGCCTTGCATGTGATGTCGCAAATGGCCGCTGCCCCCGGCGTGCGCGGTTGGGAACTACGCGCCAGCGCCGATGAGCTAATCGAGAAACACACCGTTGAAGGCAATCTTTTAGAAGCCGACCTGGCGCGCCTGGCCCAACTAAACGTTCGCCTGGAGGCAAAAGTACGACATGGTCTAGTTGTCCGCGAAATTTTAGAGGAAATGCAAAGCGGTGATTATGATTTGGTCGTAATTGGAGCCCATCAAGGTAAAGGATGGGAGCGTTTCTTGCTGGACGACCTGGCCCATGAGCTTATTAACCAGGCAGACCGGCCTTTACTGGTTGTATAGAAACCAAAACGCGTTCTGCGTTGACCACCTGTTTGTGCTACCAAGCTCAGCGCTTCCTCACGCAGCGATATCATAAGCCAAGAGCAGCTGACCCAGGCCGTCCAGCGCCAGCGGATCGTGATACAGGGTGTGCAGTTGGGCATCAACGGCCGTTTCCAACAAATCCCCTTCCAGAATAGTCGAAAATGGAGAGCCACCCAGCAATCGTCCCACCTGTGTCAGGTACAGCCGGTTCAGCACGCCACCCGTAAGCAATAAGTGCAAAATCTTTGGCCCCGCGGCAGAATAGACTGCTTTGTAACCCAATTCGGCCATTTTTTGCACCATTTTGTCGCCAGAGACGGAATTTTCGCCGGCCACGTACAATTCACCCGCTTCTGCTTCAATTTTAGCGGCGCGCGTGGGGTCCGGGTTGGCTGTAGTGAAGATGATGACGCGACGGCCGTTAGCCGTCAGCACGGGCGGAATAGGGAAGTCCAGACTGCCGCTGATGATCGCTATATCCGGCTGGGGGCGAAGTCCTTCACGCTCGCGCCAGGCGCGCAAATCGGCAAAAGCGGGATCATCCACCCGCAAAATCTCCTGGGCCCGGCCGTCGGCCCAATCGCGCAGGTAACGCCCGCTGCTAATAATCAGGTCTGCCTGGGCAGCCAGCTCCTGAAACAGCCGCCAATCCCGATCATTGGCGACGTTTTCCGGCACCTTCAGGCCAGGTTTGGTGGGATGCGGGATGGCGATACGGCCGTCTAAACTCATCACAAAATTAGCATAGACAAACGGCCGTTCCTGCTGCCGGGCAATCTGGCGCAAGTTTTGGTTGAGATAGAGATTTTTTAACGGCCGTTCCCCGGCCGATGGGAAAAGTTGTGTGATTGTCATGCGTGATCCTACCTTAATTTTGATATGATAAACGTCAGTAATCTAAACGGATGCCTTTGTTTACAACCTTTCCCTTTTCTACATACCGGCTGGGCGTTTGCATGTTGGTCCAGCCGCCGGCATCGCGCAGCACAAACGGATTACTTTCTTTGGCCGCCTGCGTGGCCCAGGTGTGGCGTAAATCGTGCGGGCTTAGCTCCCAAATGCCCAGGATGTCCCGGCCCAGCGTTTTAACTCGGGCCCCAATGGCCCGCACCGACATGATGTGGTGTGTCAGCTTGCCATTTTTGCGGCTGCCACGCAATAGCTCGCCATTTTTTCGCATATACCTGCGATAATCGGCTAAAACGGCCGTAATATCCGAAGTTAATGCCATTTTATCAGTCGTATCAGTCTTTTGCCGGTAAACCGTCACATAGCCGCTGTCAGCAAAATCCTCTACTTTTAGCGCCGAAACCTCGCTGGCACGCAGGCCTAAATCCAGCAGCAGGCAGATGAGCAGCCGGTCGCGAATGCCCTGCGGGGTGGGGGGATGTTCGGTTTTCAAGCGGCGGGCTTGTTTAGCAGTTAATACAATGGCTTCTTCCTTTTTATAACCAACACGCTTTTTGCCTCGTTTATTGTTGACCCGTTTGCCTTCTGTGCCGCCATAGCCGCGTACTTCGCGGATGAGGGCATTTTCTTCGGGGGACACAACGCCCGCCTTGGCCGCCAACCGCGCATATACCTTCACGGCCGAAAGCCGATTGTTGATGCTGGACAGGCTGTAGCCTTGATTGAGCAGCCATTTCACAAACCCTTCCACCAGGCCCCAGGTGACGCCTTGCCACGCTGCCGCCAGATGCTGGCAGTAATGGGCGGCTAAAACAACTGGAATGTCCAAACCCTGGGTTTCTGCATGTTCGGCCAGTGATTCCAGCGTCCCATCGTTAAAATAAGCCAGTGCCCACGTTTCGGCCTCGACCAGCAGCTCATTGGCTGCGCCAACCGCAGCCAGATATTGGACCCAGAGCTGCAAAGCGGCCGTTTGCGTACGAATGGTTCGTTCCGCGCGGCGTTGACGGTAATCGGTAAAAAGATAGTCGGCCGCCACACGATTGGCCGCTTCTCCGGCGCGAGCCAGACCATTTTTTGTGTTTACCGTTTCAATTGGCTTCTCTTGCTGAATGATCAGGTCTTTGCTTTGGTCCATCAATAATTGCTCCAAATTAATATAGATACTAATAATGCTTCCATATCGGTAGCTATATACTATTACATATTTTACATTATGTCAAGTATATAGCGCCGGATTATTCAACGGCGCTTAAAAGTTGCTCAATTTCGGTGAGGAGAGTATCTGGCTCACGAAGCGGTAAATAACGTTCCTGAATATTATGCAGCGCAGCGACCACATCACCATGCCAGATCGGATCGGCCTGGAGCACGCGATCTCGAAAATGCGGTAGACAGTCGGCAAAGATAGCCGTATCCCACCCAGACAGGCGCAAAAAGCTAAGCAGCTCCGGCAAACTCATCGTGGCGTACTGTTTTTCTACAACGCGCTTCAACGCATGAAAATCATCTGGGCTGCCCTCCTCTACCGCGCCGGCAAACGCAAGCTGTGTTTTTCGCGCCCGCTGCGGAATCTGGCCCAGAACGTAAGCCAGCACCTGAATATTGTCCTGGTAATGGGGCACACGGCACACTATACCACCGCTACGCGAAATATACTCGCTGATGGCGTGATAATTGACCATGAGGGAAAAACTGCCGTGCAAATTGGGCAAGGGATCGGGCTGGTTGAGGAGTGAATCGGGCAAGGTGTAGCCCCGGTCGCTGGTGAGGATGAGCAGACGGCCGTCCCCAAACCCGCACCAATATTGCAAACAATCCAACCCCACATTCGGAAAAGAGAAACGCGCCTCGGGCAGCGCTGCCTCATAATCGTCTAGAATCTGGTTGTAAAGCGGCTCCTCGTAAAACGATTTTTCCAGTGGGATCGGCTCGTAGTGCAGCGCCAGTCGCTGCCAAATAGCCGGATCGCCCAAGTCCGGTTCCGCCTGGCTGCTGGTGAGCGTGAGCAAATTCTGGCAAAGCAAGCCATCTTCAATGACAAAGCTATCTTGGGGAATGCTGTCGAAAAAGTAGTTGGCGATGAGGATAACGGGATTTTGCACCGTGTCTGGGTCTGGGGCAAAGAGTTGACCGCTGTTTCTGAGGGCAAACGGCCGCATCTTCATCACGTCAAACAAGCCGAAATCCAGAATGCCGGCGTCGATGTACGGTTGGAAACGGCCGTGTCCCTGCCAAAATTCCAAAATCTGCGGCACAAAATCGGTCATGATGTAGCGAATGGGCTGGCCAGCAAACGGGGATTGCTGGTAGCGCGGCAAAAACGTCTGCAAAAAATGGTAGGCCAACCGTCCTGATCCCGCGCCCAGCTCCACGATGTTGATCGGCTGACCAGGGTCAAGAGCGAAGTCGCCTTGTTGAGCGGCTGCAAAGCAGTCATGCAGATAGCCAAACACAATCCGGCTGTAGGCCCGGGCCATCACCGGATTGCTGCTGATGTCGCTGGGCACCACGTTATCCTGCCACGCGGTCATGCCCGCCTGTAAAAAATACGCCCGCTGAATCTGCCACAGCAGCGACTGCGATAGCGGCTTGTCAGCTTCAATGATGTGTCGTTTTTCCATGTTTACCGCAGAGCGCGCGGAGAGCGCAGAGGAAGCATAAAAAATCTCGACGCCCTCCGCGTTCTCCGCGGTTAAATCTATTATTTCAGCTTCTGAGCAAGCTCGATGAAGAACCTGATCGACTCTGGGTTGCGCATCGCACCGAGGTTGGCCGCTTTTTCTACCGGGTGCCCCAGCAAAATGCGCCGCACGGGGATTTCCAGCTTTTTGCCGCTAAGCGTGTAGGGGATTTCCTCAACCTGGTAGATAGCATCCGGCACGTGGCGCGGCGAAAGCTGGCGGCGCAGTTCTTGTTTGATTTTCTGGCGCAGCGCATCGTCAAGCGTCACGCCCTCAGCCAAAATGACAAAAAGCGGCATGAAGGAGTCGCGATCCAGCAGCTCCAGATCAACCACCAGGCTGTCCAACACGCCGTCGATGGCTTCCACGCAGGCGTAAATTTCACTGGTGCCCATGCGGATGCCCTTGCGATTGATGGTGGCGTCGGAACGGCCGTAAATCACACAGCCTCCCCGCTCGTTAAACTTGATCCAATCGCCATGCCGCCACACGCCGGGAAACATCTCAAAATAACTTTCCCGATACCGCTCATTGTCCGGATCGTTCCAAAACCTCACCGGCATCGAGGGCATCGGCGCGGCAATGACCAGTTCGCCGACTTCACCGACCACCGGCTCGCCGCTGCTGTTCCATGCCTGCACCTTAGCCCCCAGCGAGGCGCCCTGAATTTCACCGGCGTACACCGGCTTCAGGCGGCAGCCACCGACAAACGCCGTACACAAATCGGTCCCGCCGCTCAGCGACTCCAGGGCAAAATCATCGTGAACGTTGTCATAGAGCCAGGCGAACGCGGCCACGGGCAGCGGCGCGCCGGTGGAGCCAATGCCGCGTAGTTTGGTGAGATCGTGCTGCCGGCCGGGTTCAATCCCGGCATTCATGCAGGCAGCCACAAAGGCCGGCGAGAGGCCGAAATAGGTCATCCCGCTGCGCTCGACTAAATCCCACAGCTTGTCTAAACTGGGGTATGAGGGGCTGCCGTTGTACAAAATCGCCGTACTGCCACACAGCAGCGATCCCACCAAATAATTCCACATCATCCAGCCGGTGCTGGTGTACCAGCAAAAGCAGTCGCCTGGCTTGATATCGTTGTGCAGCATGATGGCTTTTTTGTGCTCCAGCAAATTGCCGCCGTGCCCATGCACAATCGGCTTGGGCAGCCCGGTTGTGCCGGAGGAGTACAAAATCCACAGCGGGTGATCAAACGGCACCTGGGCGAAGGTCAATTTTGGAGTCTCGTCCTGGTTGGTCAGCAGTTCCGGCCAGGAAAGCGCATTGGGCAGCGGCGCGTCATCCAGCAGCGGCACGGCAATCGTATGTTCCAGTGTGGGCAGTCCATCTTGCAGTTGGGCCACAATTTCGCGCCGGTTGAATGGTTTGCCGTTGTAGCGATAGCCATCAACGGTGATGAGCAGCTTAGGCTCAATTTGGGCAAAGCGGTCCAGCACGGCTTTTGTACCAAAATCAGGTGAGGCGCTGGACCAGATGGCGCCCAAACTCACCGTGGCCATACAGGCGATGATCGCTTCGGGAATGTTGGGCAGGTAGGCTACGACGCGATCCCCTTTGCTAATGCCAAGTTGTTTAAGATGGTGTTGGAGAACGGCCGTTTGCCGGTAAAATTCAGCCCAACTCATCTCAACCAGCGGCCCTTCTTCATCCTCATACAGCAGCGCAGGACGTTCATTTGTCATATTGGCAAAAATATTCTCGGCATAGTTCAGTCGCGCTTCAGGAAACCAGACTGCGCCGGGCATCTGGGCATCAGCCAGGGCCACTTCACCTCGCTGCGACGCCTTCACATCGCAAAAGTCCCAGATAGCCTGCCAGAATGCCTCCAACTCTGTCACTGACCAGTGCCACAGTTCATCATAGCTGGCAAACGCCAAATTTTTCTCCGCTGCCAGCCAACGCGTGAAGTGAGTCAGATTAGCGTTCTCGATTACCTCTGCCGATGGTCGCCACAATACATCTCCTGCCACTATATCTTCCATCTTTCCTGCTCCCAAAAAGCAAGAAACCCTTCCGTGTCATTTCGACCAAAGGGAGAAATCTTTTGCGCGATGGTAGGCTGATTGTCAGCCACGTGAAGAGAGATTTCTCGCCAAAAGACGGCTCGAAATGACAACTCAAGGGTGCTTGCAGTCGAAACTATATATGTCCGCCGGATTCTGCCTGAGCCAGCACGGCTTCGATGGTAGATACCAGGGAGCGAGCCGCCTCAGCGCTCAACTCTACAGCAACCCTTGCGCCGGGGCCTAGTGCCTCGTTTACAAAGTCAATATTCAGGGCATGTTCCAGCGGCGCATTGAACGGATGGTCATAAGAGACGTTGACCTGGTTCACATTAAACCAGCCGCCCGTACCCTTGCCACACCCTTCAATTTGAACCTTTTCCACAATCATTGTACACATAGGTCTCTCCAAAAGTAGCCGCGGTTTCTTACCGCGCAAAAATGGCGCAGAAAGAATCTGTGGCTACGAACTCAGGTCAAGTGTTTTTCAAGGAAAGCGAAAATTTTGTTCCAGCCGTCTACCGCCTGTTCCTGGCGATAGTTGGGGCGATGGTGGTAAAAGAAACCGTGCCCGGCATCGGGGTACATGTGGAACTCGTACTGCTTGCCGTGCTTCTCCAATTCTTCTTCGTGGATGGCAACCTGCTCTTTCGTGGGGCTGTGATCCTCCTCGCCGAAGATGCCCAGGAGCGGGATGTTTAAATCTTTGGTGTAATCCAGCGGGGCAACAGGAAACGTGGGCGACAAATCCTTCTCTTCCATCACAACCCGCCCACCCCAGCAGTCCACCACGGCCGAAAACCCAGGTACGCGGCACGCTGCCAGGTAAGCGTGTCGACCGCCAGAACAGGTGCCCCAAATGCCAATTTTATCCCTCACGTTGGGCAGCGACTGCAAATAACGCAGCGCACCGGCCATATCACCCACCGCCTGCTCGTCAGGTAGGCCACCGGCGGCGCGCACTTTGGCCGCCACATCTTCCGGCGTGCCGTGCCCGGCGCGGAAGTACAAATTGGGCGAGAGCGCCACGTAGCCATGGTGGGCATACTTGCGCGTCGCTTCGCGATACCATTCATCCCAGCCCGGCATGTGGTGGATGACCACCATTCCGGGATAGGGGCCAGGGCCTAACGGCCGTGCCAGGTACGCATTAATCAAATCTCCGTTGGCTCCAGGATACGTGATCGTTTCGGCCAGCATTCCTTCGTACATATCAGTCTGGTACATGTTTGCCTCCTCACTTTTGACCAGGCCCCCAGTTGTTATTACAAACCCTATTGTGGCAGAAGTAGAAACAGAATGCACATTTCTGTTTTTGACTGTGCAAATCGGCAAAAATCGCTTACTCTTGATGGGCCATTGGCTGGATGGCAATTCCCAACAACCGGAGGCTGTATGCTTACAGATGCAGAACGAAACCAGGTGGTCGAAGCATTGCTGGAGGCCAACAAAACGAAGGTGCAAACGGTACGGCCGTCTGCCCTTTTCCCCCACATCGAACTTGAAGATGCCTACGCCATTTCCGCCGAGGTGGCCCGCCGCCAGCAGGCCGCTGGAGCCAAACTTATTGGTTACAAAGTTGGGTTAACTTCAATCGCTATGCGACGTTCTTCCAAGATTGACGAGCCGGACTTTGGCTTTTTGTACGATCACTTTCTCATCGAGGATGGGGCTAAAGTGCCCCACACCAATTACTGCGTGCCGCGCGTGGAGCTGGAGCTGGCCTTCATTTTGGGTGCAGCGCTTAAAGGTCCGGGGATCATCATGCTGGACGTGCTGCGGGCTACCGAGTTTGTCGTGCCGTCCATCGAAATTATCGACACGCGGGTGGATGAGCCGCGCCAGATTTATGACACGATTGCCGATAACGGGGCTGGTGCAGGGCTGGTTTTGGGGGGACGGCCGTTTCACCCTCGCGATCTTAACCTGAGAATGGTCCCCGGCATCCTTTACCGCAACACCGAAATCGAAGAGACCGGGCTTTCTGTTGGCGTGATGGGCCATCCGGCCAACGGCGTCGCCTGGCTGGCCAACAAGTTGTCTACGCTGGGGTACGCGTTGGAACCAGGGCAAATCCTGCTGGCCGGTTCCTTCGTCCGTCCGGTCTGGGCCGAAGTGGGCGACACCATCCGCGCCGATTTTGGCGACCTCGGCTCGGTGGCCATCCAATTTATTTGAACCGCAAAGGACGCAAAGTTTTTTCAACAATTCTTTGCGTTCTTCGCGCACTTTGCGGTGAATTTAAGGAGAGATTATGCAACCGATTCCGTCAGTGCCCTTGAAAATGCAAACCTTTGCCGAAGACGAAATGCGTCGGCGTGCCCAGGCGTTTTTTGAGCTGATGAAGCAGCGGCACAGCACCCGCGACTTTGCCGACAAGCCCGTGCCGCTGGAAGTCATCATGAAATGCCTGGAAACGGCCGGTCGCGCTCCCAGCGGCGCCAACCAGCAGCCGTGGCACTTTGTTGTCGTCACCGACCCAGACATCAAGCACAAAATTCGGCTGGCGGCCGAAGAAGAGGAACGTGCCTTTTACGCCGGTCGCGCTTCGGATGAATGGTTGGAAGCACTGGCCCCGCTGGGCACCGATGCCGACAAATCCTTCATCGACCGGGCCGGCTGCCTTATTGTCATTTTTGCCCAATCCTACGGTCTGACGGACGACGGCTCGCGCGTAAAACATTACTACGTGCAGGAATCGGTAGGCATTGCCACCGGCTTTTTGATCGCGGCGCTGCACAACGCCGGGCTGGCCTGCCTCACCCACACCCCCAGCCCAATGGGCTTTTTGAGCGAAATTTTACAGCGTCCCAAAAATGAGCGAGCTTACATCAATCTGGTGGTTGGCTATCCGGCCGAAGATGCGCAGGTGCCTAAACATGCCCTGAACAAAAAGGAACTGTTAGAGTTTGTAACTATCTTGTGATTTAGACCCAACTTTGCATGAAACGCAGTTTGACAACTGAATCATCGTAGGTGCTGTGGCCCCAAACCAACGGCCGATCTTCATGATTATAAAACGTGGTGGCAAATTGCAGCAGCTGCTGCCCCGGCGGGCAGCCTAGCAGCTGAATCGTTTTGTCATCATTCGCTCGTGTTGGGCTGATTTCGTAGATAGCATAGGCGATGGTTTGGCGGCAATATTGCTGGAGAAAAGTGTGGAGTGGCAAACGGCCGTCATAAAAATCCTCTTCACTGGTAAAAAGCGCCTGGGGAATAACGTTGGTGGCCAGGATAAACGGCCGTTCATCCGCCAGAAACAAGCGCACCAGCACCAGCACCGGCTCGCCCGGTTCCAACTTGAGCAGTTCGGCTTCTTGCTCTGTTGCGTCTCGTTGCAGCATGGAGATGGGTTGGATAGTGGGTTGGTAGCCGGACTCTGTGATGAGACGGCCGTAATCCAGCAATCCCCCCAATGTATTCACCTCCCCCACCCGCTGGTTCACGTAAGTCCCGGCCCCCTGACGCCGGATGATTAGTCCCTCGCTGGCCAGCCGCGTTAACACCGTGCGGATGGTGGCCCGACTGACGCCGAATTCGGCCGTGAGCGCCAGCTCCGTTGGCAACTGCTCCCCAGGCTCATATGCGCGCTGCTGAATACGTTCTCGCAGCGCGCTCTCAATTTGCTCGATGTTTGGTTTTATCTGGTGCATGTTCGACAAAATATTGATGACAATCGTCACTGAAAGGCATGATAATTGTCTGACCTTTTCCGGTTATCATTGTTCGAAATCAAGTTGATTATCCCGTTTTTGGTTGTCTTGGCAAAAAGAATGTGATAAAAACCAGAAAATTTGTCAGACCAATCGGATAAATTGTATTTCCCAACACAATACTGCACAATTATGACATGGTTGGCAAGTGACAAAAATTTTTGCCTTTGGCATTTGCCAAAATCCCAACGAAACCAAAAAGCAAAGAGGACAAAAATGAACGATACCATTCAGCACCTCAACCAGTGTGTCGCCGGCGCGGAAGAGGCTATTTTGCGCTTCTTCCGCGAAATTGTGGCCATCCCCAGCATGGACAGCGATATTGAAGAAGTCGGCAAACGAGTGGGCGAAGAAATGCGCAAGCTCAACTATGATGAGGTGTACGTCGATAAATACGGTTCCATCGTGGGTAAAATTGGCAGCGGTCCTAAAATCCTCCTTTACGACACTCACCTTGATACTGTCGGCATTGGCGATCCCTCCCAATGGGAATGGGACCCCTTCAAAGGCAAAGTAGAAAATGGCATGTTGTATGCGCGCGGTGCGCTGGACGAGAAAAACAGCACACCTGGCATGGTGTACGGTTTAGCTTTTGCCCGCGACTTGGGCCTGCTGGAAAATTTCACCTGCTACGTCTTGGGCAATATTGAAGAATGGTGCGACGGCATTGCCTGTGCCGCTTTCCACGATTGGGAGGGCGTTCACCCCGATTTTGTGGTCATTGGCGAGCCAACCAACATGAAAGTGTATCACGGCCACAAAGGGCGCATCGAAATGGAGATTACCTGTAAAGGCAGAAGCGCCCACGCCGCCAGCAACTACATGGGCGACAATGCTATCTACAAAATGCTCCCCGTCATCCAGGCCATCTCAGAAATGGAGAAGGATTTTGAACCGCACGAATTCCTGGGCCAGGGCCGGGTGACGGTCACCCGCGTTTCCAGCGTTAGCCCCAGCACCAATGCCGTGCCCGACGAATGCACCATCTTCATCGACCGTCGCGTTACCTTTGGTGAAACCAAAGAGTATTGGCGCAATGCCCTTGAAGCGATTATCCCCGAACAATACAAAGACGATTTTGAAATCCGCAAGCTCATTTACACTGAGCCCAGCCACACCGGGGCTGTTTACGAATACGAGCAATATTTCCCCGCCTGGGCATTGGAAGAAAATCATCCTTTTGTGCAGGCAGGCGTCGCGACGTTGAACGCGCTATGGGAAACTGACGATCCTTATGGCCAGGGCAAGTGGGATTTCTCCACAAACGGCAACTACTGGACCGGCAAGCTGGGAATCCCCAGCATTGGCTTTGGTCCCGGCAATGAAATTTACGCCCACGCCGTGAATGAACACGTCCCACTTAAAGATGTCGTAGAAGCAACCAAATTTTACGCGCTGCTGCCAGCGATGATTAAGTAGGTCAAGTTTGTTTCTTTTTGAGAAAACAATCGGGTTATGTGTCATTCCCGCGAAGGCGGGAATCCATAAGCCTAACAGACAGTAAACCATTCTGGAGGATATCAAATGCAAACTCACCTTCGCGGACGCGACATGATTACCACGCAGGAGTGGACAAAAAGTGAAATAGACACCATTATCGATGTGGCGCTGGATTTAAAACGCAAGCGGGCCATGGGCATGTCCCACGCCGTGCTGCGTGACAAAGTGCTCTCCATGCTCTTCTTCTTCACCAGCACGCGCACCCGCAACAGCTTTGAGGCCGGCATGGCCCAACTTGGCGGCCACGCCCAATTTATAGACAGCACCACCACCCAAATTAGCCACGGCGATACGGCCAAAGAAATTGGTGAGATTTTGGGCCGCTACAATGACGGTATTGCTATCCGCCAATGTGATTGGGGCGTAGGCAACCAATACATTCGCGGCGTGGCCGAAGCCAGCCGCGTGCCCGTGCTCAACATGCAGTGCGACCATTTCCATCCGTTCCAAATCCTGGCCGATCTGCTCACCATCATCGAGCACAAAGGTGATCCGCGTGGCAAAACCATCAACGTCAGCTACGCCTACGCCAAAAGCTACCAAAAACCGATGAGCGTGCCCATCAGCCTCATCTTGCTCATGACCCGCTTTGGCATGAATGTCCGCCTCACCCATCCGCCGGAATTTAACCTCATTCCCGAATATGTGGAGCAGGCCAAAGAAAACGCCCGCAAATCACGCGGTTCCTTTGAAATCTTGGACGATTTTGATGCCGGCTTTAAAGATGCCGACATCGTCTACCCCAAAGCATGGGGCTGCATGTTAACGACAGAAGATTTGAATGAATCGGCCGAAATTAGCAAAAAATATACCGACTGGATCACTGACGAGCGGCGCATGGCAATGGCCAAAGATGACGCCATCTACATGCATTGTCTACCGGCTGACCGCAACATAGAAGTCACCGACGGCGTCATTGATGGTCCTAACAGCGTCGTTTACGACGAAGCTGAAAACCGCCTTCACGTGCAGAAAGCCGTCATGGCTCTGACGATGTCCTAAAAATACTAACAATACAGACTCGAAGGGTTTTGCCCCAAGTTAGATGGCTCTTGAGAACATCAAACCCTTCGGGTTTCCGAGCAAACATATGATTGATTTACAAACCCACAACGAAGAAGCACTCGCCCGCACCATTGAACGGGCCCGCGAGCGCAATATCATTATTCCCACTTTCCGCCAGATGCGGAATCCACAACTCATTCCTGAACCGATTCGTCATCGCTTGCACAATGTAGGGCTTTGGGACTTAAATCCCCTGAACCTGTTCCGCATTACCTGGCATAACGAGCCGCTGTCCCACGGCGGTGATTTTGCCGGAGTAAATTACCTGGAGCTGCCGTCTGAACTGACCGGTGTGCCAGCCCGCATTGTGTTGATAATTGGTAAATGGTTTCCGACTGGCGCACATAAAGTTGGCGCAGCATGTGGCTGCCTTGTGCCGATGCTGGTGACCGGTCAGTTTGATACGACCACGCAAAAAGCGGTCTGGCCCTCTACCGGCAACTACTGCCGGGGCGGGGCCTATGATTCCAACCTGTTGGCTTGTGAATCCATTGCCATTTTGCCTGAAGGCATGAGCCGCGAGCGCTTTGAGTGGCTGGACAAGGTGGCTGGCGAAACAATCAAAACGCCCGGTTCCGAAAGCAACGTCAAAGAGATTTTTGATAAGTGTTGGGAGCTGCGTCGCTCCGGTGAGGATCTGGTGATTTTTAACCAGTTCGATCAGTTGGGCAACTATTTGTGGCATCACGAGGTGACCGGCCCGGCGATGGAAGAGGTGCTTAAGCAACTGATGGGGCCAAAAGATCGCTATCGCGGCCTGACGGTGACCACCGGCTCGGCCGGAACAATTGCCGCCGGCGATTATTTGAAAAAGCTGTACCCAGAGAGCAAGATTGCCGCCAGCGAAGCGTTGCAGTGTCCGACCTTGCTAAATAACGGCTTTGGCGCCCACCGCATTGAGGGCATTGGCGACAAGCATGTGCCGTGGATTCACAATACCAAAAACACCGACATGGTGATTGCCATCGACGATGCAGCCAGCATGGCGCTGGCCCGGCTGTTTAATGAGCCATCTGGGCAGGAGTATTTAGTAGAGCAAGGTGTTTCTGCTGATTTGGTGGAAAAACTGCCGCTGTTGGGTATTTCCGGCATCGCCAACATGCTGTCGGCGATAAAGTTTGCCAAATATTATGAACTCACCGGGCAGGATGTGGTGATGACGGTCGCCACCGACTCGATGGAAATGTATCACAGCCGCCTGGACGAACTGCACGAAAGCGAAGGCTCGTTCACGGCATTAGAAGCGGCTGGGGCGTTCCAGCGGTATTTGCTGGGGCAGTCGATTGATTATATGGAGGAGTTGGGGTATTACGGCCGTAAACGCATCCACAACCTCAAATATTACACCTGGGTCGAACAGCAGGGCAAAACCTATGAAGAAATCCAGGCCCAATGGTACGATGACGACTATTGGACCAGCATCCCCAGCAAGGCAGATGAGATCGATAAACTAATCGATGAATTTAACCAAAGGAGCGGCCTGCTGCACGAGATGTAACACAGTCTGGCCGAAAACAATTTTGCCGTCAATATAGCCACCAATCATTTCCGCGAGTGTGCAATGAGAGATTCCCTATCCAAACTATTTCTATCAAAGCGACTTGATGGTTTTCTGCCGATGTTTGCCGCACTGGCAGCCTTTATTTTTGGGGCAGTCATCCTGCTCATCATGAGAATGAACCCCCTGGTAGCTTATGGGGCACTGCTAAATGGAGCCTTTGGCAATCAAAACGCCCTGGTTGAAACCATCGTTAAAGCCATACCTCTGCTGCTCATAGGCCTGGGAATATGCATTGCCTTCCGCGCAAAAGTGATCAACATCGGCGCTGAAGGGCAGATGATAATCGGCGCTTTAATGGCCACTGCCTTTGGCTTGGCAGTCGAATTGCCCGGCTGGTTAGTTATCCCCACAGCCATGCTCATTGGCCTATTCGGCGGCGCACTTTGGGGGGCAATCCCAGGCGCCTTAAAAGCGTATTTCAACGTCAATGAAATCCTCAGCACCGTCATGATGAACGCCATCGCCGTGCAGTTGATGAATTACTTGCTTGGCGGCCCCATGATGGACCCCCAGCAGGCCGCCGCTCTGGGAAAATTACCAGAAACAGCCCGCCTGGACAGCGCCTACCACCTAGGCCGACTGATGCCCCCCACCCGTCTGCATTCCGGGCTGATCATCGCTCTGGTGCTGGCCGTCCTCATTTACATCATGTTGTTCCACACAACATTAGGGTATCGTATTCGGGCTGTCGGTTTTAACCCAACTGCTTCCCGGTATGGCGGCATTCGGGTGCGACGCCAGATTGTCATGGCCTTGCTTTTAAGCGGCGCTTTGGCCGGGTTAGCCGGGGCAATTCAGGTATATGGCTTAAACTACCGCATGATCACCGATGGGTCACCTACAGGCTTTACCGCTTCGGCAGGCTACAACGGCATTGTTACAGCGTTGTTCGGCGGTCTGCATCCACTGGGTGTGATACCCGCTTCCTTTTTCTTTGGCGCGTTGCTTGTTGGTGCCAACTCCATGCAGCGCATGACCCAGGTTCCCTCGGCCTTCGTGAGTGCTCTAAACGGCATGGTAGTTGTCTTTGTTGTTAGCGCCGCGATTTGGCGGGAACTGCGTGAACGGCGGCGCCGCCTGGCAAAGGTTAGCGACGCACCTGCGCCGCCACCAATCCCCAAAACTGTACAAAAGGTGCAGGAGTCTTGACGATGGATAGTTCCCAATTTTTTTCGACAACAGTTGTCATCGGGATTTTAACGGCCGCTATTCGCCTGTCTGCCCCCTATCTCTTTGCCGCCATCGGGGAGATGTTTGGTCAGCGCAGCGGGGTGTTAAATCTGGGCGTAGAGGGGCAAATGTTAATGGGTGCCTTTTTTGCCTTCTATTACACGGTGCAGACTGGAAGTCCATGGCTGGGGCTGTTAGCAGCAATTATCATCGGCGCCATCATGGGGTTTGCCATGGCTGTGGTGAGCGTCCGGTGGCGTGCCGTGCAAGGCATTAGCGGCATTGGGTTTTTCATTTTCGGCGTAGGGATGAGCGAGCTGCTCTTCAAAACATTGTTAGGTGAAGTAAAAATCATCAACACCGGCTTTAGCCCCATCCACATTCCCCTCCTGTCCGATATCCCTGTGCTGGGCACAATTTTTTTCCAGCACAATGCCATGACCTACATGGCACTTTTGCTCGTTCCGGCTGCCTGGTTTATTCTGAACAAAACCACACTGGGATTAAAAATTCGCGCCGTCGGTGAAAACCCGCAAGCTGCTGATACGCTTGGCGTCAGCGTCGCCAAAATACGCTATCTCACCGTTACGATGGGGGGAGTGATGTCCGGTATTGCTGGGGCAGCGCTTTCCATTGCCAACCTGAATGTCTTCCAGGAAAACATGACTGCGGGCATGGGCTTTATTGCTGTGGCCCTCGTCTATTTTGGTGGCTGGCGACCTTTTGGCGTCTTGTTCGGTGCACTGCTCTTTAGCACGGTAATGGCTTTACAGCTATTTATGCAAGTGTTTAATGTCGCCATTCCATCAGAGTTTGCCATCATGCTGCCATATATTCTCACAATCGTCGTGTTAGTTTTAACTGTTGGGCGTGTAAGAAGCCCATCAGCGTTGACAGAGCCTTTTGTGCGTGAATAAAAGGCGTCAACCGTTCAACATAAGGAGGCACTATCTGTATAAATTATCCAACTTCTGTCTGTGGAAACCCAGATTTAACTTATAAATCAGTTTTGTCAGTTTTGGAGGAAAGAAATGTCTAAAAACATCAAACTTTTTACCCTTACCCTTTTGCTAGCGCTGGCGCTGGCCCTGGCCCTGGTTGCCTGTTCATCTGGATCGGACGAAGCAGAAGGCGAAAAGCTACGGGTGGCCGTGATCATGCCCAGCTCCATCACCGATCTGGCCTTTAGCCAATCGATCTACGATGCGCTGGTTAAAATTCAGGAAGAGCGAGGCGGTGAGGAAAATTTCGAGTTCGTTTATTCAGAAAACATGTTCCAGGTAGATGACGCCGCAGCAGCAATTCGGGATTTTGCTTCCCAGGGTTATGATATTGTCATTGCCCATGGTTCTCAGTATGGCACTTCTGTGCAAGAAATTGCGCCCGATTTCCCCGAAACCGTCTTTGCGCACGGCACAACCAACAGGACCTTTGTTGATGAGGGAATCACCAATGTCTACGCCTATGAAGCAGCCTCGAATGAAGGGGGCTATGTCAATGGCGTCATGGCTGCCAAACTGACCCAGAGCAATATTGTGGGTATTGTTGGTCCAATTGATGTTGGCGATGCCAAACTTTACATTGAAGGGTTTGAAAAAGGGGTTCGGGACACGGATCCCAACGTCCAGATATTGAAGGTCTTCACCGGTTCATTTGGGGATGTTGCCCTGGCTCGTGAAGCGGCCGATGCCCACATCTCTGCTGGTGCCGATGTGCTGATTGGTACAGGCCAGATGGTGGTTGGGGCAATTGCGGCCGTAGAAGAAGAGGAAGGTCGGGTTTTATGGCTTGGTACCCAATCTAGCCAGACCAATCTGGCCCCCGATATTATTGTGGCCAACCAGATTTACGACTGGTCTGTTACCCTGCGTGAAATCCTGGACAAGGTTGAAAATGGCCAACTTGGCGGTGAGGCACTGTTGATTACGCTGGCGAATGAAGGGCTTTACATGGAGTATAATGAAGATTTTGCCCGGCTGGATGAAGTAAGAGCGGACGCTGAGGCTGCGGTTCAGGGAATCATTGATGGTTCCATTGATGCACTTCCCTAAGTTTTAACGGTTTGTCAGTTGCAGGGCTAGAGGATATGTTGGCCCTGCAACTTCTTCCAGGAGTTGGCATGTCTGAAAATCCAACCACTGCTAATGGGCACAAAAAGCTAAAGCATCTGGAAATGATCAATATCACTAAGATATTTCCTGGTGTGCTGGCAAATTCTCAAGTGAATTTTGATGTCAAGGAAGGGGAAGTACACGCCCTGCTTGGTGAGAATGGCGCAGGTAAAAGTACGCTGATGAAAATTCTCTACGGTTTGTATGAACCGAACGAGGGAGAAATTCGAATCAATGGGCAACCTGTGCAAATCAAATCACCAAATGATTCTATACGCCTGGGGATTGGCATGATCCATCAACATTTTATGTTGGTGGAAACATTGACAGTAGCAGAAAATATTGCCTTGGGGCTGCCTTCTACACGTGGGCCAATGACCGATTTGGACGTCGTGGCCGCACGCGCTTCGGCGCTGGGCAAAAAATACGGACTTACTGTTGATCCGCATGCTTATATCTGGCAATTGGCAGTGGGGCAGCGGCAGCGGGTAGAGATTCTTAAAGCACTTTACCGTGGCGCGGATTTGTTTATTCTGGATGAGCCAACGGCCGTTTTAACCCCACAAGAAGTTGATGAATTCATGGGAACTATGCGCCAGATGACCCGGGAGATGCACTCCATCATCTTTATTTCCCATAAACTGCACGAGGTCATAGACAGCTGCGACCGGGTTACGGTACTCCGAAACGGTAAGCGAGTAGGCTCTCGCCCGGTTGCCGGCGCAACCAAGCTAGACCTGGCACGCATGATGGTAGGGCACGAAATAGTGCTGCCGAAAATCACCTCCGAACCCAAGCTGGGCGAGGTGCGTCTTGAGGTGCAGGACATCCACGCCCTCAGCGACCGCAACACCCCGGCGCTGCGCGGCGTCAACCTGCAGGTTCGCGCCGGTGAGATCGTGGGGCTGGCTGGAGTTTCGGGCAACGGACAATCTGAACTGGCTCAGATAGTCACCGGCTTGCGAAAACCGACTCAGGGCAAAGTGATTATCGATGGCCAAGACCTGACTGGCAAACTACCAGGAGAATTTTTGAAACGGGGCATTGCCTACATCCCCGAAGAGCGCATGCGGGATGGGGTGGTCGGCAAATTTTCCGTTTCTGAAAATATAATTTTGCGCGATCACAATAAAACTCCTTATTCAAAACGGGGTATGCTGATCCACCGCATCATTGGCGAAATCACCGAAAAATTGATCAAAGTATTTGATATCAGAACCCCTTCGCGCAATACCAACGCCAACAGCCTCTCTGGTGGCAATATCCAGAAAGTGGTACTGGCTCGCGAACTATCCCGAAACCCAAAGGTATTGGTTGCCGCCCAGCCGACTCGTGGCGTAGATATTGGTGCCATTGAGTTTATTCATAACAACTTGCTAGAGCAGCGAGAAGCGGGCGCAGCCATTTTACTAATCTCCGAAGATTTAGATGAAGTGTTGGCTTTGTCTGACCGGGTAGCGGTGATGTTTCATGGCGAGATTATGGGTATCTTACGCAATAAAGATGCCGAGCGAGAGCGCGTAGGCCTGCTGATGGCTGGTGAAAAGCTAGAAAATCCTTGATCCGCACAGTCACGCCAGAAGTGTGGACTGAATGTGGCTGGCGAACTGGCGAGTGCGAGATGTGCTTCCCCGGCATCTGCTCATCTGTCAGCCCTCGAATGGGGAGTTCATGATGTACTGAAATGGAGGTAAACCATGAAATTTACACTCAATGGCGAACTCATCGAATTTAACGGCGATCCGGAAACCCCGCTGCTCACCCTTTTGCGTGAAGAACTGGGCATTCTCTCTGCCAAAGATGGCTGTGCGCCGCAGGCGGCCTGCGGCTGCTGTACTGTACAATTAGAAGACAAGGCTGTCCTTTCCTGCGTCACTAAAATGAGCCGAGTCGAAGGCAAAGCTGTGACTACTACCGAGGGATTGGGCGCCTATAGGCAATCTGTGTTTGCTAACTCGTTTGTTTCCTGTGGCGGCGTGCAGTGTGGCTTCTGCATTCCCGGCATCGTCATGCAGTCCAACGTACTTATCAACCAAAACCCCGAGCCCAGCCGGGCCGACATTGAGAAGGCGCTGACACCAAACCTGTGCCGCTGCACCGGCTACAAGAAGATTGTCGATTCGGTGGCAATGGCGGCGGAGGCGATTCGCAAAGAGGAAGAGGTGAAACTGCCGGAGGGGAACGGCCGTATCGGTACCCGCCAGCCCAAATACCAGGCCACCGACCTCGTTCTGGGCCAGCACCACTACACCGACGACATCCGCCTGCCCGGCATGAAGGTCGGCGCGCTCAAATTTAGCGATCATCCCCGGGCGACCGTACTTAAAATTGACACCACTGCCGCAGAAAAAATGGACGGCGTCATTCGCATCTTGACCGCCAAAGACGTGCCCGGCGACCGGCAGATTGGCCTCATCAAGCAGGATTGGCCGTTGATGATCGCCGAAGGCGAAACCACCCGCTACGTGGGCGACGTGCTGGCCCTGGTGGTGGCCGACAGCGACGCCATCGCCCGCAAGGCTGTGGCCGAAATCCAGGTGGAATATGAGGTGTTGGAACCGGTAACCGACATGCACCGGGCATTGCTGCCCGACGCGCCCAAGATCCATCCCGAAGGCAACCAGCTTTCCCGCAGCGTCACCAGCCGGGGCGACATGGCCGAAGCAGAAGCGGCTTCCGCCCACATCGTGCAAGGCGTCTTTGAGACGCAGATGATTGAGCACGGGTTCATGGAACCGGAATGCACGGTGGCACGGCCGTTAGAAGACGGCATCGAGGTGTTTTCCAGCAGCCAGGGCATTTTTGATGACCGCATCCAAATCGCCAAGATTTTGGGCTTGCCGCTGCAAAAAGTGCGCGTAATCCTGGTGCCCAACGGCGGCGGCTTTGGCGGCAAGGAAGATTTGTCCACACAGGGACACGCGGCGCTGGCCGCCCACCTGCTTCAGATGCCGGTCAAGGTGCGCCTCACCCGTGACGAATCGATTGCCATGCACCCCAAACGCCACCCCATCTGGATGGATTACCGCATTGGCTCTGACGCCGACGGCAAGCTGACCTTTGTGAAAGTGCGGTTTGTCGGCGACACTGGCGCGTACGCCTCGGTGGGGATGAAGGTGCTGGAACGCTCGGCCGGTCACGCCACCGGCGCTTACAATGTGCCCGTCACGGATGTGGAAGCTGTTGCTGTCTACACGAACAACATTCCCTGCGGCGCCATGCGCGGCTTTGGCGTGAACCAGAGCGCCTTTGGCCTGGAATCGCTCATCGACGAACTGTGTGAAAAAGGCGGCTTTGACCGCTGGCAGTTCCGCTACGACAATGCCCTGAAAGATGGCGACATGACCGCCACGGGCCAGGTCATTGAAGGCGGCGCGGGCGTGCGCCAGACGCTGCTGGCCGTGAAGGATGCCTATTACGCCGCGCCGTATGCGGGCATCGCCTGCGGCATCAAGAACACGGGCATCGGCAACGGCATGCCGGATGAATCCAAGGCGCGGGTGCAGATTTTAGCGCCGGACAAGGTGCTGGTAGACCACGGCTGGACCGAAATGGGCCAGGGTGTGAACACCGTGGCGCTGCAGGTGGTCTGCAATGAAACAGGTATCGATCCCCGATACATCGAGGTACGGGTGGACACTGTTTCCGAGCAGGAAGCAGGCATGACCACCGCCTCGCGGGCTACCTCGCTGGTGGGCAACGCCCTTATCGACGCCTGCAAGCAGCTCAAGGAAGATCTGAAAACACACTCGTTGGCAGATTTGGTCGGCCGTTCGTACGAAGGCTTTTTCCGCATCGATTGGACGACAAAACCGGGGGCCATGGTGGACAAGGTGTACACACATTATTCTTACAGCTATGCCACGCAGTTGGTTACACTGGGGGAAGACGGCCGTATCCAAAAAATCACCGCCGCCCACGACGCCGGAAAAATCTTCAACCCTACCCTGTTCGAAGGCCAGCTGGAAGGATCGATTCACATGGGTTTAGGCTACGCCATTAGCGAGGAACTGGTGATGGAAAACGGCCGTCCCAAATCGACCCGCCTGCGCGACTGCGGCATTCTGCGCGCCAAAGAGATGCCCGAAATGGAAATCATCGGCGTCGAAGTGCCCGATCCGTACGGGCCGTACGGGGCCAAAGGCGTGGGCGAAATCGGCCTGGTGCCCACGGCCGGCGCCGTGGCCAATGCCCTCTACCAATACGACGGCGTGCGTCGTCATAAACTGCCTATGCGAATTCCCAAGCGTGGGCTGACAAAGCGGGTGAACGGTCATCGGTAAACCGTAATCGCTGAACAGTGAGGAGATCAGTGAAAGAAAAACCGATTACCGATTACCGATCACGGTACACGAAGTGGTCGCTTTGCAACATTACCTAAAAAAGGAGGACACATGTCAAAAGACCGCGTAGCACTCTATCTGCAAGATGCTCACGACATTCGTGAGGGTATTGAGCTGTGTAAATATGCTGAAGAAAAAGGGTTTGAAGCCGTCTGGCAGGCAGAAAGCCGCCTAGTGCGCGACGCCATCGTACCCATGGCCGCTTTTGCCGCCCACACCACCAAACTGAAGGTAGCCAGCGGCGTGACCAACAACTGGACGCGCAACATCGGCCTTATGGCCGCCACGTTTCTGACGCTGGACGATCTGGCGGAGGACCGCATCATTTGCGGCATTGGCGCCTGGTGGGATCCACTGGCGCGTAAGGTAGGGATTGAGCGCCGCAAGCCGCTGTCGGCCATGCGTGAGACGGTGGAAGTCTTGCGCAAACTGCTCAACATGGAAAACGTGACGTTTCATGGCGAGTTTCATTATGTGGATGGCATTCAGCTGGATGTGGTACACGGCCGTAAAACCCCGCGCAACGTCCCCATCTACATCGGCGCCACCGGCATGAAAATGATGGAGCTAACCGGCGAAATTGCCGACGGCGTTTGCCTGAATTACCTGGTCCATCCCAACTACAATCTGGAAGCGATGGACGCCCTGGAGCGCGGGGCTAAAAAAGCAGGTCGCTCTATTGACGACATCGACCGGCCCCAGTTGATGATTTGCTCCGTAGACAACGACCGCAAAAAGGCGCTGGACGGCGCGCGCAAGATGATGACCCAATACCTGGGCCAGCAGCCGCACCTGATGAAAGCCAGCGGCGTCAGCCAGGAGCTTTTGGATGAAATCCACCAGGTACTCACCTGGCCGGCCACCGAGGAAGAGATCGAAGGGGCCATGCACCTGGTGCCCGATGACGTGGTGCAGATGTGTACCGCCAGCGGCTCGCCGGAAGAGGTCAAGGCCAAAGTGCGCGAATACATCGACAACGGCTGCACCTGCCCCATTCTTTACCCGCTGGGCGATCCGTATTTGATGATTGATATCTTTGCCGACGGTTATCGGTAAGCCGTAAACGGTAATCGGTAACCGGTAAACCGAAAACGGATAACCGATTACCGACCACCGTTCACCGGCTCCTGTCAACTGGCACACGTTTGCCTTTACGCCAATTTAACTGACGCTTCAGGCAGTTGCCTGCTATACTCGTAGTACTCTGATACTACTGTTTCGCAGTTTAAACACATTGATATGGCGATGATGTTGCGAAACAGTTTAGCAATTTGGCCAGAATCATCTTGTAACTGCTGGTTTATTTGCGCCAAACTGCACGACTGGAGCAAGAGAAACTATGTTAGAGTGGCTAAAACGTGTCCTGGGTGGATCAACCTCAACACAAGAACGTAAACCTTTACCCCCACCAGATAAGCCGCCGGTGCGCGCACAAACGGCCGTTTCCCCCCAGAAAGTAAACGAAGCTGTAGCGGAACGGCCGTCCGCCCCACCCCAACCACAAACGGCACCCACCGGGCGCGCTGCCGCCCAGCAATTTTTGGAGAAGCTTCAGGATAAAATCGGCCGTTTAGCCGACGATTTTGCCAACGGCAGCATCAACCGACAGCAGTTTCAAGAGCTGTACGCCCACTACCAGCGCGAAATGCGCGCCGTAGAAACGCTCCTCGAAACCGACCAGGGAGACAGCGAATTTGGTAATGCTTTTCAGGAAGGTGAAAGCGTATTGATCCGGCAGCAGCACGCCGCCAAAGCCAGAGGGTATGCCATCTACGAAAACAGCTCCGGTATGCCCATCAGCACGTTAGGCAAATTTGAGGTTGATCCCGCCCTGTTTGTGCCCATGCTTTCTTCTTTTCGTTCGGCCACGGCCGAAATTTTTGGCGGCGGCATTCAGGCGACAGCCATTGAAGGCGGGCGCTGGCTCTGCTTTGTGCCCGGCAAGTTCACCACCATGATGGCTATTTTTACGGCCGAACCGGCCAAAAAACAGCTCGACTTTTTAGAGCAGCTGCACCGCCTGTTTGAAAAGGCCAATCGTGCTCTGTTGAGCAGCGCTTCGGTCGATGCCAGCGAACTGGTCTTTCCCCATGAGCATTTTTTGGGCAAATGGAAACGATAAAAGCCATGACCACCTCGATTCCGTTGCTGAAAATCGTGGTTGCCGGCGACGGCAACGTCGGTAAGACTTCGCTCATTCGCCAATATTGCGAGGGACGTTTTGAGCAGTCGCGCGTGGCCACCATCGGCGTCGATTTTCAGACGAAGACGGTGGAAATCAAGGGAGAACCGGTCAAGCTTTCCATCTGGGATATGGCGGGGCAAATCCACTTTCAGTCGGTTCGTACTGGACTGTACCGCGGCAGCCGAACGGCCGCACTCGTTTATGACGTCACCAATCCGGAATCCTTAGCCAATCTGCAAAGCTGGTATGAAGAGATCATCGCGGTCGTGCCGGGACAGCGTTTCTTGGTGGTCGGCAACAAAATCGACCTCTCATCAAATTATGACACAACCGAAGCCAAAAGGTTTGCCGCTTCCATCAAAGCCCCCTACCTCACCACCAGCGCCAGCACCGGAGAAGGCGTACAAAAGATGTTCCTGGGCATGGCCTATCTGGCCCTGAAGAAATAAGCACCAATAGTTATTCTTGTTAATAACAAGCATACTGTTGTCTACACGAAGTTCACACACCGAACCAACAACAAACGTCTACTCTTTTCCTTTGCCTGAAAATAACAAATAACCGTACAGCAAAATACCGGTCAGCACGCCTACGCTCCACTTTACCGGCCAGGGAATATTTTCATTGGGCGAGATAAATCCCTCGATAAGGCCGGCTGCAATGAGGATCGGCACGCAGCCCATAACCAGCCGCACTGCTTTGCGCGCGGCTAACATCAGCGCATCCCCCCGTTTGAGCAAGCCCGGCTGAATAATGGCCCAGCCCAGCATCAACCCGGAACCGCCGGCAATGAAAATGGCCGATAGCTCAATGACGCCATGCCCAATGACAAAGGTCCAAAGCTCAAAACCGACATCATAATGTGCCGTCAGACCGGTAATGCCCCCCAAATTAAGCCCGTTGAAAATAAGGATGTACAGGCTGAATAACCCGGCCGTGATGCCGCCACCGAAAGCCAAAAAGGAGACCTGGATATTGTTGGACATGATAAATGCAGAGGTATACGGCCGTTCCTCAATAGGAATATTCGTCCAC
>CALBTC010000042.1 GCA_937967805.1 uncultured Anaerolineaceae bacterium
GGAATACTGGCTACTTCGTAACCACAATCGGTTTTGTGCGCAAACAGTACCAACAACAGCAACCCGCCATGTGGGCTGGTCTCAAAGAAATTGAAGAAACGATTGGACAGCCAAATTATGAGGAAACGTTACAACGCGTCTACCCCAATTTTGAGGTCATCAGCTTTGACGATGCCATTTTGCACCACATAAAACCGGATGATGCCCTGGTGCTGCACGGTGAAATGGGTTGGAGCGATCCAGGCACATTATACGCCCTCAAGGAAGCAATCAATCCTGACCCGGACGCCAATGTGACCAGAGGCAAAGTGATCACCGAGCAGTCAACTGACAGCCTGATCTTCAACTATGAAGACGAGAAGCTGGTAACGGTTATTGGCCTTGACGGGATGATTGTGGTAAACACGGAAGATGCCATTCTGGTTGTACACAAAGACAACATTCCATTGGTTAAAAAAGTGGTTAACGATCTGGAAGGCACGGATTTAGAAGCATATAGTTGATTTTGTAGATCTCGTTTTGCTAAATTAGAAAACGTAAAGCGGGCAAATTTGACACCGTTTTACGTTTTCTGTTTTATAGATAATTTTATGAGTGATGAAGAAAAATTGATTGGATACTGTTTTAAATGCCGCGAAAAGCATGAGATTTTGCAGCCGAAGGCGGAGTGGGCGGCCAACGGATCGCCGGGAACGCGAGGCACCTGTGCTAACTGTGGCGGAACCATCTACAAGGCCGGCTACACGCCGGCGCATGATGATCTACCCAAGCCGGAGGTAACGGTTAAGCGGAAAAGTAAAAAGAAAAAGAAGACGGCCAAGAAAAAATCGTCGCGCAGCAAGAGTGGCAACACGCGCCGCACGGGTAAATTGGTTGTGGTGGAATCTCCGGCCAAGGCCAGAACTATTGGCCGTTATCTCGGCAAAGGGTACAGCGTTAAGTCCAGCGTGGGGCACGTGCGCGATCTGCTCAAATCCCGCCTGAGCGTAGATATTGAAAACGACTTCGATCCGGAGTACCGCGTACCCAATGAAAAGCGGGATGTGGTGAAAGAGCTAAAAGCGGCCGCTGCCAAAGCCAAAGAGATTTATCTGGCCACCGACCCGGACCGCGAAGGCGAGGCCATTGCCTGGCACGTTTTGGAATCAGCCGATATGGACCCGGAAATAACAAAACGGGTGGTATTCCACGAGATTACCAAGCCGGCGATTGAGAAGGCGTTTTTAGAGCCGCGGGGCATCGACATGGACCGGGTGAATGCCCAGCAGGCCCGCCGCATTTTGGACCGGTTGGTGGGGTATAAGCTGAGCCCGCTGCTGTGGCGCAAGGTGCGCGGCCGTTTGTCGGCCGGGCGGGTGCAGTCTGTGGCGGTGCGGCTGGTGGTCGAGCGCGAGCGGGAGATCAAGGAGTTTGTCTCGGAAGAGTATTGGACGCTGGGCGCTGAGTTGAGCCGGGAACAGGACCGTGATGAGGCTGAGAAAGAACGGCCGTTTTTCCAGGCGCGTCTGCACAAATTAAACGGGGAAGACCCCGTGCTGCAAAGCGAGGAAGATGTGCAGCCCCATCTGGTGGCGCTGGAAAAAGGCGTCTGGGAAGTGGGCGAAGTGCGTATTGGCAAACGGACCCGCCGGCCTGCCGCCCCGTTTACCACCAGTACCATGCAGCAAGAAGCGTCGCGGCGGCTGAGCTTCCACACCAGCAAAACAATGCGCATTGCCCAGCAGCTGTACGAAGGCATTGACCTGGGCGGCGAAGAAGGCTCCATCGGTTTAATTACCTACATGCGTACCGACAGCGTTTCTGTGAGCAAAGAAGCTGAAACCGAGGCGCGCAGCTACGTCGGCAAGCGGTTTGGCGCTACCTACGTGCCGGTGAAACCGCCGGAATACAAAACCAAGTCAAAAACGGCGCAGGAAGCGCACGAGG
>CALBTC010000043.1 GCA_937967805.1 uncultured Anaerolineaceae bacterium
TTTTCTGTGGCGCGATTAGTATTGGGTGTGTGTTTGTTTGCTCTGTTTATCGAGCTTGTGCATTGCTGCGATCGTCCTATTGTTTGTCGCTAGTTGCAGTGCTCAGTAATCGGTAATCAGTGAACGGTATGCGTTTGTTTTGGCGAGAAATTGTTTTGTTGGTTTGTTTGTTGCTGTTGGTGGCCTGCGCCGATGCAACGGGCGTGCCGGGGGCATCCGGGGCGGACGTCATTTATGCCGATGGCTTTGTGCCCGGCGATACGGGCAATTGGGTGATTGAAGGGGACAACGCCGGGAAAACCTCATTGATCAACGAGCAGCTTGTGATTGATTTGACCGATAACCACATTATGCAGTTTTCTACCCTGCCCGACATCACCTTCGACAACTTTATTTTGGAGGTGGATGCCCGGCTGCTGGAGGGAGATTTAGGCAGCAGCTACGGCGTGTTGTTCCGTATGCAGGACACGACCCGCTTTTACCGTTTCGAGATCACCGGCGACGGCCTGTACATGGTGGAGCGGCGCGACGGCGAACAGGGTTGGACCCGCTTTGTCGACCGCTGGACGGAATCAACGGCCATCAAGCAAGGGCTGGGCAGCGTGAACCGGCTGCGCGTGGAGGCGTTGGGACAAACGATTTCCCTGTACGTCAACGATGAGCCGCTTTACCAGTTTAGCGACACCGCCTACAGCAGCGGCACCATTGCCCTGGACGCGGGTACGTTTGTGCAGCCCAAGGCGCAGGTGGCGTTTGATAATCTGGTGGTGCGACGGCCGTAATGGACGTACGCACTGCGGTGGAAACGGCCGTTTCTGCCCAACTCCAGGAGATAACCCCGCTCTCCGGCGGGCAAATCGGGCAGGTATTCCGCGTAAAGCTGGCCGATGGCACGCCGCTGGTGGTGAAGTTTGACGATGGGCCAGAGCCGCAGTTGGACATCGAAGGCAACATGCTGCGCTACCTGGCCCAGCGGACGGAACTGCCCGTGCCGGGTGTCGTTCATTCCCAGCCGCATTTACTCATCATGGAATGGCTGCCGGGGCAGAGCCGCTTTTCGCCCCAGGCCGAGGCCGACGCGGCCGAACACCTGGCGGCCCTGCACGGGGTGACCGCAGATACGTTTGGCTTTCCTTTCATGACCCTCATCGGCGCGTTTACGCAGCCCAATCCGGCCACAGAAAGCTGGCTCGACTTTTTCCGTGAACAGCGCATTTTTCATTTGATGGGCGAAGGGCTGCGGCTGAGGCGGCTGCCGCAATCATTTGTGCCCCGTCTGGAAAAGCTGTGTGGCCATTTGGACCGATGGCTGGCGGAACCGGAGCGACCGTCCCTCATCCACGGCGACATTTGGACCACCAACGTTTTGGCACAAAACGGCCGCATTACCGGTTTCCTGGACCCGGCCATCTATTTTGGCATTGATGAAATGGAGCTGGCCTACATTGCCTTGTTCAACTCGTTTGGCACGCCATTTTTTAGACGGTATGAAGAGATACGGCCGTTGCCGCCCGGCTTTTACGAGGAACGGCGGCATCTCTACAGCCTGTACCCCTTACTCAGCCACGTCTGCCACTTTGGCGGCAGCTACGTGGGCATGGTTGATTCAGTCCTGCGCCGCTTCGGCTATTAGAAAAGATTAACCGCGGAGGACGCGGAGAGCACGGAGGGGGTAATGTTGGAGAATAACTCTGCGTTCTCCGCGCTCTCCGTGGTAAAAAAGATCATGAATGACTTTCCAGAGCTGCATACGTTGTGGGATTACAACGATCCGGCGGGAACGGCCGCTCGTTTTCAGGCGCTTTTGCCAAAAGTAGCGGCCTCTAATGACCGTGCCCATCACGTTGAGCTGTTGAGCCAGTTAGCTCGCACACACAGCCTGCGCCGCCAGTTTGATGAAGCACACCAACTGCTGGATGAAGCAGAAGCGATGCTGACCGAGGCAATGATCGTGCCCAAAATTCGCTGCCTGCTGGAGCGAGGGCGGGCGTTTAATTCGGCGGGCGAACCGGAGCGGGCGCTGCCGCTGTTTCATGAGGCGTTTGGCTTGGGAACGGCCGTTACCCCCCAGGCCGATTTCCACACCATCGACGCCGCCCATATGATCGCCATTGCCGAGCCGGAAGCGGCCGACCAGCTTAGATGGAACGAGAAAGCCCTGGTGTTGGCCGAAGCCACGCCCGATGAGCGGGCAGGCGGCTGGCGCGGTTCCCTCTACAACAATCTCGGCTGGACCTACCACGACATGGGCAACTACGAGCAGGCGCTGACCATTTTTGAAAAAGCACGGGAATGGCGCGAGGCGCATCATCAGGACAAGCCGGAAACCATTCGCATCGCCAAATGGTGTGTGGGGCGCACGCTGCGCTCGCTCAACCGGCTGGAAGAGGCGCTGGCGTTGCAGCAGGCGCTGCTGGCCGAAAATGGGCAAAGTGACGGCTTCATTTTCGAGGAACTGGGTGAATGTTTGTGGGCATTGGATCGGCGAGAAGAAGCACGGCCGTATTTTGCCCAGGCTTATGCAGAATTGTCCAAGTTAGATTGGTTGGTAACTTCGGAGCCGGAACGCCTAGAGCGGCTGGCGCGGCTTGGAGGTGAAAAGTAAAAAGTGAAAAGTGGGCAGTGGCGGAACGGTTGACAGAGATGTATGCGGTGGGAACGGCCGTACAAATTTGGCCGGGTGAGCAGGCGTGGTTGCGTGGGGTGGTGATTGCCCATCAGCCACCGGCCGTTTGGGTGCAAACGGAAGACGGCCGTGCCTGGTTTGTCACCAACCGCCGCCGCATTCGCCCAGAAGAAACGAACCGCGGAGGACGCGGAGAGAAAGGAGAATAAACTCCGTGTTCTCCGCGTCCTCCGCGGTGAAAAATTTTGAGAGGGATGATGCGTGAAGAAGTGGTGCAGCGTTTGCTGGACCTGAACCGGGAATTTTATGACGCCCAGGCGGATTCTTTTTCCGGCAGCCGGGTGTCGCCGCAGCCGGGATTTGCCCGCCTGCTGCCCCATCTACCCCGGCCGTGCCCCCGCTTTTTGGACGTGGGCTGCGGCAACGGCCGTTTCGCCCAGTTTCTGCAATCCCACAACCGTATTGGCGAATTTATCGGCGTCGATTTCAGCGCAGAGCTGCTGGCCGATGCCGCCCAAAATGCGGAGGGCACATTTTACCGGCGAAACTTGTTGGAGCCGGGCTGCCTGGACGGCCTGGGCATCTTCCCTGCTGTTTCTTGCCTGGCGGTGCTGCACCATTTGCCGGGCAAGGCAAACCGGGTGCGGTTGTTGCGGGAGATTCGGGAGCATTTGACGGGGAACGGCCGTCTGCTCATTTCTAACTGGCAGTTTATGGACAGCGCTCGCCAGCGGCGCAAGGTGCAAGATTGGGCCGAAATTGGCCTGGCGGCGACCGATGTGGAGCCAAACGATTATCTGCTGGCTTGGCGGCGCGGCGGTTTTGCCTTGCGCTACGCCTGCCACATTGATGCTGAGGAAACGGCCGAACTGGCCGAATCTGCCGGGTTTGCCATTGTTGATCAGTTCCGCAGCGATGGCAAAGAAGGCAACCTGAGCCTTTACACCGTGTTGACACCCACCCTGCCAATGCTACAATCTTAATTGCGCTGTAAGGAGCGGAACCAGGCTGAGCCAAAGGTGCCTTATGAAGGTGCCTTATTTGGTAAGGGTGGTTAGCTTTGTACAGATAACAGGTTAAGACATTTGGAAAAAGGTCAGCAGATGAGTATTAAAGAAACGTTGCAAAAAAATCGAATTGCGGCCATGCGCGAAGGCGATACAGCAAAACGAAATGCCATCGGCCTGCTGCTGGCGGCCATTAAACAAGAAGAAGTGGATAACCAGACAACATTGGATGATAAAGGCGTAATGGACGTTTTACTGCGGCAAGCCAAGCAGCGGCGTGAAAGCATTGCCGATTATGAAAAAGCGGGCCGTCCTGAAATGGCGGCCAATGAAGAAGCAGAACTAAAAATTATTGAGTCGTATTTGCCACAGCAAATGAGCCGTGAGGAAGTTGAGGCCGTCGCTGCGGAGATCATTGCCGATTTAGGTGTGACAGATGCAAAGGGCATGGGACAGGTAATGGGGAAGCTGATGCCCAGATTGAAAGGACAGGCAGACGGCCGTTTGGTCAATGAAGTCGTGCGCGAACTGCTGCAAAATCAGTAACCCTTCCTGACAAAAATGACAGCTCAAAAAGACGAGCGACCCCGTTGGCAAAAATGGCTCCAAGGCTCCTTGCTTTGGGTCTTCGCCACCGCCGTAACCCTGGGTCTTACCATTATTTTTAGCTTCAACCTGGTCACCGCCACTGAGGTCCAGGTGTCTCAGGGTGCTCCGGCCAGCGAAGATATTCTGGCGCCTCGTTCTATTACCTATGAGAGCGACGTGCTGCTGGCCACCGCCCGCGAAAATGCGCGTGCTGCCGTGCAGGAAGTATACACGCGGCCAGGCAATGACATTGGCCGCAATCAACTAAACTTGGTGAGCGCCGTTCTTTCTTTTACTGATGTAGTAAGAGCCGATGCCCTGGCCACCAAAGAAACGAAACTCTCTTATCTGCAGGCGATTGAAGCGTTAACCATCCAGGAACAAGTGGGGCTAGATTTGTTGGAGCTTTCTGCTGCGGATTATGAGGTGGTGAAGGATGAAATATCGCGCATTGTTGGTGATTTGATGCGCCAGGATATTCGCGAGAGCCAAATTCGTGATTACCAGATTATTGCTCGACGCGAGGCCAGCCTGGAATTAACGCCGAAGCAAGAAAATGTGGTGACCAATCTTGCACCCCAGTTTATTGTGCCGACGGTGTTTCCTGACCCGGAAGCCACGGCCGAACTGCGTGAAGAGGCGGTGCAGAATGTGGGCACGTTCCCGGTGAGCATTGCCAACAATGAGCGCATCGTGCGCCAGGGTGACATTGTTACGGCACTGGACATTGAGAAGTTGACGCAGTTGGGCTTGCTGCAAAGCCGGCTAGATTGGCGGGATGTGGCGGCCGTTTTTGTGGCGTCGCTTCTGTCTGTGGTGCTGATAACAATGTATTGGCATCAATTTTACTGGCCGCGCGTGCGGGACAACGGCCGTTCCCTGACGGTGCTGGCCAGCCTGATTTTGGTCTTTGCCGCCATGGCCAAGCTGATGGTCACCGGTGGCAGTTTTCTCACGTACATTTTCCCCATGGCGGCGTTTTCCATGCTGTTGAGCGTTATTTACGATGTGCGTTTTTCCATCACGGTCACGATCATGATGGCGGCGCTGATTGGTTTTTTGACGCCAAATTCATTAGAGCTGGCAGCGTATACGGCCGTTGGCGGCCTTTTGGCTATCCTCACTTTGCAAGATGCTCAGCGGATTAACGCCTTCTTTCGGGCGGGTCTGGCGGCGGCCATCGGCGCCTGTGCCGTTATCCTGGTGTTTCGCCTGAACCAGGAGATGATCGACGTGATCAATATGCTGGAATTGATGGGGTACGCGTTTGTCAACGGCATGTTGTCTGCTGCGCTGACGCTTGTTGGCTTCTTTATTTTGGGCAGCCTGTTTGGCATTACCACCACGCTGCAACTGCAAGAGTTAGCCCGGCTGGATCACCCCCTGCTGCAAGAGCTGCTGCGCCGCGCACCGGGTACATACCATCACAGCATCATGGTGGCCAATTTAGCCGAGCAGGCGGCGGACCAAATCAAGGCGAACAGTGCCCTGATTCGAGTTGGCGCGTTTTACCACGACATCGGCAAGATGAACCGCCCCCCGTTTTACAGCGAAAACCAGGAAGGGATAAATCCGCACGATGCGCTGGACCCCCAAACCAGTGCCCGCATCATTTTAAGCCATGTGCCTGACGGTTTAGAACTGGCCAAACGGTATAAGCTGCCTTACCGGATTCACCAATTCATTGCCGAGCATCACGGAACGCGCCTGGTGAAAGGCTTTTTGTTTAAAGCGCAGGAGCAGGCGGCAGAAGATGAAGAGATCGACGCGGAGAAGTTCCGTTATCCTGGCCCCCGGCCGCAAACGCGGGAAACGGCCGTTGTCATGCTGGCCGATGTCATAGAATCCACCTCCCGCGCCTTGCAGCCAAACAGTGAAAAAGCGATAGAGAAGCTGGTGAACTCATTGATAGATGAGGATTTGACTGAAGGTCAACTGGATGAATCCGGCTTAACGTTGGGGGATATCCGGCTGATTCGGGAGTCGTTTATTAAAACGTTGAAAGGGCGCTTCCACGTTCGGGTCAAATACCCAGGCAATGAGGAACTGTTGTCGGCCGAGGAACAGGCGGTGGTGGAAACGGCCGTCAGCCAACCACGATTGCCGGCTGATGTTGTACAATCCCAGCTAAGGGAGGACATGTCGTCGTGACATCATACCGCATTCACGTACAGCAGAAAGAAAAAGTGGTTCATTCGATTGCGGCGGCATTGCGCACGGCCGTTACCGTCACGTTGCGGCACGAACAGATAAAGCCGCCCGCCGAAGTTACCCTGCTGCTCACCGATGACGATCAGCTCTGGGCCCTCAACAAAGAGTATCTCGGCATTGACAAGCCGACCGATGTTCTCAGCTTTCAAGCGGGCGAAGCGATGCCCGGCATGAAGGAAGACGAGACGTACCTGGGCGACATTGTCATTTCTCTGTCGATGGCCAAACGCCAGGCCAAACGGGGAGGACACAGTCTGAAATCTGAGCTGCAACTGCTTACGGTTCACGGCACGCTCCATTTGCTGGGCTACGATCATGAAGAAGCAGAAGAAAAAGACCGCATGTGGTGGGCACAGGCATCCATTTTGGCCCAGCTGGGTGCAGAGATTACCGGCCCGCCGGAGGATGAGGAGGTTTAGCCGTCTTGTCCCCCGAGAATCACTCAGAAATTTATAATCGCGCCAAGAGCTTTCGGTATGCGTTTGATGGCTGGTGGTTTGTGCTGCGTACCCAGCACAATGCCTGGATTCATGCTGTCATTACGGGTGCGGTGGTGGTTGTTGGGCTGTGGCTGCGCCTGCCGCTGCGCGACTGGGCCGTGCTTATTCTCACATTCATGGCGGTGTGGATGGCTGAATTTTTGAACACCGCCCTGGAGGCCGTGGTGGATATGACTATGCCGGAGGTGCATCCTCTGGCGAAGGTGGCCAAAGACGTGGCGGCTGCGGCCGTTCTGGTGGGGGCATTAGGCGCCATTTTGATTGGCTTGCTGCTGTTGGGGCCACCCCTGTGGCAGCGCCTGTTTGGCGCCTGAAAATTATTTAAGCAAATTAGCCAGGAAGAACCATAAATTGGCGGGCCGTTCTGCCAGCCGGCGCATAAAGTAAGGATACCAGGCGGTGCCATATGGTATGTAAATGCGCATCCGGTACCCCTGCTGGTGTATTTCTTGCTGCAAATCCCGGCGAACACCATACAGCATCTGGAACTCAAACGCATCGGCATCAATTTGGTTTTGGCGGGCAAACTGGATAATTGCCCGAATCAAGGTTCCATCGTGGGTGGCAAAGCAAGGGAACATGCCCCGCTGCCTGGCTTCTTCGCTCAGCATTTGTTTGGCCAGGTGCAAAAAGTTGGCGTCGGTATCCGCTTTGTCAGGAAAGGCAATATCGGCCGATTCCTTGTACGCGCCTTTGCACAGCCGCACCCATGCCCCTTCCTGAATAAGCGCCTGAACGTCAGCCTCGGTGCGGTATAGGTATGCCTGAAGAACGATGCCAACCCGCTTACCAAATTGGTCCTCGTCGCGCAGGCGGCGATAAAGGTCAAGCGTTGTGTCGGTCACGCTGCTGTCTTCCATATCAATCTGGATGCGTGTATCATATTTTTCAGCGGCGGTAAGCACTTGCTGTAAATTGCTGTGAATGGTTTCTGGGCTAATGTGTAGCCCTAATTGGGTTGGCTTGATAGAAACGTGGGCATTGACGCCATATTGGTGGATCTGTTGCATCAGGTGAATGATAGCTTCCCGCGCGACGGCCGCATCTTCCGCTGTATCGACGCTTTCCCCCAGAAAGTTGAGGGTGGCAGATAAGCCACTTTTGTTGACTGCCTGGCTGGCCTGGATGGCGTTTTGGCTGGTTTCACCGGCAATGAAGCGGCTGGCCACCTGCCAGGCCGGAGGAAACTCTGTGGCGATCTGGCGCGCCCAGGCTGCTTTTGATAAGTATAACAAAAAGGAACGAAGCCATTGTTCGCTATATTTGTAAAGAATCAGTATGCTTATGATGAGTGTTGTGAAAAGTATGAAGACACGGGCAAAAGGGGAACGGTCTTGACGCATTTCTATTTATCCTTACTTGGTAACATTTAACATCTGTCTCGCCGCAGGCATCGCTTCGGCGAAATGGATCGGGCGGAACAGTAACTGTATGATACTTCAAATTATTTGGTCTAATCAAACCAGAATAGTAACTATACAGACCCTAAGGGTCTTGCCGGAGGAACCTGAATAGTTACCCGGGATGTTGCCTGCTGAAACTGATATGATTTCCGATTCTACCGATTCTTTTCCTCAACAGATACCAGACTTCCCGTTTGCCCAGGCGTTTGCCGCCAGGGCCGGAGTTATCTTTTGGATTGCCGATCCCGGTTCATACCGGCTTGTGTATGTGAGCCCCCATGTAGAAAAAGTGTTGGGTCTGGGGGTAGATGTATGGTTACGGCCGTTATTCTGGCAAACTCACTTGTTTGAGGGAGATAGGGAGCGGGTGCTGGCAGCATTGAATGAGGCGGTGACGAGTGGAACGGTGCAGCACATTGAGTACCGTATGGTCGCCAAAAATGGCAGTCTGGTTTGGCTGCGGGACCGAATCTGCACGGTGGTTGAGGCGGACGTTACCTATCTTTGCGGCATGATAACGGATGTAACGGCGTTTAAAACGGCCGTCGATCATCATACCGGCGTCCAAGGCTACACCAGCATCTTTCTGGAGATTGTGACGTTGCTTTCCGGTAATGAAGAAATTAACCAGAAGCTTGATCAGTTGGCAGAAAAATTGTGTGATGTGTTTGGGTTAACGGCCGTTTCCATTCTAAATTGGGACGTCGTTAGCTATTTCACTCGCTTTGAAAGGCAAGATGGAGTGTCTTTCTCGCCAGAATATTTTCAAGAAAATCGCTTGAGCGAAATTATTGAAGGTTTGAGTTGGTGGCAATCACCGGCAAATCCGGTACTGTCTCAGCATGATGATCCCACATTGTCAGACTGGGAAAAGAATCATTTGCTGCTGCATCGTGCCAAAGCCATCCTTTTTGTGCCCATACAAGCCAATGATGAAATCATTGGCTGCCTTGAACTTGCGAGTAACCGGGCCGAGCAGTATTTTTCCCCAAGTGATATTGAGCTCACTGAATTTGTGGCCCAACAGACTGCGTTTGCTGTTGCCCGCGATCAGTTATTTAAAGCAGAAGCCCGTCGCCGGCGCGAGGCAGAAATATTGTTAGATGTGGCCGAGTTTGTTTCCAGCAGCCTGGATCGGGATGAGATTCTGGCGCGCGTGATGGAAATCCTGCGGGTTTACCTGGATGATGTTCACAACTGCTCTATCTCGCTTATTACGGAAGATGGTTTGCAATTGGAGACCATCTTATCCTGGTATGCAGATGAGGCGTATGCGCTGCTGCCAAAAGGCAAACGAACGGAAATTGGAGACTCCTTTACAAGCCATCTGGCTTTAGAGAGTGGTGAGCCTATCTTCATTTCTGACCTCAAAACAATTCCGTTTACCAATAATTTCACCACCTCAATGATAGAAATTGGGCTGCGGGCTATCTTGTGTGTGCCATTGAAAGTTAAGAACAAACCGGTGGGGACACTCCATGTTCATCATTGGCACAAGCCCCGGCACTTTTCCAGCGAAGAGATTGCTCTGTTGCAAGGGGTGGCCAATCAGGCGGCCATTGCCATTGAAAATGCACGATTATTTGCCAATGAGCGGCGGCAGCTTAATTTATCCAGAACCTTGCAAAAAGTAGGGGCGCTGTTGACGACAAGTTTACAGCTTGAAGAAGTGTATGAGCATATTTTTGATCTGCTTAGCCGGGTGGTTGCTTACAAATCCGCATCTCTTTATCGGCTGGACAAGGCGAATGACCAATTTACGCTGGTAAAGGCGCGAGGCTTTCCGGCCTCGTTTTTGGATTCCCGTGATTTTGTTTTGCCATCTGATCACGTCTTTGCCCAAATTGCTATTCCGCCCGGATGGACAGTTGCCGCAGATTTGAGAACTGTTTCTTCCTGGATAAACCTGGCAGGGGACGATAGGGCGCGTGCCTGGATTGGGGCCTTTTTGGTGGTCAAGGGTGAGATCAACGGTATTTTGAGTGTTGATGGTATGCGCGTCGATCAATATTCTGAGGAGGACGGCCGTATGGTAGCCACATTTGCCAACCAGGCGGCCGTGGCCATTGAGAATGCCCGTCTGTATGATGAAACGATGCGGCAGGCGAAGGAGCTGGCCATCTTGCACCAGGTGTCTCAGGAAACGGCCGTTTCACTCAACATAGATAACTTCCTGGAAAAAATAACCAAAACGGTAGGGGCTGAGCTGTTCCCCCATATTTTTGGCTTTGTGATGTACGATACTGAAACCCAGGAGCTGAGACCCCATGCTTCCTACGCCCCAGTAGCCGAAAAGTTTGAGGAAAAAGGCATTCCGCTAGATCACAGCATCGTTGGCCAGGTTGTGAAGAGCGGACGGCCGTATTATGCTCCCAACGTGCTTGAAGATTCCCATTACTTTCCCACAGTGAGCAATGTCTTGTCTGAACTGGTTGTGCCGCTTAAGCTCAACCAGGAAGTGGTTGGCGTGATAGATGTTGCCAGCCCGGAAGCCGAAGCGTTTCCTCAGCGCGATATTGACTTTTTAACCACCCTGGCCGGTAATATCGCTGCCGTCATGGAACGGGCCAACCTGTATGAAACCTTACGAATACAGGCGGCTGGACTGGCAAAAGAAGTGGCCCAACGCACTCGTGAGCTAAAGTTAGAACGGGATAGGCTGTTCGCCATCTTAGAAAGTGCCGGTGAAGGCATTCTTCTAACTGATACCGAATCAAATATCATGTACGCCAATCCGGCGATGGAACGCCAGAGCGGTTACAGTCGGGAAGAGCTGCGCTCCAAAAACACCCGCATATTGGGCAGTCCGCAAATGCCAAAAACGGTCTATACTGAAATGTGGCAAAGCTTGCAGGCGCAAAAGAGCTGGATGGGTGAGCTTATCAATGAGCACAAGGATGGCCATACCTATGATGTCGCCGTCACGATTACGCCCATTGTGGCTGATAAAGGGGAAGTAACCGGCTTTGTCAGCGTTCATTCTGATATTTCGCGCCTGAAGGAACTGGAACGGCTTAAAACGGAATTTATTGCCAACGTTTCGCACCAACTGCGCACGCCGTTGACCAATATCAAGACGTATGTTTCTCTACTCAAAAAAGGCAAGCCAGAAAATTTCCCCCGCTACTTTTCCGTGCTGCATGATGAGATTGATCGCCTGGCCCGGCTTATTCAAGATTTGCTGGATATTTCCCGGCTAGACGCGGAAAATGTGCCAAATCCTGAGGCGGCGGTAGATTTATGTGACTTTTGGGAAATGTTTTGGCCCCACTTTGAGGAGCGGGCCGAACGTGAAAACAGAACGTTGCAGCTTGCCTTCCCTGACGAAGTGGCAATGCAAGCGCCTATACTTTTTATAGAATCTTACCAACTGGAGAAGATTTTTTCCCGGCTAATGGATAACAGTTTGTCTTACACATCTGAAGGTGGACTGATTCAGGTGTTGGCTTTGGGACAAGACTCGCTCACCGGCATGTTCAAAATCCAAGTCTGTGATGATGGTCCCGGTATTCCTGAAGCGGAACGGCCGTTCATCTTCGACCGCTTCTTCCGGGGTGCCCAGGCCATCGAGTCCGGCCTGTCCGGCAATGGGTTGGGGCTGGCTATTGTCAGGGAACTGTTGACGCTGTATGGTGGTGAAATCTCCCTGGAAAGCGAGCCGGATCAAGGTGTTTGCTTTACTGTCCACCTGCCGCTGGTGCAACCTGATACAGAACAGTCAACATGAATGCCAATCTCATGCCAAGCCGCCAAGTGCGCCAAACGGTCTTTGCGACTTTGCGTGAGGCCGTTTTCTGAAAAGACAATGCCTAAACTACCGCAAGCCTTTTATGCTCATTCGGCCCGGACAGTGGCCCAGGCGCTGCTGGGCAAAAAGCTGGTGCGCCGGCTAGACGGCCGTCTCCTCAGCGGCATTATCGTGGAAACGGAAGCGTATTGTGACGGTGAGGAGCGCGATCTGGCCTGCCACGGCGAACGGGTGAACGATGCTCAACCGACGCCGCGAACGGCCGTCATGTTTGGTCCGGCCGGTTTTGCTTATGTCTACTTCA
>CALBTC010000044.1 GCA_937967805.1 uncultured Anaerolineaceae bacterium
TAATGAATGCATTCTTTCCTGCCAATCCTGGGGGTTATCCATCAACATCATTTTTTCTCCTTGTTTTTCGCCTGAACACTTGAGGGAGGCTACCATCTATTCGTGACAGCAGCGTGACGCATTGTAGCACCGTTTTCTATTCATATAAAAAGTAATAGAGTAAGTCGGTTTGAAAGTTCACCAGACTAAGGTTATACTAACTTGACCCGTATGCTAAAACAGTGTTTCACAATACGCAACAAAGACCAATGAGTCAAAAAAGCAACACTTTAACCGCCCCGGTACAATCTGTGCAGCGCGCTGCCGCTATTTTGCGCAGCTTCACGGAGGCCGAGCCAGAGCTCGGCGTCTCGGAGCTGAGCCGCCGCCTGGACTTGCATAAGAGCACCGTCTCGCGCATGATTGCCACGCTGCAAGCGGAGGGGCTGATCAACCAAAATTTGGAAACAGGCAAATATCGCCTGGGGATTGGGCTGGTGAGTCTGGCGGGCGTGGCTTTGGGGCGATTGAATGCGCGGGCAGCGGCCCAGCCACATCTGGCCGATCTGGTAGCCGCCTCCCAGGAAACGGTCAACGTGACGGTGCTGGACGGCACGGAATGTGTTAATATCGATCGCGCCGCCAGCCCGCAGCCGATTCAATACATCGGCTGGATTGGCCGCCGGTCGCCTTTGCACTGCACCGCCAGCGGCAAGCTCATTTTGGCCCACATGACAGAGGAAGAACGCACGGCCGTTCTGCCCAGTCCGCTCAAGCAATACACCGACAAAACGATCACCGACAGCTTCCAGTTAACTCGGCAGCTCAACCAAATTTGCCAACAAAAGTACGCCATCGTGCATGAGGAATATGAACCCGGCTTCAGTTCGGTGGCGGCACCAATTTATAACCATAAAGGGAGTTTATTAGCTACCATATCCATCTCCGGTCCATCTTACCGGCTGAGTGATGCAATTTTCCAGGAACATCTACCAATACTGCTGGCCACCTGCCAAAAAATTTCGGCCGAGCTTGGCTTTGCTGTAAAAGCGGAAAGGTTTTCCGAACTAGACTAAAGGCGAATTCCGCTTTTACTTAGGCAAACCACGACGAAACCGCCGACTAATTCTGCAAAGTTAGCTGTGATTTGCTACACCGCTAGCAAACGAAACCATGACCTAAAAGGAGGTACCAAACCCCATGGAAAACGTCGTTCAATTATCCCCTACTGACATTCTTGCCGAACGGCCGTTTACCCACCCCACCCACATTCATGGTGACCTAAGCACATTGCGCTACATGGCTCACCAACTCTGTTTAACCCTGCAAAATCCCCACATGCCCTCCAAATCGCCGCAGACGATTTTGTTCAACCTGCCGGAGAAAAACAGCTGGATTCATCGTCTGGTGCTGGCCAATCCGCAGCATTTTGCACAGATGGGCCTTATCCACGTCGTTGGCTTTTTTGGCCAGAGCCGCTCCCAGGCCGATATTGAGCTGGCCCAAGAATTTGACAAAACGCTGATGAAAGAAATTCCGCAGCACGAAGGCCTCATTAGCTACAGCACCATGCTGCTCAACGACGGCAATTATGCCAATCTGGTGCTGTTTACCAACGAAGCCGCCCAAGTGGGCTGGAGCCGCAGCGAAGCCCACGCCAAAGCAGTTTACGAACTATCTCCCAGTTATTATCACTCAATTCGGATTTATAACGGCCGTCTCCCCCACGGCATCCAGCGAAGCGACGCACTCACCCTGCACAAAGCCCGCTATTTTGACTACGACCAAACCCCCATGTGGCGCGGCGTCCGTACACTGGCGTGAAGCGTGAAACGTGTTTTCTCCGTCACGCATCACGTTTCACGTTTCACGCAGCTTTTTAGGGAATGGTTAGCTGCTGCCCTGGCGTAATGTTATTGTTCACCAGCCCGTTGGCGGCCTTAACCGCGTCTACAGTGGTGCCAAAGCGACGGGCAATGGAGAACAGCGTGTCGCCGCGCTGCACCACATAGATGGTGGCTTCGGGCGTCGGCGTGGCGGTGGGGGCAAAGAGAGATTGCAGCCCGGCTTCGGCTTCGGTACCTTGCGGGATGATGGCCAGGGCCTGCTCAAACTGTTCGGCGGCTGCGGTGGTTTCCCCCAGTTGTGCCAATTGATAGCCATAATTCACCCGCGCTGCATACAGCTTTTCCGTCATGCCCGCTTCATTGGGGGCCAGTTGGCGGATTTCCTGGATGAGGCGGATGACTTCCGGCCAATTTTCGGCCGCCCAGGGATCGTCTAGCTCGCCCAGCAATGAGGTTACGTCTGGCGTGGGCGAAACAGCAGGTGTGGGCGAAATGGGCGTGGCCAGCGGGTCTGGTAGCTCGGCTACGGACTCGCCAGTGGAAAACGGTGACGTATAGATAAATAAATCTAGAGTTAATACGCCGGCCGCATCATTGCCGCCCTGGGTGATGGCTAGATTTTGGAGATTGATGCCGGTCACGGCCGTATGCTCAATGCGCCCCACAAATTGATTCAACTGAACCAAATCGCCTTCCACCAACAGCCGAAACTGGCGCGTGTCGTACACCGGTTTTTCACCGGCAGCGGCGGCACCCTGGGTCACGGCCTGCGCCTGCAAATCAACAATGGAGACGGCCGTTGCTGCCGCGCTGTCATACAAGCTATCCAAAAAAGCGGCTGCCTGCGCTTCCGTTAAGAAGCGGTTGGCCAGTTCGTTAAACTCGGCCCGTGCCGCTTCAATTTGCGTACCAAGCTGCCCAGCCGCGGCTTGCTGCTGGGCGGTGCGGGCTTCAAAAGCAGCCTCCACCGTGGCAGAAGCAGTGGCCAGCTCCGTGCGCTGCTGCCAGCGCGGCAAGAGCGTACGGACCGTGAAAACGAGGTAGCCAATGAGCAGCAGCACCATGATGGCCACCGCCGCTACGGCGAATAAATTTTCCCGCAGGTAATCGACAATGTCGGCTAAGTCAAAATCAAAGTCCATTATGGATCCACCGGTTTAAGCGTGACGACAATGACAAATTCCACCGTCTCGGCCTGGAGCAAAGCTCGTTTGGCTATAGCTTGGGGACGGCCGTATCCGGCCGGCAGTTCACTCTGTGCCGGATCAACCTGAACGGTCACAGGAATAATCTGGTGGCAAAAATCGGCCCAGCGCAGGGTGAGCTCACCCTCATGCACGCCTGTGTTCAGGCCAGAAATGTTGGCCGTGACGCCGAGCGTGGCCGGTGTGGTGCCGGTGATGACGTCAGTGCTGAGCCAGGGCGTTTCGGTGGTAACTTCCCAATCCAGCGGCTCGGTGCCTTCAATTTGCACCGCTTGTGTGAGCGGGCCACTTCCCTGGGCTACCGCACCAAAATCAATCGCTTCAGGATCAACCTTGAGGAAGGGCACTTCCCGCACGGAAACGATGTAGGTTTTACTGGCACCAAACTGCTGCCCCACGTTGCTGATGGTGGCCACGGCCGTCCCATCCGCCTCCGCCGGAAAGCAGACGGCTGAAGCAAAGTTACCGGAGCCGGGCACGTCATAATCGTCGTTGCTCCACGCCTCGTTATTGAACTCAACGGTGACGGCCGTATCCACCCCTACCCCCAACTGCGAGGTGAGGATTTGGTAGTAACGGCCGTTCTTCACCAAAAATCCCACCTTGTCCAAATCATTATCGGGGAAAAAATTATGAATCTGCACTTCGCCAATGGCAATCGGGTTGGGGTCCACGTCGTTTGGCTCATAGCTGTCGCGCAAATCTTGCGTGGGGGATGGCGTAATAGTTGGCGGGGCGTTGGTGGGCGTGATGGTCGGCGTGGGTGTAGTGGGCACAATTTCTACTACCTGTAAATCGTACCATTGGTCCGGCCCATACACGCCCCGGTTGGTCACCTGCACCCGTACCTCTACGTCACGATCTGGTGGGGCTTGCAGCGTCACGCTGGAGGCCAGCGTGCCCAGCGCGGCGTCATCGTTGGTAAGCTGAACATCGTCGTAGGTAACGGTGATAAAAGTGTCTACGCCGGGAGCCAAAAAGTTGGTGCTGACCTCGTAGGTGCGGCCCGCTTTGGCCAGGAAGATGACATTGTCTACATCAAAATTTGGGTAAAAGTTATGAACCTGCGACGGTGCCCCCACAAAAATCGGTTTGGGCGTTGTGTCATCCCATTCATAATCGTCGGTGAGCCTGGGCTTGGGCGTGGCGGTGGGCAGGGGCGTAACAGGGGCTTTGGTAGGCGCGGTCGTGGGTCTGGGCGTGTTGGTGACTGCTGAAGTAGGCGTGGTTGTAGGCAGCGACGGTGTCGGCGTGGGTGTAAAGAACGGTTCTGCCACCGGGACGATTGATTGGATTACCACCTGGTTAAATTGCCCGGACGTTTCTAGCTGGCGGACATAATCCGTTACGAAGTCTTCGTTGGCCGCCCGGCCGTGTATCAGCAGTTGGTCATCGGATTGCTCAATGCCCGTTAGCTTAACCCCGCTGCCGTCCACGTTGTTGATGGCCGCCATAACAGCGTTCCAATCTACGTTTTCCGCTTCCAGCACCGGCAAAATGGCCTCTAGTTGATCGGTTTGGTTGTGGACGGCCGTCAACGTCACAATCATCTCTTGGGCCTGGGGCAGCGGGCCGGGCGTGGCGGCCAGGGCCGTTTGCAGCGGGACGACCTCGGCTTCTAGCTGAGCCACTTCACCGCCTAACGAATTGGCCATGAGATAGAGGGGGATAAAAAGAATCGCCAGGCCCAACACGCCCAACCACAAAATCATGGGGCGAAATAGCGGTGGGGCTTCTAGCTCCTCTAGGGAATCAATTTCTTCTAAATCAAATGGACGGTCTGTTTGCACTTCTCTGTTTAGCCTGACTGACTGGCAGCCAGACCCCTTATCAGGTTATGGATCAAAAGATATCTTCTGGGCAAATTATGTCATAGCAGCGTTTAAACGACCGTGAAAATGACGAACTATCGCCGTGAAAAAACCGTTGGGGTGATGTAGGCCTAAGGTCTGCCCTTTTAGACGGCCGTCTCATACTTCACGGCTATTGTCAGACCTCAATTGCCCCCCTATCATTACAGAAAAGCTTTGCTCGCTTCTCAAAACAAGCAGCGTGTTATGACTACTAATATGGAGCCATCAAAACAACCCACTTCTGCCGCCCGGCTCTTGCAACAAGAAAGCCAACGATTGCGGCGCACCAATGAGCTGTTGGAGAGGCGCGTACAGGCCGGTACCGATGCCCTCAAGCGCACGAATGAGCAGTTGGAAAGAGAAATTGCCGAACGTATAAAAACGGAACGGCAATTGCAAAATCGCCTGGTCTTCGACCACATCCTCACCACAATTTCTACCCGGTTTATTAACCTGACGACGGCTGAAATTGATGACAATATCAACCGGGCTTTGGAAAAAATTGGCCGATTTGCCAACTATGATCGCAGCTACATTTATTTGTTTGAGGAAAACGGCCGTGCCCTTAAAAACAGCCACGAATGGTGCCGCCCTTCATGTCAGAGGACCCTGGAAGATTTCAAAACCCTTCCCGCCGATCTGTTTCAGCATTGGATGCCGCGGCTGAAGCAGCAAAAAATTATTTACATTCAAGATATAAAAGATGATGTGGAAGAAGGCAGCAATGAAATAAAGCTGCTGAGATTACAGGGGGTCCGCTCGGCGCTCATTATTCCGCTGGTTTACGATAAGGAAACTTTCGGCTTTTTTGGGCTGGATTCTCGACAACCGTTTGTGGCCGGGCAGCGCGAAAAAGCGGTTTCACTGCAGGTGGTTAGCACTATTTTTGTCAACGCGCTGATGCGCAAAAAGTCAGAAGAGTTACTGGCCAAAGAACGAAACTTTGCCCAACAAGTGATGGCCACCATGGGCCAGGGGGTGATGACGGCAACGGTTGAGGGTGTCATCGACTATATTAACCCGGCTTATGCCCACATGCTTGGCTTTGAGCCAGGGGCGCTAACCGGCAAAACCACCCTGGATTTTACCCATCCTGACGATCAGCCGAAGCTAATTCAAGCGCAAATGCAAAATTTGGAAGGGCAGTCCAATTCATATGAAGCGTGCCTGCTAAGGGCAGATGGCGCGCCTCTCTACGTATTGGTAAACAGCGTGCCCCATTACGATCCGCAAGGCAAAATCATTGGCTCAATTGCCACCATTACAGATTTAACGGAACGGCGCGCGGCCGAATCACAAATTAAATCAAACGCCGCTGAGGTCAACGAAATTTATCAGGCAGCCATTCAACTCTTTAAACCATCCGGTATCGAAGAGCTGGCAGAACAAATTGCTGAGATTACGGTCAATGAACTGGGGTTTGATTCCTGCGGTGTGTTGCTTTTGCAGGAGCCGATTAAACTAAACACAGACCGCCTCAGCCTTGAGCCGATAACGGATGATAATCATTTAGTTTGGCTGGCAAGATACGGCCGTTTCTATGGCCCCGCCACCGACACTATTCCGTTAAAAGGGGATGGTCTGGTAGCGGCGGCCGTTCGCCAGGGCGAAACCATTTACGCGCCGGACGTCACCCAGGACCCGCGCTACCTGCCTGATAACACGTATACCCAATCTGAACTCGTTATCCCCTTACGTGCCTACAATCTCATCATCGGCGCCATTGATTTGCACTCACCCCAGCTACATGGGTTTGATGAACGTGCCAGGCGCATCATCACTGTGTTTGCCGAACACGCCGGCCTGGCCCTGGAGACCGTCCGTCTTTATGAACAACTGCAAGAGCATGCCCAAGCATTAGAAACCCAAATCACAGAACGGAATAAAATTGAACGGGCCTTACGCGCCAGCAGCGATGAATTGAATGCCGCCAATTCCCAATTGGGCAAAGCGTTGCGCACCAAAGATGAGTTTCTGGCCAATATGAGCCATGAACTGCGCACCCCGCTCAACGCCATTTTAGGCAAGTCAGAAATCTTGCTGGAAGGTATTCACGGCCGGTTAAATGAGAAGCAGGCATCTTCGCTGCAAGTCATAGAACAAAGCGGCCGTCACCTATTGGAACTCATTAACGACATCTTGGACATGGCCAAAATTGAGGCCGAGAAGGTTACGCTGGATATTCAAACCGTTACGCTAGACACACTTTGTGAAAGCAGCCTGCAATTTGTGCGGCAAATGGCCCATAAAAAGCAAATCAAGCTCCAGGCCAGTATCGCCCATTCGCTAAAAACCTGCCAGGCTGACGAGCGTCGCCTGAAGCAAATCCTGATCAATCTTTTGAGTAATGCAGTTAAATTCACACCGGCACAAGGTGAAGTTGGCCTAAACATATTCAATGATGCTGCCGAAGGTAGGGTGCATTTCCAGGTTTGGGACAGTGGCATCGGGATTGCTGAAGAAGACATTGGCAAGTTGTTTAAGCCTTTTGTGCAGCTAGACAGCAGCCTGGCACGCCAACACGAAGGGACCGGGCTGGGGCTTTCACTGGTTCATCGCCTGACAAAATTGCACGGCGGCTCTGTCTCAGTAGAAAGCCAGGTTGGTGTTGGCAGTTGTTTTACCGTTATGCTGCCGCAAAAGCTTCCGATTGATTCAGACGAAAAAAACCGGTCCACCAATGACCACAACCACAATGGGCTGAACCATCATTACCTGCTCTGTGAGGAAAATCCCAATGCATAAGCCAGCCGCACCATTCGCAGCACAATTTATAGATAAGCCACGGGAGGCCAAAGAAGTATCTCCCGGCTACTTGCTGATCAACGCGGCCGATGAAATTGTTTACGCCAACAAACAGGCGCGCCTTTTCTTGGGCCTGTTGGCCGATGAACTATTGCCGGCCGGGCAAAAATTTCTGCCGTTGGTCCGGTCGGCTTACCAATGTTATCCATCATTCGCCTGGCTCGATTGGCCGAAACGGCCATCGTCCACCATCATGCGCTACCTCATCTTCTCCTCCAGTCACAACGCCTCATTTTCCCTACTCAAAGTTGAAGTTGTTGAACATCTCATTGTCGATGGCAGCGAGATTTGGGCTGTAGCCATACACCTTGTAGAGAGTTCCTTAGATACGGCCGTTATCCGCTTAACCCACTGTTAAAATTCATCCGCAATCATAAGGAAACAGCCACAGTGACCCCAGCCAACACCAAACCCCACATCTGCATTGTCGATGATAATCATATGGCTCGTGAAGTGATTGCTGAACAACTTTCGGTGGAATCTTACCGGGTCACGCAGGTCACGGGCGGTTTAGAACTGCTACAAACGTTCGATACCCTAAAACCAGACGTCATTTTGATGGATGTGATGATGCCTTATGTGAATGGTTATGATGTTTGTCAGGAGATAAAACAAGACCCTGCTCGCAGTTACGTTCCCATCATTCTCGTCACCGCGCTCAACAGCCGAGATGATATGTTAAGAGGTTTGGGATCAGGTGCCGATGAATTTTTGTCCAAGCCGGTGAACGGGGCTGAACTACGCGCCCGCGTGCGGACCATGCTGCGCATCAAAAATCAGTACGATTCTTTGCAATCCATCATGCAGCTGCGTGAAGATTTGGCCCACATGCTCATTCACGATATGCGCAATCCGCTAACGGTGGCCACTCTGTACAACAATATTCTGCTTAAACGAAACCAGCTCACGCCACGCGACAAGGAATACGCAATCCTGATTCGGGATAGTTTGCGCAATCTTACCGGATTTCTAGATGAAATATTGACGACTGCCAAAATGGAAGAAGGCCTGCTTAAGCTAACCTGCTCTCCGAAAGATATTGGCCGGCTTATTGAAGATGTGGTTAAAGGTCATCAAGAGGTGGCGCAGCTTCAAGGATTTCAGCTAAAGCTGGATTTACCGGAAGAACGTCGCTTAACTTCTATCGATCCCACTTTATTTAAGCGCGTGCTGGACAACTTGCTGTCCAACGCTTTCAAATATGCGCCGGATCAGAGCGAGATTACGTTACGTCTGCGCTATCTGAAGAGTAATAACGACAGGTCTGCTACACCTTCTTTTCGCTTACAAGTGATGGATCAGGGGCCTGGCATTGCCCCAGAAAATTATGAACGCATTTTCAACAAATATGAAGTTGTGACGCTCAAACAAGCCGGACAAGAGCAGGTTGGACTAGGATTGGCATTCTGTAAATTAGTAGTTGAGGCCCATCACGGCCGTATTTACGTCACCCCCAACTTACCGCAAGGCACTGTCTTCAACGTCGAAATTTAGCAAAAAGTTAAAGCTCTACGGTAAAGATCGATCCCCGAGGCTTATTGGCAGAAACAGAGATACGGCCGTTGTGCGCTTCCACAACCATCTTGCAAAAGGCTAAGCCCAAACCGACCTGCTTCACATCCCGCCGCCCGGTGGCTACAATTTTGAACTTATCAAAAATGGTCTCGTAATGCTCCGCTGCAATGCCTGGCCCCTCATCAATCACCTGTAAGTTTAGATGAGGCACATTGCCGTTGCGGCTGGGGCCGGCGTCATCATAACGCACTTTTAACGTAATATTGCCCCCGGTTGGCGAAAACTTCACGGCATTAGAGACAAGGTTATCCAACACGCGCCGCCACAAATTGGCGTCCAACGACAGTTTGTTGCTCTCGTCTGGTAAGTCCAGGTGAAAGTTTATATCCTTCAGACGCGCCATCGGCTCGTAGCTGTTCTTGACGGCCATTGCCAGTTCATTAATATCTACCGGAGATTGGCTGAGCATCAAACGGCCGTGTTCCATTTTGGCCATCATCAGCATGTCGGTCAGAAACGAGCTCAGCCGGTTGGCCTCGCCACGAATCGTGTCCAGCGTCTGCACATTGCCATCCAGCTCCGGCTCCAATAAATCACAATAAATGAGGATCGTGGAGAGCGGGCTGCGGATGTCATGCACAATCATGTTGGCCAAATCCTGGCGCATTTGCAGCGCAGCTTGCAGCTCATCGTGCCGCTGCTTAATGCGCAGCATGGAACGCACCCTGGCCCGCAGCTCCAGGCCGTTGATCGGTTTATGCAAAAAGTCATCGGCCCCGGCCTCCAGGCCACGCGCCAAATCTTGCTTGCTGTCCAACGCCGTAACCAAAATAATGGGCACGTGATTCCATTTGGGGTTCCGCTTAATGCGCTGGCACAGTTCAAACCCGTCCATATTGGGCATCATCACGTCAGACAAGATCACATCAGGGACTTCATCGTCTAGCTGTGCCAATGCCTCATGCGCATCTTCAGCAAAGAACAGTTCGTACGACTCTTTCAGCAGCAGCATTTCAATGGTCTGCCGCGCGTACGATTCATCATCAACAATTAATATCTGAGGTTTTTCATTCATAGCTATCTATACAGTAGCTGCATTTTTATTTTCAGACAAGGCCAACTGGGATTGAATCATATCCACCAGGCGGCGAAGGCTGATTGGCTTGCTGAGATAAGCATCGGCACCGGCTTCCAGGCACGCTTCTCGGTCGCCGGGCATTGCCAGGGCGGTAACGGCGATGATGGGAATTTGGGATACGGCCGTATCTTCATCTTCCCGAATTTTACGAATGGCTTCCAAACCGCTCATCTGCGGCATCTGAATATCCATCAAGATGAGATCTGGTTTTTCTGTCCGCGTGCGCGCTACTGCTTCCAGACCATTGCGCGCCAAAACTAAATCAAACCCTTTTGTGATGAGATAACTGGAAAAAAGATTGATATTGGCTTCATGGTCTTCTGCCAGCAGGATGAGGGGTTGTTTGACGGCCGTATCCTGCCGCACAAATCCATTCCGCTTTAAAGAAACGGCTTGCAGCGCCATGTACATCTGCGCCCGCGTAAACGGCTTGGCCAGATAATAATCTGCCCCCGCCGCCAAAACTTGCGTCGGATCGTCCAACACGGATACAACCAAAACGGGCATCTGCGCCGTTTTTGGATTTGCCCGGATCGTCGTCAACAAATCCAGGCCAGAACCATCCGGCAAGAAAACATCTAAGACAAGCAAATCAGGTGGTTCAGCCAAAAGGGCCGCCTGGGCTGCTTCTACCTCAGTAAAAGCGCGAATCGAGACGCCACTTGCCTCAAAATACCGCTTGAGCTGCGCCTGCGTCGGGGCCGAATCTTCCACAATCATCACGTTGTGCCACGGTGCCAGATAAGGCGGATTGTCGTACAGTTCCTCCTCAACAAGCTGGTTCACACCGGCCTCAGTGGGATGCCAGGGGAAGGAAACGGTAAAACGACTGCCGCGGCCAACCTCGCTGTCTACGGCCACGCTGCCACCGTGCAGCTCCATCATGCGCAGCACCAGCGAAAGCCCCAGGCCGGTCCCGGCAAACTCGCGCGAAAGACGACTGTCTAGCTGCACAAACGGCCGAAACAACTGCTGCAAATGGTCATCGGCAATGCCAATGCCCGTGTCCCAAACGGTGATCAACAGCGCGTGGGCCTCTTCATCTCCTACCACTTCCAGGCCAATCTCGCCACCTTCCTGCGTAAACTTCACGGCGTTGCTGAGCAAGTTCACCAGCACCTGCTTCACGCGCCGCTCATCGGCCACCAGGGTAGTGACATTGCCATCATAAGAGGAATTGATGCGCAGCCGCTTTTTGTGCGCGTTTTGCTTCACCATGCGCAAACTGGCCTGGCAAACCGCTTCCACCGACATCGGAGCCATTTCCAGTTCCAGCTTACCTGCTTCCACTTTGGACAAATCCAAAATGTCGTTGATGAGCGCCAGCAGGTGACGGCCGCTTTCTTCGATGCTGCGCAGCGAACCAATCTGTTTCTCGTTCATATCGCCGAACACACCCTCTTGCAGCGCCTCAGAAATGCCCAACACGGCGTTTAGGGGGGTGCGCAGTTCATGACTTACGCTGGCCAAAAACTCATCCTTCATACGCGCGGCCCGGGCCAGTTCGGCATTGGCGGTTCGTAAATCGGCCGTGCGCTCTTCCACGCGCCGGGCCAATTGGGCCCGCTCCACTTCCAGCGCCGCTTCTACGCGCTTGCGTTCGGTAATTTCCTGCTGCGATTGGGCAAAAAGCTGGGCATTTTCAATGGCGGTGGCCGCCGGAACCGCCAGACGGGTCAGCAGGCGCAAATCTTCTTCGTCAAAGGTGCCGTTTTCTTTGTTGATGGCTTCAATCGCCCCAATAGGCTGCTCCTTCACCAGCAAGGGCACGCACAAAATAGAGCGTGCCTGGAAGCCGCTCTCGGCATCAAAGTCACCAAAATAGCGCGGGTCGGTGGCGGTGTCTGGCACCAGCAGCGGCTCGCCCGATTGGGCCACCCAGCCCAAAATACCCTGTCCCAGCGCCAGCCGCTTGCCCTGCACAAACTCCGACGCCTCGCCAGAGGCGGCAGCAAACCACAAATCGTTGGCCTCTTTATCGTGCAGCACCACCGAAGCAGCATCCACTTGCAGCAGTTTGGTGGTGTTCTCGGTGATGATGGTCAATGTTTCGGTAAGATCAAGTGTGGAGGTGATGGCCTGGCTGATGCGGTTGAGCGTGGTAAGTTCGGCCACGCGCTGCTGCAGCTGCTTGTATAGTTCGGCATTTTCAAAGGCAATGGCTGCCTGAATGGCAAAGTCTTTGAGCCGGGCGGCGCTTTCCGGCTGGTAGAAGCCAGGCTCACTGTAATTCAGGGCCAAAAAGGCGACCACTTCGCCTTCTACAATGATGGGCGCGCCGGCCCAGGAACGAACGTGCGGGGATAACTCGGCATCAACCCAAAGCGCCCCGGCTTCAAAGGTGTCGGGGATGATGAGGGGTTCGGCCGTATCCACCATGTGCAGCAGGCTGGGGCGGGACTCAATATCAAAGTGACGCGGCTGGCGCAGCTCTTTGCTGGGGTCGTAGCCACGGGTGACCACAATTTCGATCTCATCCTGATGCACCAGCATGATGTTGGCCGTGTCGTAACGCAGCACTGGCCCAATCTGGTCCAGAATGGCGTTCAGCAGCAGATCAAAATCGAGGGTGGAGTTAAGGGCGATACCCACCTGCCGCAGCGCTTCGGCCAGGTTGCGCTGTTCCTGTTCGGCTGCTTCAGCCCGTTTGCGCTCAATAACTTCGCGCTGGAGAGCTTCATTGGCGCTGCGCTGGCTGGCGGCCACCTGCTCTACCTCTTTGAAGGTAGTGTACATGCTGGTGAGCAAGCCCACAAGAACACACAGGTAGCCGATGAGTTTGAGGAGGACGGCCGCATCAAACAACGGATCAAACGGCATCTGGGCAAAATACATAAAAAGGCCCTGAGCCAACACGTTTACAATCAAGGCAGCTATCAGCCAATTCTCAAATGTATCTTGCCGCCATTCCCCCTTATTCAGGTAGCCAATGAGGGCAATCAGGAAAAAAACCGTATTGAGAATCGCCATCACGCGACCCGGCAAATAGATGGAAGCATCAATTGGTGGCTGGGGAATGATGGTAAACGCCACCACGCTGACCGCAGCCACAAGGGCCACAATCAGGTAATATTGCCGGGTATTTTCCCCCAATCTCTTTTTCCGCTGCCAGATAAACCAACTGCCGGCCATGAGTAAGGATAAAAATGTAGGGGAAGGATTCCACTGCCAAAAATCGAGCGTAAAAATGTCTGTCGCCAACAAATCAAAGGTGGTGGCCGTGGTCATGGCATGATAGGCATCGAGCAGCCCTGCCCCGATAAATCCGGTGCCAATAAAGAAGTAAACGCTGTTTTGCCTGGTGTAAAAGCGCACCAGCGCCAAAGCGCCCACAAACAGAGCCAGGCTGGCGGCCATAAACTCCATCAACATGTGCAAATTTGGCGAGCCGAACCAGCCCGATTGATCGACAAAGATTCGACCAATGATCAGCAGGAGGACAACGGCCGTATACGCCGCAGCTCTCTTCTTAGTGGATGGTGACAGGCTGGATATCATCTTCCTAATTCTCTGGCAAGAAATCTAACTACAAGGACATAGCTAAACAGTTCCGTGATCAAAATCATACTAATAATAGCACTAAAACAGACACAGTAGCCAGATAGTACCAGTGTACCCAAATTCCTGACTACGCCCTATGGTACTATTGGACTGGTAGCGCAGCCGAAAACTACAAACTCTGTTTTCCCTACAAAACAACAACGCACATGCCAATATACTCGCCATATTTCTGGAACTGGTTAAGATTAGGGTATGATGCAGAAACGTTGGCCACTGCTGCTTATTTTAGCATGTTATCTGTTGGTTGGGACATTGTACGCGGCCCAGGTGCCTGACTGGCAAGCGCCGGATGAGCCGGCTCACTACAATTACATTCGCCAACTGGCAAACGGCCGTCTCCCCGTCATCGCCGAAGGTGATTATGATCAGGCTTACCTGGAAGAAATTACCAACGCCCGCTTTGCGCCTGAGTATTCTGTGGAATCTATTGAATACGAAGATTGGCAGCCACCTCTTTACTATTTGCTGCTCACCCCCATTTTTATGCTGTTTGACGGGGCGCTGCTCCCCTTGCGCCTGACTTCATTACTGCTGGGTGCCGGCGTGATCTGGCTGGCCATTCGCACGGCCCGGCTGCTGTTTCCCGAGGCGGAATGGGTGGCGTGGTCAACGGCCGTATTCATTGCTTTTATCCCCCAACACGTCGCCATGCTGGCTTCCGTCAACAACGACAGCCTGTCTGAACTGCTCATCGCCCTGCTGCTCTACCTGACGCTGCGCTGGGTCACCCGCGACGGCATTCGCCGGCGGGGAGATGACCGCCGCTGGCTGATTGGGCTCGGCTTCATTCTAGGATTGGGATTCCTCACCAAAGCCACCGTTTATCTGATGGCTCCGGTGCTGGCCGTGGTGCTGCTGTGGCAATATTGGGGCACCTGGCAGCGGTTGTTTCAGGCAGGCGTGCTGCTGTTTGCCCCCGCTTTTGTGCTGGGGGCCGTCTGGTGGGTGCGCAATGTCGTCGTTTATGGGGGATTGGACGTTTTGGGCAAGGCAGCCCATGATGCCGTGGTGGTGGGGCAGCCCCGCACGGTTGAGTGGATCAGCCGGTATGGGTTAGAAGAGACCATACAGCGTTTTTTCCAAACCACATTTAACAGCTTTTGGGGGCAGTTTGGCTGGATGGCTGTGCCAATGCGTGTAGAAGTTTATTGGCTCCTGCTTGGCTTATCCAGCGCTGCCATTCTTGGATTACTTCTTTACCGCTTTACCACTACCCAGCTGCCGGTACAGTTCCGCTCCCGGCTGCCGGTACTTATTTTGTGGCTGGTTTTTTTGCTCACGCTGGCTATTCACGTAGGTTACAATCTGACCTTTGTGCAGCACCAGGGCCGCTACCTCTTCCCGGCGCTCATTCCCATTTCTCTGGGCTTATCGCTGGGACTGGGGACGTGGCTGCTGTTGGTGGAACGGCCGTTTCGTCGGGAACGGCCGTTGCTGGTCAACTTTTTTCCGCTGGGGCTGGGCATCGCTTTAGTCCTTCTAGACATCTTCGCCCTGTTCCGCTTCATCCTGCCCAGCCTCAGCCTGTAATCGGTAATCAGATTACCGATCACTGCTTACCGAATACCGATAACCGTCAACTGCGCCACAGCTCAAACTTCTCCAAAATCGAACCGCCAATAAACTCGCGCAAAATTGAATCGCTGGCAATGAGTTCCAGCCCTTCCGTAGGGATTGGATCAAACCATTGCAAAAAAGCCAGCAGCCGGTTGGCCTCGATGCGCTCCGGCGTGCCTGGCTCCACCTGCAGCAGCAGCGGCTCCGCCAGCCGCTTCATTGCCGACATCTCGTAGACCAAAGCCGAATTGAAAAAGAGATTGGCGTTGTTTTGGTAGGGAAAGATGTGCCGCTTTTCCCCACGGCGCACGCTGGGCCAGCGGGCAATTGTATCGGCGGCGGAGTAACCCCGGTGGGCGGCATCACGCACAATGCGGCGCAGCAGGCGGGTATCGGTGGTGGGCACGCGGTTGTGCTTGTCCAGATTCAGTTGGGTAAAAGCGGAAATAAACACGCGGTACATCGCCTCCGGCGGAATCCCTTCCACCAGCTTGGGATTCAGGCCGTGAATGCCTTCGATCAGCAATACATGTTCAGGGCCAATCTGTAAATTTGGCCCTTTTTCTCGCTTGCCGGTGTGGAAGTTGTAGACGGGCTGCTCAATCATCTCGCCCTGCATCAGCAGCTTCAAATGCTCGCGAAACAGGGTCACATCCACCGCCTCCAGCGCTTCAAAATCGTAGTCGCCCTTTTCATCTCGCGGGGTAATGTCCCGATCGACAAAGTAGTTATCCATGCCAATGGTGACGGGGAAGATGCCGCTGGCCATTAGCTGGATGGCCAACCGTTTGCTAAAGGTGGTTTTGCCTGCCGAAGTCGGCCCGGAGATGAGCACAATTTTAATTTCATGGCGGCGGCCGGCAATTTCAGCCGTTATTTGGGCAAGCTGCTGCTGGTGAAACGCTTCGGCCACTAATATGGTTTGCTGAAGACGGCCGTTGGCCAAAGAACTATTCAATGCCGACACGCTGGGTAAGCCAATGATGCGCAGCCAATCGTCATATTCCTGAAATACCCGCGCCAGGCGAGGTTCATCTTCAAACGGTTGCAGACTGTCCGGCTCATGGCGGCGCGGGAATTGCAGGATGAAGCCGTCTTTATACGGCCGTAAATCAAACAAATCCAAATAGCCGGTGCGGGGCACCATAAAGCCGTGAAAATAATCGCGCACGCCATTTAGCTCGTACATGGTCAAGTAATCTTTGCGCCGCTTGGCAAACAGGTTCGCCTTCTCCAGGTCCCCCTCTTTGCGGAACAGCTCCAGCGCCTCATCCAGCGGCACGCGCACCTGGTGGATGGGCAAATCGGCATCTACCAACGCCTGCATCCGCTGCTTAAGCTGCTGCAAATCTTCCGGTCCGGTGCAGCCGCCATTGTCACATTCACAGTAATAACCGCCAAAGGGCATGGAATGTTGGATGGTGATGATTCTGCCAGGCCAAATCTCATCGGCAGCGGCAATCATTAAAAAGCAGAGGGAGCGCCGGTAAATCCGGCTGCCGTCAGAATCAGCCGACGTGACGGGAATAAGCAGCGCATCTACTTGCAGTGGGTGAGACAGTTCGCGCAGCCGGCCATTTTTGAGCGCGGCCACGATACGGCCGTTGGCTTCTGGCTGGGCTGCTTTAATGAATGCTTCCAGAGGGGTGCCAATGGGCGCATCAAAGGCACGGCCGTCGGGAAAACGAGCCTGCACCGTGTCACGAATTTGGGAGAGGGTGGGTGTGTGGGTCATTGGATACCTTTGTCCTTGAAGGATACCGTTCAGCGTGAAACGTGATGCCTTACCAACCAGAAATCACATTTTATGCTTCACACCTTAAGAACGGACAAAACCTAAATAATCATTGATGAGATCGATACTTTTGGGAACGGCCGTTTGCAAAATTTGCTGTACCTGGTCGACCGGGACTTTGTCAAAAACTTGTTTCTGCATCCAAACAGGGTCCTGTAAATTGGCGGCAAATTTTTCAGGGGAGATGCCCATTCGTCCTGCATAAATTTCCACCGTTTTGACGGGGGCACCCGGCTGAAGCTGCTCCACGAGCATTTCCTGCCAGGCCGCCAAAATTTCGTCGTCGATGAACGGCAGCCATTGGTTAGATTCGGCAGCAGCCAGGGTGGAGACGGCCGTTTTCGGCAGCCCATTCAGCGCAATTGTGTCCAGGTACGTGAGCAAAATGAAGTGGGTCAAACGCCGTTGTTGGCGGCTGCCCAAATCTTGGGCCAGGAAGAAAAAGGGATAAACCACTTCGCGCAGCCAGATGAGGTCCAACATCAGATGGGCGCTGTACGCCGCCACACAAACCGCCTGACCCGGCGACATCGCCTGCACATCGGCCAACTGCGGATATTGAGCCAGCATGGTGCCATAAGCTGTCTCGTCCGGATCGGGCGGAACGTCGTAGAAATGGGTGCTGGCACGCGGCAATGTAGAAATAGCATTGACGTCCGGCGCAACGCTGCCCAGGTAAAAAGCGGGCCATTCTGCTGAGAGAGAAGTTTGTAAACGGCCGTCACCGTTGGCTGAAATTCTCTCATAAATCTTTTCCGCTATGTGCAGGTGCATAAAAGGTGTTGGCATAATGAAAATAAAAAAACGCCGCAGCTATTTTGTGAGGCGTCGGCTTGCTTACCAAATAATATTAAAAATTGGCAAACCAGAAACGATTACGTTTGTCCTAACAAGTGGGTTAGCGGTGCCAAGAGGGACAGCCAGAAGGGGCAAACCAACGGGTACTGGCAATACCCCGCAGGCGGCTCAAGCTGGGCAAACAGGCCAAAATGATGCGTGGATTGCTCATATCAATCTTGACAACATCGTCGCTAAGGCGTGCCTGCAAATGTAATTCTACTTCATCTCCGCTGCCAAAAGTGATGCTGTTCGGGTCCGGGTCTGCCGGCACGACCAGGGCCACCGGCACCACATACCCATCAATAAAATAAGAACGGCCGAAATCATCTACATAATCATACACGCGGTGCCTGGCATACGTGTAAAGGCCAGAAACAGGCTGCTCACCCAAAACCAGTAAAGGTTCATTGGGCACATACCCTTTGTTTATTTCCACGGCAATGGTCCACTGCGCCGCAATTTCCGGCGAAAACCCTTCGCGAATCAAGACGGCTCTGGCATAGTTGTCCAGAACATTGGCGGCATACGCCTGGGGCACATTGCTGCCGACCCGTTCCCAGCCGCCGCTGTAAGCGGCCAGCGCCGCGGCCAAATCGCCACCGGCCTGCCGTACCACTTCGGCCAAAATCGACACGCCCCAGCGCAAATTTACTGAGGGCTTCATGAGTTCTTCAGTGGTAGGCCGCCATTCCAGGCCCGGACCCTGCGGCATAACCCCCATGAGACCGACAGCCCCCACGGTGCTAACGCCATCTTTACGGCCGTTTGATTCTTCTTGAACCACAGCCGCAATGAAATCCGGGTCCAGCCCGTGCGTCTCGGCCAAAACCCCAATATACGTGGACCATTGACGAATCGTGGGACCCCACATCGGGGAGAGCAAAAGCGATTCAGGGCCGCTGTCGGAGCGGTGCAACCCTTGACGGTCAGCCGCATTGATCTGGTTAGGGCTTAGCAGCATCAACACGGCGGCCAGCATGAGACCAACGATTAGAAAACGGCCGTATCGCCGCCAAAATTGTTTCCCGTTGCCCAAACAGCGCCGTAAAATCATGTCAAAATTTTAGCATAAGTCCAGAATGAGTGTCAACGTGTTATGTAAAGTAAACCACTTTCCTCATCCGCATTTTCCGGCTAGAATAACAAATCATAACAGCAGAACAAAGGAATGCCCATGCCCGTCATCCTGGTAGTTGATGACAACCCACAAATGGCCAAGCTGATGCAAGATATGGTGCAGTTGGCCGGCTACGAAACAGAAGTTGCCTTTAGCGGTCTGGAAGGATTGGATAAGGCCCGAGATGGAATGCCCGATCTTATTCTGGTTGATTTGATGATGCCAGAAATCGATGGCTGGGAACTGTACCATCGTTTGCGGGAATTCACCACCATTCCCATTATCTTTGTGACGGCCTACGACACGCCCCAAAACGAAGCAAAAGCGATTGCCCTGGGCGCGGAAGGATTCATTGGCAAGGATTTAACGCCTATGCAGTTGGTGCAACATATTCAGTTTGTCCTTGAAGCCAACAATCAATCCAACAAAAGCGAAAAGCTCCACTAATTGTCATTCTGAAAGCGGCTACACCGGGCACGGCGTTCTATGAGAAAAGAAACAACTCCTTAATGGTCTTGTTTCTGAGTAACGAAGCGCAGTGCAGTGAAGAATCCCGCTAAACTTTCCCAATTAAAACCCTGGCCCAGGCTGTGGTTCAGGTAATTGAGGGCCGTAGGGATGCTTCATTTTACTCAGCATGACAGGCATGATTTGTTATTCCGACGGGGAGTCATCACCAACAGGGGGAATCGGCGTGGGCGTGGGTATAAATTCAAAGTTGGTTGAAATGATATCAAAGCTGGTTTGTCCGGGGAAAATTTCCACTTCACGCTCATAAATATGAACGCCGTCATTGGCATCAATCGTCAGGCGGTAGCGACCGGCGGGTAAGTCGCCAAAGACAAAATTTTCATTCCATACCTCATCAGAGCTGACGGTGGGGTAATAGGTTTGCTGCTTGCGCACGGCCGTATCCACAGTTAGCGGCAGCAGCGTCAGGCTGGCACCAGAAATCATCCGGCTGTTTTTATCCACAAAACGTCCCGCCAGCGTGCCCCAACCTTCAAACGGCGCCAGCCACAGCGCCGGGTTGCGGGTACTACCATAATTGTTGCTGCCCACCCGCACCTCAAAATGCAGGTGCGGTCCGCTTACCTCGCCGGAACTGCCCACACCGGCAATGAGCTGCCCCTGCTGTACAATATCCCCTTCCTGCACAAACAGCTCCAGCGTGTGAGCATACAGCGTGTACACATCCTTCCCCTGCCACTGCCAATCATGCAAGATCACCACGGTATTGCCGTAATAGTTGACGCCGTTGCGCGGGCTGGGCAATACGCCGGCATGAACCACCGTGCCGCTGCCCGCCGCCAAAACCGGCGTTCCAGTTTCATTGGGAAAATCAATGCCGTGATGAATACGGTATGAGGGCAATGTCGGCAGCTGCACGTCGTTGCCGTAAGGGTACCATTCCAAATCATAATTGCGGCTGCCGGAAGGCAGGGGGCGAGCCAGCCAATAATGATCATCATAATGAAGGGAAAGGGGCACTGCGTAAGGCGGGGGTCGCCATCCTTCTGGCGGCTCAGGCCCGGCATCGGGCACCCAAAGCTGCTGCGCCTCTTCAGGGCGAATGCCTACGCCGTCGGGGGTTGGTACATCCTGTGCCAGATTTGTGCTTACGGTACGCCCACCGGCCACAATACGGCCGCTGCTCGATTCGGCCGTCACGGCAATCTCGGTTTGTTGGGCGGGTGGTAGATCAAGGGGGGCAACCAACGTTGGCGTGGCCTGCGAATTGCTGCAACCGATCAATGAAAAAAATAGGACACAGATGAACACAGATGAACACAGATGATTGTTGTTTAATCTGCGTAATCTGTGGATTATTTTTAAAGGCGAAAACATAAAGGTAAGTTGCGGAGGTTACGGCCGTTCCAACAGAGGCGTCAATTCATCATCACTGTAAAGCTGCTGCATGGCCGCTTCCCAGGTGAGATCATCCCGTTTTTCATAATGCCAAAAGCGAATATCGGGGAAATAGGTACGCCAGCTTGGGTTGGCCGGCACCCAGTGCCAGCCGTAATCGGCTGCCAGCGCCGTGAAGTCAATGTAATAGCCGTCGGGTACAGATTCACGCCACTTGCCCCCCTGCTCGTAGTAGCTGGGATCATCACCGCTGCGCGCCTGCAAATCCCAGGTAAGGGCCCGTAACGGTTCACCCTGGCTGCCGTCTTGCGCGGCCGTTCTCACAAACACACGCCAATACGTCTCGCCATTGATCTCCAGCTTCACCAGCTCCACCTGCGGCTCAAAACCCAGCGCCTCGCGGAAATAAAAATCAAAAGCCCGGCCCGCTTTATTCCACGATTGGGCTGATTGTCCCGGCAGCGGCCGGGCATCCAAAGCCTCAAACATGCCGTCCAGCCGCCCCAAAAAGTCCCAACCGGCCTCGGCAATCACCCGCTGGCGCAGCGCGGCAAACGATTGATCGACAGCATCGCTAAGATACGGGGACGGGGCATTGACGTCAACAGGGAACAAACGAAACGGCGGCTGACCTTCCTGCGGATCGGCTAAAGCCTCCACGTAAAGCTGCTCGTTGGCTGCCAGCCGGTCAATATTGCGCAGCCGGTTGCTCATCTCCGGCGTCAGGCGTACGCCTGTCCACGACGGATCATCAATACGGCCGTCGCTCACAAACATCTGCGGCACCACGCTCCACGCCTCCACGCTGCCAGACAGCAAGAAGCTGCGTCCACCCTGATCATAGACAAACAAAACCGACCGCCTGTCCGGCGACCAGGCCGGGGCACGCCCCTGCTGGCCCAAGCCGTAAGCCGCAGCGGCCGGTCCGTAAGCCTCGTTCAGCGGCAGGGCATACATCACCGGGAAGCCGGCGCTGTGTTCGGCGTACACCAGGGAACGGCCGTCTGGGGCAAACGCGGCGTCATCTTCCTGCAAGCCGGGCGACTGCGTTACGTTCACCACCCCGGAGTTAATGCCCCCATCCAACCAGCGCATGAAAATATCCCGGCTGCCGCCGCGCAGGCTGGTAAAGGCAATATGCCGCCCACCTGGGGACCAGGCGGGAGCAAAATCAGGTGCGGGATTATCGGTCAGGCGGAAGGGGCCCTCGCTGCCGTCGGCCTTAATAAGGTAAATGTCCAGGTTGCCATCACGGTATGATTCATAGGCCAGCCATTGGCCATCAGGCGACCAGGTGGGGGCGGCGTCGTAAGCCATATCGTTGGTCACCCGCCGCAGCTCGCGGTTGGAGATGTTGTAAACATACACTTCCCAATTGCCATCGCGCCGCGAGGCAAAGGCGATTTCAGTGCCGTCCGGGCTCCAGGCCGGATCGCGGTCTTCGGCTGGATGGGTGGTCAGACGGATAGAGTCAGGCTGGCCCACGGGCAAAATATAAATGTCGCTGTTGCCATTCACGCGCTGGGTGAAAATCACCGCCCCGCCCCCATCCAGCGGATTGGGGGTGGCCCACGGCGTCAGCTTAACTGAAACGGTGGGCAGAGGGGTTGGCGTCGGGGGCAGCGGCGTCGGCGTGAGGATAATGACATTGGCTGTCGGCATTTCAAACGGCCGATCGTCGGCCACGGCCGTATTGCCCGGCAGCGTTTCACGCGTACTCAACATGCCAACCACAATGATGAGCGCCAGGGCAGCAACGACCGTGGCCAGCCGAAACGTGCGTACAGCGCGTAAATTCTCACGCGGACGTTTGGGAGCTACCACGGCGGTGGCAGGTGGCTTGGGACGCCGCCAGAGAAGGCGTAAATTTGCTTTGAGCAAACGCCGGCGGGAATTCAGGCGACGGCCGTAAAGGGCACGACGGGGCGCTGTGCGCCGCCACAGGCGTGTGAACCATCCCCAAATAACGTGGGCCAGCCACAGGGCAGCCGGCTTGAGCGCGCGCCGGTAAAACCAGCGAGACGGCCGTACCACAGTCAGTATCACCGCCAATCGAAACGGCCGCCAGACAAAGTTGGTCAGCAAGTGACGCAGCGCCAGCCCCATGCGGCCCACAAAGCGCCAGGTCGGTGGGGCAATTGCTACCAATGTGTCCCACAGCAGCCAGCGCAGCGGCAGCCAGAACGGCATCGTCAAGAAAAATACCGGTTTCCAGATGATCCAGATGAAGAGATTGCGAAACGCTAAACCAAGTCGGCAAACAAATCGCCAGACGGAGGAAACAACTGCCAAAAGGAACTGCCGGACCCGTTTAAAGGCCCGCCGAAATCTTACATGCATGTTGCTGCCAGTTTAGCATGGCTCAAGACTATGTCAAGTTAATATTTGCCTATGTCAAGTTAATTTGGCGGTTGCGTTTTTAACCTTCCGGCGGCAGGGCAACATAATGCAGCATAAATAAGAAGTGACACAAACTGCCGCCCAGCACAAACAAATGCCAGATTTCATGGTGCCCAAACCGTTTTGGCCACGGGTCCGGCCAGCGCCGATAATACACCACAAAGCCCACCGTGTAGATTAATCCGCCTAAAAAGAGCAGCAGCAAGCCATCAAACGGCAGCCAGCGAGAGGCATTTCCGGCCAAAATGAGCGGCAGCACCCCACCCCAGGTCACAATCAGGTAAATAGAGGCATTCATCAAACCGTGAATGCGGCGGCTAAACAGCTTGTAAACCATGCCTCCCAACGCCCCCAACCAAACAATCAGTAAAACCGGCCAGCGCCAGGCATGTGGGAAGAAAGTGTACACAATCGGAGTATAGGTTCCGGCAATGACCAAAAAGATGGACATATGGTCAAGCCGGTTGAGCTGAAAATGCAGGCGCGGCCGCGGCCGTACACCATGCAGCAATGAGCTGGCGCTGTACATTGCCGTCATGCTCAGGCCGTAAATTAGCAGCGTCCACATCTTGGGCCATTCGCCCCAGGCCAGCCAAACCAGCCAGGCGGTGCCCGACAGTGAAGCCAAACCACCTAAAACATGGGTCAACGTGCTGGCCGGCTCGTATAAAAGGCGGGTTACTCGTTTCATCATTGACCGTAATTTAACGGCCGTTTTCGCCGCAAGCAAATAGTACGTAATGGTTTGTTCCGGTTTGTGAATGTTGTTACAATAAATCGTATAACATCTGGCTGTAACAACATGCTTCACTCCATTCGGAGACCGAATGTCATTTTCAGAAACACGACAACAAGCGACCCTTTCCAGCCCGTCGGCCGAGCCAACCGTGACGGCCGTTTCCCCCTGGCGGGCTCGTCTGCAAATGATTGTGGTGTTGTTCAAGCTGCGCATTGTCTTTTTGTTGCTGATGGCGGCCACCGGTGGCGCATTTTTGGCGGCGGGCGGCTGGCCGGGGGGCGGCAACTTACTGCTGCTTTGGTTGGCCGGAGGCATGGCGGCGGCCGGCGCCTCGGCGCTGAACCAATATTGGGAACGGATTTCAGACGGCGATATGAAACGGACCCGGAGACGGCCGTTAGTCACCGGGGCGATTGCCAAACCAACCTGGGTGCCTTATGTGGGCGTGGCGCTAATTCTGCTGCCGTCGCTGGCCGTGCTGCCTTTTAATCCAGCACTCACCTTTTTTCTATTGTTGGGTGCTTTTATTTACGTGGGCATTTACACTATTTGGCTTAAGCCGCGCACGTTGCTAAACATAGTTATTGGCGGGGCGGCGGGCAGTGCGGCCGTTTTAAGCGGCAGCGCCGTGGTGGGCAACTGGAGCGATCCCGGGGCGCTGGTTTTATCACTGCTCCTGTTTCTCTGGACCCCATTTCATTTTTGGAGCCTGGCCCTGCTTTACCGGGATGATTACGCCCGGTCTGATGTGCCCATGCTGCCGGTACACACCCCCCCCCGGCAGGCGGCCTGGTGGGTCATGTCGCACACGCTGCCAACAACAATCGGCGGTCTGCTGTTGGTGGTGCTGCCCACGCTCGGCTGGATTTACCTGATTCCCGTTTCATGGGTCACGGTTGATCTGTTCTGGCGCAATGTCAGGTTGATTCAATCGCCGACGCCGTCCAATGCCAAGAAGTTGTTTATGTCCTCTAATATTTATCTGTTGGTGCTGCTGCTGGCGATTTGCGCCGGCACGATGGCCGCTTCAATACGTAGCTTATAATTTACTTTGTGAAGGCCGGCACAACCTTGTCAGCCTTGTGTGACTGTGTTAGTATCCATCCAACCCTGCTGTGTGCGTGATGAGCTTGCCAGTGTTGAGCCAACGCTTCACAAATGGGGGTCGTAAATACGCTGAGGGGATGTAGTAGCTCACGGCGGAAGTCGTTCGGCCAGGCAGAAGCTCGCGAAAAGGCTCCCACCTGCATACGCAGGTTCAAACAACGGGGCTCACACGGCATAGCGGGGCTTCAGAAACCTGCCCTTGATCCAACATATCAGGGGTTTTTTTGTCGAACTTTAAGCAATACACATTAGCATTAAACATTAGCAGAAGGAAAAAGCAGCTTTATGGTGCGTGAGCGAATTGCTGACGACATCTATGTATTCACAAGTCAGTCGTATGCACAGGTTACAGCGGGAGCCATCTTAACCAAAGATGGTGTTATTTTAATTGACACGCTGTACTTCCCAGAAGAAACAAAGGCAATCAAAGAGTTTCTTGAAGAGCGTCAGGGCTTGAAGATTCGGTATGTCATCAATACCCATTACCATGCGGACCACACGCAAGGGACCTATCTCTTTCCTGAAGCCCAGATCGTCAGCCACGCCATGTGCCGCCGTCTGCTAGACAGCATTGGACGAGAAGGGTTGGCAGAAGCTCAGGCCCAAAACGCTGAATTGGAAGAAGTTCAAATTGTCCTGCCTGAGCTGGTGTTTGAGGAAGGGATTTTTAACCTTTACCTGGGCGGTAAAACGTTGCAGCTGCACCACATGCCAGGGCACAGCATGGACCTCACCGGTGTTTACGTGACCAATAACCAAATATTGTTTGCCTCTGATAATTCCATGCCGGTGCCCACCATTTTTGATGGTGGGTATAAA
>CALBTC010000045.1 GCA_937967805.1 uncultured Anaerolineaceae bacterium
AAAACTCGGGGGTCTTCATTTATAGACCCCCCTTAGTTTTGCGCAAAATTTAAGTGAAACGTGATTCGTGTCCAGAATCAATTACGTTTTACGTTTCACGCATCACGCCTCCAGATTCTCAGGAATTGATAGATAGTGATCGAGATTCGCAACGTCAGCAAACATTTTTTCAACCTCAAAGCCCTGGACAATGTAACCGTCCAGATTGGACGCGGCGAAGTGGTAGGCTTGCTAGGGCCAAACGGTGCCGGCAAGACAACCTTATTCAAACTTGTGGCCGGATTGCTCCATCCCGACAGCGGACAAATACGGCCGTCAAACGGCCGTTGGCCGGCCATCGGTTACAAACCAGACCGGCTGCTGTTTCCCAACCGGCTGCGTGTCAGCGACTATTTGAACATGATGGCCAGCTTATGCGGCATTCGGCCCGGGGACCAGGAACGAGCCGTCTTCGACGCATTGGTGCAGGTTGATTTGGTCAGCCAGGCCAATAAGCGCATCGGCGACTGCTCCCGCGGCATGCGCCAGCGGCTGGGGCTGGCCCAGGCGATCATGGGCAACGCGCCCTTGCTGCTGCTGGATGAGCCTTCAAACGGTTTAGACCCAAACGGGCAGGCCGAAATGCAGGCCCTTATCAAAAAATTAAATGCGGCAGGCAAAACAGTTGTTATTAGCTCCCATCAGCTTGAGGAGATTACGGCCGTTTGTACCCAGTTGGTCATCCTGAACGAAGGTCACGTCCACTATCAAAACAGCATGGTAGAAGCCCTCACCATCAGCCCGCATACGCTCATTCGGGCCGATCGCGATCTGGCTGATTTTGCCGATGTGGTTCGGGCTCAGCACCCAGAAATCCAGGTAGAGGGAAACAAGATTCAGCTGCGCGGTGAAGCGATGAAGCTGCGCCGCGAGATTTTGGCGCTGCTGCTGCAAGCCCAGTACGATGTACTGCATGTAGAGCAAAAGCACGTCACGCTGGCAGAAATTTATGCGAGGGCGGTTCGATGATTCAGCGCATTTCAGTTTTAACCCGCTACTTTATGCGTACCATGCTTTTTTCACTAACAGGTCTCTTTTATCTGTTGCTAACTTTGGCCTTTTGGTACGTGCTGTTTAATCCGCAGCAGCAAACGCCAGACACGGCCTATTACCAACTGCTCATCGGTGGCTTTGGCGCCGGGCTGGTTTTTCTCGTGACGCTCAGCATGGCTGCCCGGGCCAACGATGCCCAACATTATCCTTTTGTGGTGCGCTTGCGGAGCCGGGCAGAGTTTGTAACGGCCGTTCTCCTCAGCAGTCTCCTGGTAACCCTCTGCTACCAACTGCTGCTGGCAATCCTGGCACTATTAAATGGCCCGTCACTCAGCGCGGGGCACCTACTGGAGATTCCGCCTATCTGGCTGGCGCCCATGATTATGGCGGCCGTTCTGGCCTTGCACGCCTCTGATTTCATCACGATTGGTTGGTCGCGTATTTACGTCTTCGGCCTGTTGGCCATTTTGCTATTTGGCCAGGGGCTGCAAAATGACAGTCTGGCCGGTCTCTCAACCAGCCTGAGCCGCTATGCTATCAATCAAGGCTGGGTTGAAATCAGCACACAACTGGAAAACTACGCCAACAGCTTGCGCCAAACAGATGAGAACATTATTAGCCGCATGTTTGGCTTCGTCTTTTGGCCCTTTGAGGCCCTGGCCGATGGCATTACCAACGGTTACTTTACCGCCAACCAGGCGCTGGCCCCGGCGATTTTATTGCTGTACGCCACCGTTCTGTTCCTGCTGGCGGTCGATTTATTTGCCAACAAGGATTTAGAATTTACGGAGTAAGCGATCGATCTTACGGAGTAAGATATGGAATGCTGGCACTGTGAAAGACCGGCCCACGCGGCCTGTAAATTTTGCGGACGCGCCGTCTGCAAGAGCCACGCCCAAGAAAAACCGTACATTGTTCATTCCTACCGCACCACGACGGGACAGTACAAAGCGTTTGTCGTCGCGGGCAGCGTATGGTGCGGCATTTGCACGCCGCAGCAAGACCCGGTCACGCTAAAAGATTTAGAGTAACAATCTTCCTTGAAAATAGCCTCACGCAAAGTCGCAAAGACTTTTGTACCAGAGACCCTAAAGATTTTGGCGTCCAATTCGCCGCAACTTCCAGAGGTAGAAACCCTTAGGGTCTGAACGCTTTCCAGCGGTTAGTGGTACTTCTCGCGGAGGGCGCGTTCTACCTGGCGCTGGCTGTCGCGGCGGGCCAGGGTTTGGCGCTTGTCGTGCAGCTTTTTGCCGCGCGCCAGGGCAAATTCCAGTTTGGCACGGCCGTTTTTCAAGTAGAGCATGGTGGGAACGGCCGTTAAACCCTTTTGCCCCAGTTCATCTAAAATCTTGTTGATTTCGCGGCGGTGCAGCAGCAGCTTGCGCGGGCGGGTCGGCTCATGGTTTTGCCGGTTGCCATGCTCGTATTCAGCAATGTGCGCCTCCACCAGCCACAGCTCCCCGTCCCGCGGCTGCACATAGGCGCGGGCCAGGCTCACCCGATTGGCCCGGATCGATTTAATTTCCGTGCCGGTCAGCACCAGCCCGGCTTCAAACAGCTCCAGCAGCTCGTATTCATGACGGGCTCGCCTGTTTTTAGCGATGATTTTTATGCCAGATGATTGTTGCTTCATGTAGTTAATCGTTTATGAATAGAACGCAGATTAACGCTGATGACGCTGATTGTTCTATACTGATCAGCGTTCATCTGCGTCAATCAGCGTCCCCTTAAAAAGCTACTCGCTCGATTGCAAATATTCAATTGCCCCGGAGAGCTGAATATCTTCCTCGGCGTCAAATTCCATTTCTACGATGATGTCCGGCGTAACGCCTTGTCCATCAATAGTATTGTTGGCCGGCGTGTACCAGCGGGCAATGGTCACCCGCATTTCCGACCCATCGGAAAGTTCATACACCTGCTGGACAGACCCCTTGCCAAACGTTACGTCGCCAATAAGGACGGCACGGCCGTTATCCTGAATGGCCCCGGCAACAATTTCTGAGGCGCTGGCGCTGCCGCCGTTGATCAAAACGACCAACGGCAAATCTTCACCCAGATCGCCATCCTCTGCCCGGAAAGTCTGGTCCAGCCCGGCATTGTTGCGTTCATACAAGACCACGCTGTCGGTCAGGAACAGATCGGCAATGCTGATCGATTGGTTCAGAAAACCGCCCGGATTATCTCGCAAATCAAAAATAACGCTTTCGGCCCCTTGATCCAGCAAAGTTTGCAGCGCCTCAACCGTCTTTTCAGTGGCTGTTTGGTCAAAGGTGGTCAGCTTAATGTAGGCAATGTTGCCTTCCAGCATTTCAGATTCTACCGTGGCAATCTCGAAGCGCACGCGGGTAATGGTAAACTCCAGTGGATCTTCCACGCCTTCACGCCGAATGGTGAGGGTGACATCCGTGCCGCGCGGCCCGCGCACGCGCAAGATGACTTCATCAAACGAAAGATCGGCGACCGATTCGCCATCGACGGCAACGACGATGTCGCCGGGCAGCAATCCGGCCAGGTCGGCAGGCTGGTCAGGAATTGGCCGCACAATTTCAAACAGCCCTTCTTCCGTCTCGCGCACAAAAGCGCCAATGCCTTCAACCGAACCACCGGCATCTTCGCGCATGCGAGCCGCCACTTCGGGGCGCACAAAGCGGGTATATTCATCATCTAACGTGTCCAGCGAACCTTCAATAGCCGAATACAATATCTCCTGGTTGGTCGGGATTTCGCCATCGAACCCTTCTTCAACCAACTGCCACGCTTCAAAAAACAGCTCAAAATCGATCGCTTCGATCTCTTCCAGGCGGGGGGTGGCCGGTTGACTTTCCCGGTCGCCTTCTGTGTCCTGTACGGCCGTATCCTCATCAACGGCCGCATCACCCTCGTCCACCTCAGATGCGCCCTCACCGGCCTCCGAACCGACAACCACCGGCACTTCCACCTGGCGGGTGACTTCCACCTCACGCGTCACCTCACGCATTTCGGTGAGGGTTTCGGTGACCGTTTGCCCGGTTGCGGTGGCCCGGCCAATGGCAAAACCGGCAACGGCCGTTGCCAAACAGAGCAGCAGACCGGCCACGGCCACAATAAATATCATCGTCCGGTTGCTGCGCGGCGCCTGGTTGGTTGAATTGGTATCGTAACTCATCAATATTTCCTTACTCGTCTAAGTAACCGTTCGGAATTAACATAGCAATTTGGAACCGAACGGCTACTTTAAGCCCATTCGCCAATTCCATATATTATTCGCGAATGGGCACTATTTGAACTATCTTTTGCAGCTCCAACACTGCCTGATTCAAAACGGCGTCACGGCCGTTGTCAATATCTTCCTGGGTCACCGTCACCAAAACGTCCGGCTGCAACCCCTGCTGGTCCAGCTGGTGCCGGTCTGGTGTTAACCAGCGTGAAGCCGTCACGTGCACCGAGGAGCCATCGCTTAAATCATACACCAACTGCACAGACCCTTTGCCAAAGGTAGGCGTACTGCCGACCAGCAGCGCCCGCCCACGGTCTTGCAGCGCCCCGGCCAAAATTTCGGCAGAGCTGGCCGTTCCGCCATCCACCAAAACCATGAGGGGGATGTCCGGGGCCAGCGTCTCTGCGGTTGCCTCATAAAGCCGTTCTTCTTCACCGCGTGACTGCTGGAACAAAATGGGGCCTTCTTCCAGGAAATGGTCTGCCACCTCGACGGCCGCGTCCAGCAAGCCGCCACCGTTGCTGCGCAAATCCAAAATAAGCTGGGTGGCTCCTTGCGATTGCAGGTCGAGAACGGCCGTTTCAATCTCGTTGGCGCTCTCACCGCTAAAACGGCTTAGTTGAATATAGCCCACCTGCTCATTCTCACCCAACAGGCGGTAAGTGACCGAGGGAATTAAAATATCGCCCCGCTCCACTTCGATATCCACCGCTTCACTTTCCCCCGGATGCAGCACTGTTAAGACAACGACAGTGCCTTTTTCACCCCGCACGCGGTCAGCCACTTCCTGCACGGTCATCTCAACGGTAATCAATTCGCCATCCACAGCCAGCAGCTCATCGCCAGACAAAATGCCAGCTTGCTCCGCCGGATTACCGGGAATTGGTTCCAAGAAGATGGGGCCGCCTTCTTCCGGCCGTGACAACGTGGCACCAATGCCGCCAAACGTTCCCTGGAGTGACTGGCGCTCGATTTCGCGCTCAACCGGCTCTACAAAAAATGTATAAGGATCGCCCAGCAAGGCAATAGAGCCTTGAATAGCACCGTAGGTCAGTTCCTTGTTGGTTGGCAGTTCACCCAGGAAATTATCTTCGATCCGCCCCCATGCCTCCCAAAAGAGGCCAAATTCAGCCGTGTCGGATGTTTGGACAGTAATCTCGCCCCGGCGCATTTCGATAAAGTCGTTGGTGAAATAGCCGGCAACAAAAGCACTGACGGCAAGTAGAATTAGCAAGACAGTGGCAAAAAGATTACGTAGGCGTTCGGACATAGCTTTTCTCTGCTGGGCGTGTACTCCCCCAGATTTAGTTTACATTATGGTTCACTGGTAACGAAAGTAAACAATAATTGCTTTATATTCAACTTTCACTTAACGAATTCACAGAATTCGATGCAAATCGTGCCCTTTTGGTTGGCGAACGGCAATTATATGTGAAAATTGTAGCACAGGTGATATGTCAAGCAATCTATACTCGCGTCGGGCACTTTCTAACAGCTTCACCTCTGGCAAAAATGTTGGATTACGCCCTTTGCCAGTATACTGTATAATCCAGGCTGTCGGATCGCTTTCCATTGTCTGCCAAACTTACATCTAAAATTCAGGCATTGGATTGAGCAAAAACGCCGCTTTGCCTCGTCGATCCGCACCGAATAAAAGTACTTTTTTGGGAGCAATAGTTCATCTTGAGCACCGTCTTGCAACGCGTGAAAAATAGTTGGCGCTGGTGGGGAACGGCCGTTTGCCTGGCCCTGTTCCTGCTGATGCACCCTGGCAGCCACCCTATCTTAGCCCAAGAAGAGCCACCCAATGATTCCCTCGCCGCTGCCCAGGCGATTCTGAACAATATGAGCGTTGCCGAACGCGTGGGACAGTTGTTTATGGTAACGTTTGAGGGCGATCAGGCCAGCTTTGACAGTGACATTGCCGACTTGATAACCAACTATCACGTTGGCGGTGTGGTCCTTTCGGCCGACAATAACAATATCACCGGCTATGGCAATTTAGACAACATCCCCAACCAAACTTCTGAGCTCATCGACAACCTGCAAAGCCTGGCGCTGTTTGGGCAGCCCATTGTCATTCCCGATGGACCTGAAATAGAAGAGGATGCCGTACCACCTACCCGCCCACCCGCCCCATCCTTTACACCGATTCCCCTTTTTGTAGGAATTGCCCATGAAGGTGACGGTTATCCAAATACGGCCGTTCTCAACGGCCTAACCAATGTGCCCAGCAACATGGCCATTGGGGCTACCTGGCAGCCTGAACTGGCACAGCAGGTGGGCGAAGTGGTCGGCCACGAGCTGTCAAATTTGGGGATTAACATGTTGTTTGGCCCCTCGCTGGATGTGCTGGAAAATCCAGACCCGGTCAGCCCCAGCGATTTAGGCGTGCGCTCCTTCGGTGGCGATCCGTACTGGGTGGGCGTGATGGGCAGCGCCTATACCGTCGGGGTGCATACAGGCAGCAACAACCGGATTGCCGTCATTCCCAAACATTTTCCCGGCTACGGTGCCAGCGATCGGCCGCTGCATGAAGAAGTGCCCACCGTGCGCAAATCATTGGAGCAGCTGCGCCAGATTGAGCTGGCTCCGTTTTTCGCCGTCACCGGCGCCGCCGGCAGATCGGAAGCTGTGGCTGACGGCTTGCTGACGACTCACATTCGCTACCAGGGATTCCAGGGCAACATCCGCGCCACGACAAACCCTGTTAGCCTGGACCCGTTGGCCTTATCGGCCTTGATGGCCCAGGAGGAGCTTAGCAGTTGGCGCCGTGCAGGGGGGCTGATTGTATCTGATGCGCTGGGCGTGCGGGCAGTCGAGCGATTTTATGGCCAGGACCAGGGATTTCCCCATCGTGTTGTGGCCAAAGACGCCTTTTTGGCCGGCAATGATCTGCTTTACTTGTCTGAATTTGCGCTGGGAGACGCGCCTTACGAAGAGCAATTTCTTAACATTATCGACACGATTTTGTGGTTCCAGGAACGGTATGAAACGGATGTGGCTTTTCAACAGCAGGTGGATACGGTCGTACTGCGCATCCTTCGCTTGAAGTTACGGCTCTACAACAACAGCTTTGAGCCAGAAAATATTTTGCAAACAGACGGTAATTTAGCCGCAATTGACCCGGCAGGTGAAGCCACCACGATTGATGTAGCCCAATCGGGTCTCACGCTCATTGCCCCTGACCCGGATGAACTGGTCGAGCGCCTGGTGCGCCCGCCGACGGCCAGCGAAAGCATTGTCATTTTTACCGACATGCGGCAGTTCCAGCAGTGCAGCGAGTGTCCACCGCAGCCGCTGATTGGTTTGACGGCCGTTGAAGAACGAATGCTGGCTTTATACGGGCCGCAAGCCAGCGCCCAGCTACAGCCCGAGCAGATCAGCAGCCACAGGTTTGCCGATTTGCAAGCGTTTATTGATGCTGGAACGGAGCCTATCATTTACAACACCGAGCCGATTACACCCACCGTCGCCCCGGAAAGCAGCCCCACCCCGGAAGACGGCCCTACCCCAACACCACTGCCTACCTCCACACCACCGCCGGCTTTTTTGGTGCAAGAAGATTTGGCCAACGCCAACTGGATCATCTTTGCCATGCTGGACCAGACGGGGGCAAATTCGCGGGCGCTGAACAACTTTTTGGCCCAGCGCCCCGATCTGGTACGGGAACAGCGAGTAGTCGTTTTTGCCTTTAACGCCCCTTACTATCTCGACTCAACGGAAATCACCCAACTTTCGGCCCTGTTTGGCTTGTACAGTCATAATGAAGCGGCGATTGATACGGCCGTGCGCGCCCTGTTCCAGGAACTCCCGTTTGTTGGCGCCTCTCCGGTGAATATTCCCGGTGCCAGCTATGATTTATTCCGGCAAACTCAGCCGACGCCTGATCAAATCATTGGCCTCAGCGTAACCAATCTGGACACGGATTCAGCCACGGCCGATGAACCGTTTGCCGTCTCCGTGGGTGATACGCTGCGGCTTAAAACCGGCGTCATTTTGGATCGCAATGGCAACCCCGTGCCCGACGGCACCGTGGTGCGCTTCCGGCAGCGCGACCGGGTAGCCGGCGTGGAAAACATCATTGATGAAGTTTCCACCATGGACGGTGTGGCCCAATTAGATTACGTGCTGGAATCCCGCACGGAAGGCGGGCAGTTCCGCATTGTGGCCGAGTCAGGTGCGGCCACCATCTCCCAAGAAATCGACATCATGGTCGGTGCCACGGAGTCCGGCGGTGGCGCACAAATCTCGATCATTGACCCGACTCCTCAACCCACACCGACTGACGAGCCATCCCCCACGCCAACAGCCACGGCCACCTCGCCCGCCACTGATGCGCCGGAACCGACCAGTACACAACCGCAAACGGCCGTTCCCCCCGAGGAGCCCGGTATTCGGATTGAACTGTCGGAGTTTTGGTTGCTGACGGCCGTTTTTGCCGGACTGCTGGTTTCCAGCGGCGCAGCCTTCACGCTGGGCCGCCAGCAAAACGTCTCCCTGGCACAGCAAATCGGCTGGCCGCTCTGGAGCATGATTGGCGGCCTCCTGGCCTACATCTATTTCAGGCTAGAGCTGCCGGGAGCTGCCGGTTTAGGGGATATGCAGGTACTCGCCGGCTTCCTTATCACGGCCGTTGGTGGACTAGCCGGTTTGCTGCTCTATTGGGTAAGGCAAGTGGCGCGTGTTACTGAGGCGGAATAAACAGCTCTAACAACGGCAAGACCCTAAGGGTTTAATCTCTAAAAGGTCAGATTGCTCCGGAGCAAACTCTTAGGGACTGTATAGTTACCTCGCCCTTAACTTGACGGCCCATTGACAGGCTGGTTACAATCACGGAACATCGTAGTGGGAGCTCAGAGGAATGCAGATGAATGTCCAATCTTCAATCCATTGAAAGAGCTCAGCTTCGTGACTTTTTGGTCAACCATTTTGGCCAAGATGAGCTGGAGCTGCTTGCCTTTGACCTGGGCGTGGATTATGAGCTGTTTAACTGCCAGAATAAGCAAAAACTTTCCCTGGAGTTGGTGGCTTATTTTGAACGCCACAACCGGCTCGGCTGCCTGCTGACCGAAGTTATGCGCCGCCGCCCGCTTAACAATCTGGCCCGCTTGTTGGCCAAAGTGCCGCCTTGTGCCCCCACGACCAAAATCCAGGTGATTGCCCACACTTCCCCGGAAGTTACCGCTGAGATTGAAGCTTTTTTACAGCTTCTAGCCCAAAAGCACAACCTTAACCGTGAGGCGGTGAGCCTGGTGGCCACTGCCCAGGGCAGTTTACACCTGCTGCTTAGCCTGCCGCAAGCCGCAGCCAGGACGCTGAAACAGTCCGACAATCAATCTTCTGATGACACTATCGAAATGACTCCTTTTGCCGAGCTGCCGGAGCGCGTGCAAAAAATCTGGTCTATGATTGCCCTGGAGTGGCCGCCGCTGGCTGTGCAAAATAAACTGCTGCCGCGCATCTCCTGGCAAAAAGCGGCCGAAATTCACCGGCTAAGAGAAAAAGATGTGCTGCTGCGCCGGCTGGTGACCGGGGATCGGTTCGGGGCGCACGGCACGCGCGTCTCTTTGGCGGCTTTAAGTGGTTATGCTCAACTGTTGGCGTTAACGGCCGTTCCCGGTGAAAAGCAGGCCGGTTACATAGAAAAATTGGTCCGCGCCTCCGATGATTTGTCTGAAAGCCTTACCATTTTGTACAGCCTCATAGGCTCAAGGGATGAGGAAGTAACGGTGCAGTCGCTGCTGCAATACCTGCTGCCGGCCGTTACCCCTATTACAGAAATGGCTGGAATTCAGCTGGATTTAGACGTGGCCGACGGGCTAATAAAAAGCCGGCAGCTTGTGCGATGCAATCTTGTGTTGTTGGCCCAGGCGGTTGGGTCGCTGGTGCGACACGCAGTTTTATTGTCGGAGGAAAACGGCCGTGTCCAACTCTCGGCCCATCTGGCAGGCAGCCAATTTGTGATTCAGGTCCAAGATGAAGGCAAGCCGATCCCCACTGAGGACGTAGAAACGATTTTTGAGGTCCGCGGAACGTGGTCTTATTTACAGGCGCCCGATCCGGCCCAGGTGGGCAGCGGTCTGGATTTGCCCGTCGTCAAAATGGTCATCCAGCAGATGGATGGCAAGATTTGGTATGAACCAGGCGAAGGGCCGGGAAACACATTTTGTATTTCGCTGCCTGTGGTGGGCTAGTATCAGTATTCAGTAATCGGTATTCAGTTTTCAGTTTAACGGTCCTGCTGCCAGCCCCCACAGCGTTAAATAGCCGCCGTAGGATGCGCCATTGAGGAAGATGGCGTCTGGCTGAGCAATCTGTTGCTCAACCAGCCAATCCCGCGCTGCTACCATGTCCATCATTTCTTGACGCAACCCCCTGCCTGGGCTAGAATTGCCCGTCTGCAAAGCAACATAAAATTTTGCAAGAAGCATCTTTAAACAATAGAACGGTTTGAATAACGGGTTAATGCCATTATTGACCCGTTTATTTTTGTCCCAGCATCGAACAATCTAAACAACCTGCGGGAGGTTTATGACGTTGCCAGGATAGTAAAAGAAACCTCTCGCAGGTTTCTGACGAGGATTTTGTGTTTGAATCATTAGGAAATCGCCTGCAATCTGTGTTTGATAGTTTGCAGCGGCGCGGCAAGCTCACCGAGGCGGATGTCGATAAAGCGATGCGCGAAGTGCGTCTGGCTTTGTTGGAAGCTGACGTGAACTTTAAGGTTGTGAAAAGCTTCGTAGAGCGGGTGCGGGAACGTGCCGTCGGCCAGGAAGTAATGCGCAGCCTGACGCCGGGCCAGCAGGTGGTGAAAATTGTCCAGGAAGAGCTGGTGGAGACGCTGGGTGAGCCGGGCCGCCTTAATTTGGGGATGCAGTCTCCGGCAGTGATTATGCTCGTGGGTCTGCAAGGTGCCGGTAAAACCACAATGGCCGGCAAGCTGGCGCTTCATTTGCGCAAACAGGGGCGACGGCCGTTGCTGGTCGGGGCAGATGTATACCGCCCGGCCGCCATTGACCAACTGCAAACCCTGGGCCGCCAGTTGGATATCCCCGTTTACGACGAAGGCCCGGAGGCTGACCCGGTTACCGTTTGCGCCAACGGCGTGAAGAAAGCGGCGTCTACCGGTGCCACCACCGTCATTTTAGACACCGCCGGTCGGCTCAACATCGACGAAATGATGATGGGCGAAATCAAGGCCATCAAAGAGAAGGTGAAGCCCATCGAAACGCTGCTGGTGGCCGATGCGATGACCGGGCAGGAAGCGGTGCGCGTAGCTACCGACTTTAACGAAGCGGTCAACATCACCGGGCTTATCATGACCAAAATTGATGGTGATGCCCGCGGTGGTGCCGCCATTTCCATGCGTGAAGTGACCGGGGTGCCGATCAAATTCCTGGGCACGGGCGAAAAGCTCAACGCCATCGAGGAGTTTCACCCAGACCGTCTCTCCAGCCGCATTTTGGGCATGGGTGACGTGATGACACTCATCGAGCGGGCGCAGCAGGAGATGGACCAGGAAGAAGCCGAGAAAGCGGGCAGGAAGATGCTCGAAGGCGATTTTAACCTGGAAGATTTCTTAAACCAGATGCAGCAAATTAAACGGCTGGGGCCGATTGGCCAGCTGCTGGAAATGATCCCCGGCATGAACAAGATGGCGAAAGATGTGGATTTGAGCGGAGCCGAGGGCGATTTGAAGCGCATCGAAGCGATTATTCGCTCCATGACGCCGCAGGAACGGCGCAACCCCAAGATTCTCAAGGCCAGCCGCAAACGGCGCGTGGCCGCCGGCTCCGGCACGACCGTGCAGGACGTGAATGCGCTCTTGAAGCAGTTCCAGGAAATGAAGAAGATGATGAAGCAGTTGACAAAAGGGCGCGGACGCGGACTGCGGAATTTGATGAGCGGCTTTGGCCAGTGATCAGTATTCGGTAAACAGTAATCAGTACCTGGCGTGTCATTCCCGCGCAGGCGGGAATCCACAGGCTGGATGCGCCCAAAAGCGCTGAATGTTGTAGAATTGATGAGTTAAAAAATGAATGGATGGACGCAAATAGTTGTCCTCCTTAAATTGTGAAATAATTCTTGAAGTAAGTGGAGATAAAGAGAGATGCTAAAGATTCGATTAAGCCGTACAGGCAAGAAAAGACAGGCCAGCTACCGCGTAGTTGTGGCTGATATTAACTCGAAACGAGACGGCCGTATTGTAGAGCGCATTGGCCATTACAATCCGCTGGCGGAGCCGTCGGAGTTTGCCATTCAGGAAGACCGGGCGCTGCATTGGCTGAGCGTCGGTGCTCAACCGACGGACGCCGTGCGTCGCCTGCTGGACAAGCAAGGCACTTTTGACCGTTTAAGCCGCCTTCATGCCGGGGAATCCCTGGATGTGCTGGCTGCTGAGGTGAGTGGCACGGCCGTCGTTGCCCCCGAAGCTGTAGAAGAAGCAGCGGAAGAAGAGGAAACGGTCGAGGAAGAGACCATTGAGGAAGAAGAACCTGTTGAAGCAGAAGAGGAATCAGTGGTGGAAGAAGCCGTTGAGTCCGTCCAGGATGTGGCCGCTGATGTTGCTGAAGCTGTTGAAGATGCCGTTGAAACGGCCGTTGACGCTGTTGAAGACGCTGTTGAAACGGCCGTTGACGCCGTAGAAGACGCCGTTGAAACCGAAGACGAAGAAGAAGCTGCTGAGGAAGAGACAGAAGCAGAGGGAGAAACAGCCGAAGAAGAAGCTGCTTCCGATGAAGACCAAGACGAAGAAGAAGCGGAATCTGACGAAGACGAAGACAAAGAGTAATTGAGTGATTCATGAAAGACCTCGTTGAATATGTTGTGAAGTCGCTGGTTGAGTCACCAGACGAAGTTTCGATTGCTGAATATGAAAACCAGGGTGAAACTGTGCTGGAATTGACGGTTGCCGGTTCAGACATGGGTCGCGTCATTGGCAAAAGTGGCCGTGTCATCAATGCCATTCGCACGGTGGCGCAGGTGGCTGCGGCCAAACAAGGCACCCGCGTTTCTGTAGAACTTGTGGAAACGGGCAATCGCTAACTTTCAGGTAATACTTAGGAAATTGAGCAGGAATCAATGATAACCTCGCTGTGGCGAGGTTTTTGTTGTTATCATCCATTGCTCCTGTGAAAACAGCCTCACGCAAAGTCGCTAAGACCGTTTAGCGCACTTGGCGGCTTGGTGTGAAATTTTCATTCATGGTGTTGAGCTTGCACTCATGTTGTCTCTTCTGAAAAAGTGAGCCGTTGAACGCGTGATTATGAGCAAGAAAAAATCATTGAGACCATCGTCAGGTGAAGAAACTGAATTTATTGTGATTGGTGAGATCACCAAGCCGCATGGCGTTCGGGGCGAGATGCGGGTGAAGCCACACACCGACGAACCGGTGCGGTTTACCCGGCTGAAGCAGGTGTACGTGGGTGAAGCGTCGCCGCGCCTGATGGCCGTGGAGAAGGCACGGCTGCACCAGGGGATGATCCTGCTCAAGTTAACGGCCGTAAACGACCGAACCACCGCCGAAGCGTTGCGCGGCGAATGGCTGATGGTGCCGGAAGCCGAAGCGCTGCCCCTGGAAGAAGGTGAATATTTTCTCTTCCAGCTAGAGGGTTTAGCCGTAGAAACGGCCGAGGGCGAGGCGTTGGGCACCCTGGTCAGCGTTATCGAGACCGGGGCCAATAACGTTTTTGTAGTGGAAGGTGAACAAGGCGAACTGCTCCTGCCCGACATTGATGAAGTGGTGCAGGAGATTGATTTTGCAAACGGCCGTATGTTGGTGACCTTACTGCCGGGCCTGCGGCCGTAATCGGTGGTCGGTAATCCGTTATCGGTAATCGGTTTAGACATTACCGCTTACCGATTACTGTTTACCGATTACGGACCACCGAAAAGTTTCTCTCAATTGACAACCTCAATGGAAAAGGTATGCTTGGCTCATGTCCGACCTGAAATATTGGCTTGGTTTTAATTTGGTAAAAGGCATTGGTCCGGCCAAAGTACAGGCTCTGCTGGATTATTATGGCTCGCTGGCCAACGCCTGGCGGGCCAATGAATTTGAGCTGCAAAAGATCGGCCTGGACCGCCGCGCAATTCAAACATTTTTAGAGACGCGCCAGGAAGTGGATTTGGATGTGGCCCTGGCGCGCGTGGAGCAGGCGAGCGTGTCGCTGCTGACCTGGGAAATGTCCGCCTATCCCAATTACCTGCGCGAGATTCCTAATCCGCCGCCGCTGCTGTATTACCAGGGCGAACTACGCGAGCAAGACCAGTGGGCCGTGGCCGTGGTGGGCACGCGGCGGTTGACCAGCTACGGCCGTCAGGTCACGCAAGATTTGGTTGCCGGGCTGGTGCAAAACAACATTACCGTCGTCAGTGGGTTGGCGCGGGGGATTGATGCCATTGCCCATAAAACGGCCGTTGAACTCGGCGGACGTACTTTGGCAGTACTGGGCTCCGGCCTCGATTGTGTTTATCCGGCCGAGAACCGCACGTTAGCGCAAGAAATTGCGCAAGGCCAGGGGGCTATCATCAGCGAGTATGGCCTGGGCGTGCAGCCAGAAGCCAAGAATTTTCCACCCCGAAATCGCATCATTAGCGGGCTTTCGTTGGGCGTGATCATCGTTGAAGCGGGTGAACGAAGCGGGGCGCTTATCACCACGAATTTTGCCCTGGAGCAAGACCGGGAAGTGTTCGCCGTGCCGGGCAACATCAACAGCCCGGTGAGCAAAGGACCTAACAAACTCATCCAGGAAGGGGCCAAGCTGGTGATGCGGGTAGAGGATGTACTGGAAGAGTTGAATTTGCGCATGGTGGTGGAGCGAACGGCCGTGCAGATGGTGCTGCCGGAAACAGCCGAAGAAGTTGCGCTGTACACCAAGCTTTCTGCTCAGCCGGTCCATATCGACGAACTGAGCCGGGCCACGGGCCTGCCCAGCGCCCTGGTTAGCAGTACGCTGACATTAATGGAACTTAAAGGGATGGTGCAGCAGGTGGGCGGCATGAACTATATTTTGCTCCGTGAAGATGGCCCGATTTACGACACAACAAAAGACAGCAAATGAGGATAAATCATGAAAATTATCATTTTTGCCGGCGGCTCTGGCCGGCGTTTGTGGCCTCTTAGCCGCAAAGCTTCTCCAAAACAATTTGAACCCATCATTGGCGATAAATCCACCCTGCGCCTGGCGGTGGATCGTGTGGCACCAAAGTATGGGGCAAAAAACATCTTCATTTCCACCAATGAGCGCTACGTAGATATGATTCGCAAGCAGTTGCCGGAATTGCCGCCGGAAAACGTGATTGGCGAACCTACCCGGCGTGACCTGGCTGCGGCCGTAGGCCTGGCAATGGCCCACCTGGCCCACGCCATCCCTGAAGAGGTCGTGGAAAACGAGCCGGTCGCCATTTTGTGGGGCGACAATTACATGGACCAGGTAGACGTGTTCCGGCGCGTTCTTGAGGCAGCGGAGAAGCTAATCGCCGACGACAAGGCCAAAATTATCTTCATGGGCGAAACACCTCGTTTTGCCAACGATCAGCTAGGTTGGATTGGTTTGGGCGAAGAGAAGGGGGAGGTAAACGGCCGTCCTTTCTACGGCTTCAAATCACTCCGTTACCGGCCGCCTTTGGACGAGTGCAAAAAGATGTTTGCCGAAAAGACACATGTGTGGAATACTGGCTACTTCGTAACCACAATCGGTTTTGTGCGCAAACAGTACCAACA
>CALBTC010000046.1 GCA_937967805.1 uncultured Anaerolineaceae bacterium
ATGATGATCTACCGTGACGCGCTCGTCAAAGACGAAGCAGTTGCCCTGCCACAAGCTTTCTTCCGGCGGCACCGTTTCCAGATATTTTAGAATGCCATCCTTCAGGTGAAACACTTCTTCAAAACCTTGTTCCAGCAAGTAGGCAGTGGCCTTTTCACAGCGGATGCCGCCGGTGCAAAACATGGCCACCTTTTTGTGGCGGCCGGGGTCCAGATTTTGGCGCACAAATTCGGGGAACTGGTTGAAAGCGGCCGTTTGCGGATTGATCGCTCCGTTGAATGTGCCCAACTCCACCTCAAAATCATTACGGGTATCAACCAAAATCACGTCCGGATCGCTGATGAGGGCGTTCCACTCACTGGCGGGCACGTACTGGCCCACCTGTTTTTGTGGCGTGATGTCCGGTCTACCGAGGTTGACAATTTCCTGCTTGAGCCGCACCTTCATCCGACCAAACGGCATAAAATCGGCCATGGATTCCTTGTGGGTCAGGTCGGCAAAGGCCGGGGCCCGGCGCAGGTCAGCCAGCACGGCATCGACCCCGCTGCGGCTGCCGGCAATGGTGCCGTTAATCCCTTCGGCCGCCAGCAAAATGGAGCCTTTGACCTCCTGGGAAATGCAGAAATCGCGCAACGGCCGTTGCCTCTGCTGGTAATCAGGCAATTCTACAAATTTATAAAACGAAGCGATGATTATTGAAGACATGCTCACCACTATACCCCAAGGCAAAAAGCGTGTCATCCTGGCGGGGAGTCCAGCCGGGATAACACGCAAAAAAAGTGAGACGCCGGCTAACAGCGTCTCACTCAATTCAATTAAGCGCCCGAGTCCGGAGTGGTTTGAGGAATCGAGTTACCATTACCATTACCGTTTCCATTGCCACCGTCAGGGCCACCGAAGCCACCACCGCGCAGGCCACCATGGCCGCCGTGCATACCGCGTCCACCATGACCGCCGTGGCCACCGAATCCGCCAAAATGGGGACCGCACTGGCTTAGCAGCAGGTCAGCCTGTTCCTGGGTAAGCAAACCATCGACGACTGCCTGTTCGAAAGCGGCGCTGCGGGCTTCGGATACGGCCGTCATCAACGTCTCCATATCGATGCCTTGCTCGTCGGCCAGCTCAAAAATGCGGGTGCCTTCATCGTGGGCGGCGGCCAGATCTTCCACCGTCAGGCCAAGCTGCTCGGCAATGACCGCCTGGGCATCATCCCGGCTAAAGATCTCTTTGGCCAGGTCGTGCAGGGCGCGCATCTCCAGCATCTCATCAAGCTGCTCCTGGGTGATCGTGCCGTCTTCCACCAGTTGGGCCAGCATCGCTTCTTGCACGGCCGTTTGCGCCGTTTCCAGTTCTTCAACCGTCACGCCCAGCTCTTCGGCAATCAGGGCGCGCACTTCGTCACGGTCGGGACGGCCGTCGGCGGCCAGCACGGCGTCTCTAACAGCGTCGTGAGCGGCATCCAGGTCCGCAACCGTCACGCCCAACTCCGCGGCCAGCAGCTCACGCGCCGCTTCCCGGTCGATGAGCCCGTGATGTTGCCCGCGCGGACCGTGATGTCCGAAACGGCCGAATCCAGGCATCGCATCTTCCGTTACTGTTTCGTCAGTTGATCCATCCTCTTCGGGCACGGTTACCGGATCATCTGTGTCCGGTTCATCCTGGGCAAAGGTGAGGGAACTGCCAATCAAGGCAGCCAGCGCCAGCAGCACAATCAAAATACCACCAATCTTTACCAATTTGCTTTTGTTCATTTGTTTACCTCCGAACAATTTTTAATGCTGTTTCTTTATAATTGGCCGGCGTTTTTTTGCGTCGACAATCAAAGATTAGCAACAACTTGTTCAGAAAATGTGAAGAACTTTTAGCAAATTCGTAAAATTTATGATTGAACTGCGGAGGCACAGAGAACGCAGAGGATTTTCTTGGAGATTTTTTATCTCCGTGTCCTCTGCGTCTCTGCGGTAAAAATCGGAGTTATCTTTTGGCGGCTTCTAGACGGGATTGAACGGCCGTAACCGAATCCAGCTTTAACACTTCAGCCGCTAACGCCTCGGCCTCCGGCAGCGACCATTGACGCAACGCGGCTTTTACGCCGGGCACAGATGGCGCAGCCATGCTCAGCTCCGTCAGGCCCAGCCCCAGCAGTAGCGGCGTAGCCAGGGGGTTGCCGGCCATCTCGCCGCATATACCCAGCCAGATACCAGCCTCTTTGGCGGCAACGGCCGTTTGCTTAATCATGCGCAAGACGGCCGGTTGCAGCGCCTGGGCCAGCTCGGCTACGTTCGCGTTACCCCGGTCGGCAGCCATCACGTACTGGGTCAGATCATTGGTGCCCAGGCTAAAAAAGTCGACCTCGGCAGCCAGCAGATCGGCCACGGCCACCGCCGAAGGCAGTTCAACCATGATGCCAACTTCCATGTCGGCGTCAAACGGTTTGCCCTCGGCCTGGAGCTGCTCACGAGCGGTTTGCAGCATCTCTTTGGCGCGGCGCAGCTCCGCCAACGTACCAATCATGGGGAACATCAGCTTCACGTTGGCCGGGGTGCCATCAGCCAATACGCTGGCGCGCAAAATGGCGCGCAGTTGGGGCATAAAAATTTCCGGCTTGTCCAGGCAAAAGCGAATACCACGCCAGCCCAAAAACGGATTTTCTTCTTGTCCCAAATCCAGGTAAGGCAGCGGCTTATCGCCAACCACGTCTAGCGTGAGAATGATCAGCGGCCGACTGCCCTGGTTAGCCAGGGTGCCCAATCCGGCCACCACCTGCCGGTAGGCGGCCAGCTGCTCCTCCTCACTGGGCGCTTCGCTGCGATCCAGGAACAAAAACTCGGTGCGGAACAACCCCACGCCTTCGGCACCGTAGCTCAAGGCAACGTCTACGTCGTTGAGGCCACCGATGTTGGCAGCGACCTCAATGCGCAGGCCGTCGGCAGTTAATGCCGCCGCCTGGCCGGCATCTTTAGCGGCCTGTTGCTCCGCCTGCCAGACATCCCGGGCAGCCTGCAAGTTGGCAATTTCTGCCTTGTTGGGATTGAGCCAGAGCTGACCGGTACGGCCGTCCATCGCCAGCAGCGCCCCATCTTCCACCTGAGACAGCTGGTTGCCCACGCCCACCACGGCAGGAATGCCCAGGGCACGGGCTAAAATGGCGCTGTGCGACGTGACACCACCCAGCTCGGTGCAGATGCCCAGCACCTGTTTGGGGTCCAACTGCGCCGTATCGGAGGGGGTTAAATCGACGGCGGCCAGGATGTACGGCCGTTCTGCCTGCAAGGGTGGGAGTTCAACGCCCAGCAAATGGCGCAGCACCCGGTTGCCCACATCGCGAACGTCAGCCGCCCGCGCCTGGAAATAGGGATCATCCAGATTTTGAAACCTGGCAGCCGTTTGTTCTATGGCATCGGCCCAGGCCGCTTCAACATTGATCTTGCTGGCGTCCAGGTAATTTTTTACGGCCGTTTGCAATTCCGGGTCTTGCACGATGAGCTGGTGTGCCTCAAAAATAGCCGCCTCTGCGACGCCAATCTTCTTTTCGGTTTTCTTTTGCAGCGATTCAAGCTCAGCAATGGTGGTTTGAACGGCCGTTTGCAGCCGCTCCCATTCAGCAGCGCTCTCTTTGCCCGTCTCTCGCGGCACGGCGGGCAACTTGGGCCGGTACTGCAAAACCGGACCCATCGCCACGCCCGGTGATGCCGCCAGGCCATGAAGCGTGCCGTCTTTCAGCGCCGGCGCTGCTGGGGCAGCTTCTGCCACCTGTTGCTCAGCCTCCGTTTCACCAAAATTTTCCAAAGCAAGCTGTTTAAACGCTTCAAGCGCGGCGGCGCTGTCAGGGCCCACGGCCGTTATCTCAATCGTTTCACCCTGGCGTACCGCCAACGTAGTTACCTGATTGATGCTTTTGGCATTGGCCGCAGCCTTCCCTTTTTTGACAAGGATATCCGACTGGAACCGGTTGGCCGTGCGCACAAAGTTTACCGCCGGGCGGGCATGAAGTCCCAATTTGTTGGCCACAACCAGGCTAAGTTGGCGGCGTCCGGCAGATGACAACAAGGAGTCGTCTACATCTGCGTCAGACGTCGGAGCAACCAGGTTAAGCTGCCTGATTTTGGCAGCCAGCGAGCCATCGGCTTCAACTAAAACCTGATCCAGGGTTCCGCCTACCATTGCCTGCACGGCCGCCGCCATGGTCCCTTCGACCAGCGGTGCCGTACTTAGCTTCACGTTCGCTTGCTGCTCTTCTGGCAAAAATTCCAGCGCCATTTCTGCGCTCAACAGCGCGCTGCCCAAATCCATGAGCACCAATACGCCATCTTCGCTATAGACTGACTTGATGGCCGCAAGCACCTTCATGGGATCAGTACCAATAGGCTGATCCGGATCGTCGATGCCGCCGGCTGTAGCCAGGGGTACCTGGCCCTGGGCAATTTGTTCAGCCAGTTCGCGAATACCATTCGCCAGAGCAGAACTGTGCGAAACAACAACAATGCCTACCATAATTTTGGCCTACCAACCTGGGGTAATTAGAAGGTTCTCAACGGCCGTTTCAACCGCCAAGAACCTTCCTGATTAACAATCAAAAGACAGGGTTACTGGGTTACTCCTCCCAATCAAAGGTGCGAGTGACAGCTTTCTTCCACATCCGATATTTTTCTGTGCTGGCATCGCTGTCTTTATTGGGTTCCCAAGTCTTGTCCATACCCCAATTCTGACGCATTTCATCAGTGTTCTTCCAGAAGCCAACCGCCAATCCGGCAGCATAAGCCGCCCCCAGGGCCGTCGTTTCTGCCACCTTCGGCCGAATGACGGGGACGCCCAACACATCTGCCTGGAACTGCATCAGCAAATTGTTGAACACCATGCCACCATCTACCTTTAAGGCGGTCAGATCAACTCCGGAGTCGGCATTCATCGCGTCCAAAACCTCGCGGGTCTGGTAGGCCGTTGCTTCCAGCGTAGCTCGGGCAAAATGACCGCGGTTTACGTAACGAGTAAGGCCGGCAATGACACCTCGAGCGTCATCCTTCCAGTAAGGTGCGTACAAGCCGGAAAAAGCTGGAACAAAGTAGATGCCACCATTGTCATCCACGGTTTTTGCCAAATCTTCTACTTCTGGAGCCGATTTAATCATCTTCAAGTTATCGCGCAGCCACTGTACCAGGGCGCCGGTAATGGCGATTGAGCCTTCCAAAGCGTAAACGGCCGGCTGCTTGCCAAATTTGTAGCACATGGTTGTCAGCAGACCATTCTTGGAGGGAACTGGTTCGGTACCGGTGTTCAGGATCATGAAGCAGCCGGTGCCATAGGTGTTTTTGGCTTCGCCAGGGCTGAAGCAAGCCTGGCCAACCGTCGCCGCTTGCTGATCGCCTAAATCGCCAGCGACAGGGACGCGACCACCGAAGGGACCGTTGTCCAAAGTGTATCCATATACTTCGGACGAGGATTTTATTTCGGGCAGCATTGACATGGGGATGCCCATTGCTTTGGCGATATCTTCATTCCAGGTAAGCGTATCCAGATTCATGAGCATGGTGCGGGATGCGTTGGTCACATCGGTAACATGTTCACCACCGTCAACACCACCGGTGAGATTCCAGATGAGCCAGGTATCGATGTTGCCAAAGATGGCGTCACCAGCATCGGCAGCGGCGCGAATTTCTGGCACGTTATCGAGCAGCCATTTCACTTTCAGGCCGGAGAAGTAGGTAGCCAGAGGCAATCCAACCTGAGGCCGGAAACGATCTTGCCCACCGTCTTTAGCCATTTCGGCCACGATGCCGGCGTTACGGGTATCCTGCCAGACAAGGGCGTTGTGGTATGGCTTGCCGGTGTTTTTGTCCCAAATGACAGTTGTTTCGCGTTGGTTTGTAATCCCTACCGCGGCCAAATCACCGGCGGAGATGCCGGCACGTTCCATGGCGCCTTTGATGACGTCTTTCGTGCGGTCCCAAATCTCCAGCGGATCGTGCTCGACCCAACCTGGTTTGGGGTAGATTTGCTCGTGTTCAAGTTGATGAGAAGCGACTGATTCGCCACTGTGATTGAAAATCATGCAACGGGTACTGGTGGTACCCTGGTCAATTGCTGCTACATATTTAGACATTTTTACTCCTTCCTCATACGTAACCTGCCAGCAGGCCAGATTACCTCAATTACTCTTTAATCGTTTCTAACAAGGCGTTCAATATCAGGTAAGATGATGTAGCCCCAGGATCCTGGTGGCCAATACTACGTTCACCTAAATAACTGGCCCGGCCTTTACGGGCCTGAAGAGGTATTGTGTTTTTCATGCCTTGCTCGGCGGCGGCAACGGCCGTTTGCAGCATCTCCACCGTTCCTTTCCCTGCCGACAAGTCATCCTGCATGGCCTCAAGGGCGGGGGCCCAGGCATCATACATCGTTTTATCTTCCAGATTGGGCCGGCCTCTTTGCAAGATACCTTCAACACCAGCCTGAAGCAGCTTAAATAAATCGTCGTTGTTGAGCTCTTCCTTGGCAGCCATCACCATGCCGCTGCGCATAAAAAACGTGCCATACAGCGGACCGCTGGCACCGCCAACGCTGGAAATAAGCGTCAGTCCGGCCGTTTTCAGGATGTTGCCAATATCTTTGTCTGCCACCGTGGGCAACTTTTCCATCACCTTTTTGAATCCGCGATCCATGTTTATGCCGTGGTCGGCGTCTCCAATGGCAGAATCCAACTGGGTAAGATACTCTCTATTTTCCTTTAAAACGGCTGCGGTATTTTCTAGCCACTTCACTATCTGGTCTTTGGTTATCATGTAAGACCTGCTCCTTCTATTTCAGTAATCGGTATCCAGTGATCAGTATTCAGTGTTTTTGTTATTGCAATCTGATCACTGATTTCTGACAAACTGATTACTGATTACCGGTTTTAGGCTCCCCAGCGCAAACCGGGCGTGTTCACCGGTGCATCCCAGAATTTGAGAATTTCATCATCTGTCTTGACGAGGGTGATGGAACAACCCTGCATTTCTAGCGAGGTGATGTAGGGGCCAATCAAATTGCGGACAATCTTTACACCGCGTGCTTCACATTCGGCTGCCAATTTACGATAGACAGCGTACAGTTCAGATACTGGTGTACCACCCATGCTGTTAACAAAAGCAATAACGGAATCGCCAGATTTAAACGGTTCATCGGTGAGTTCTTTGTCGACCCAGGTACCGTTTTCGTTGTCCCATTCACGCACGGTGCGGGTGTAGGCGTCATCATCCAAAACGGCCGCAGCCATCATGGCTGTAATTTCATCGACGGGTTTCATAGGCAGGCGCTGCCGCCCCGGCTCGCCGTGAATACCAATGCCGAATTCAAATTCGCCTTCGCCCAGGTCGAAGGTAGGTTTACCGGCTGCCGGTACAATGCAAGATGTCAGGGCGATGCCGATGGAACGGCCGTTCATATTCACTTTTCGCGCCAAATCGGCACATTGATCCAGGTCGTAGCCCGCTTCGGCGGCGGCACCCACGACTTTTTCAGCAATCACCGTGGTGCCAACGCCACGCCGGCCAGCTGTATACAAACTATCCTTCACGGCTGCATCGTCGTCGATAAGAATGGATTGCACCTTGATGCCATCAGCATAGGCCAGCTCTGCAGCTGTTTCAAAATTTAAAACATCCCCGGTGTAATTCTTAACCAGGAACAACACACCGGCTCCACCGTCCACAGCCTTGGCGCATTCATACATTTGGTCTGGCGTCGGCGAGGTGAACACCTCACCAGGGCAGGCACCGTCTAACATGCCCATGCCCACGAAGCCACCATGCATCGGCTCGTGGCCGCTGCCACCGCCAGAAACCAGGGCTACTTTCCCTTCAACAGGAGCATCAGCACGCGTCACAAAAAAGGGATCGTAATTGACATTTAGCGCATCAGCATGGGCCAAGGCCATTCCCTCTAGTTGTTCTTTGACAACATCATCAACCCCATTAATTAATTTTTTCATGTAACAACGCTCCTTGAATTAGGCAAAAAAGGCAGGTCACGCGCCGTCAGGTCTTTGTGTTCTTTTGAGAACGGGCAAAAAGTTTATGAAACCCTGTTCACCTGACCTGCCTCATATTAGGTCTTACGCTTATTATTTGACTTTTCAGGTTCTTAGAACACCAGGTTCCAAACCAGCCCGCCAAGCACACCACCCACCAGAGGGGCCACTACCGGAATCCAACCATAGCCCCAATCTGAATCACCTTTGCCAGCGATGGGCAGCAAGAAATGGGCAATCCGCGGGCCGAGATCACGCGCGGGGTTAATGGCATACCCGGTGGGACCACCCAAAGAGAGGCCAATACCCCAAACCAAAGCGCCTACCAGGTACGGGCCTAAACCGGCAGCGGGACTGCCATTGGTAGCACTGGAGAAAATAGCACCGACACCAATCAACAGAACCATGGTGCCAATGATCTCTGTAACGATGTTCCAGGTCGTATCGCGAATGGCCGGAGCCGTAGAAAATACGCCCAACTTCAAGCCGGCATCGCTGGTTTCCGCCCAATGGCGATAGTAGCTTAACCAAACAATCACACCACCGACAAAAGCGCCAGCCGTTTGGATTAGCATGGTTACAATGGCCTGACCGGCATCATAGGTGCCCAAAATGAGCCACTTGCCAATCGTTACCGCCGGGTTAATATCAGCCTGGGGTGCGCCCGCGGATATGGCGACAAAAACGCCGACCATAACCGCCATGGCCCAGCCTGTGGTTATCACAATCCAGCCGCTATTTTCGCCTTTGGATTTACTCAAGAGAACGTTGGCGACAACGCCATCACCCAAAATGATTAAAAACATTGTGCCAAGAAATTCACCAAGCAGGTTATCCATTTTTTCCAACTCCTTAATAATCTACTTCTTCCTAAATTCTTTTTGCAGACTTGCAGTCGTAGGTGATTACTTTATGCTCCGCACTGCTCAGCCTACGCTGCCAAAACATGAAAACAACGCTATTGTTCTCGAGGGGTAAAAGTCGCCTTTTCTTCTTTAAGATTTGCCGATTCACCTCCTTACATATGAATAATTGCACCACCGTCGAACATTTATTTTTGCGATGAGCAGGCAAGAAGCTGCTGACGATGAACGGCCGCTCCGTACAAAAAATCTTCAATTAGAAAGTTTATTGGGCAATGAATACAATGTGAAGCTCTTCCTGCTCATGCAGTTTTCACAATACTGGGATACTATACGAGGTGCGTGCCGAGTGTATCAAGAAAAAGGGTTAATTTGTTTCAGGTTGAAACAGATTGGCGAAAATAATGTTTCATAATGAAACGATTGGTCAGGAGGTTTAACGTCCGTTTCTAAAACGCGCCGGGTCAATTTGGTGTAGTTTCATCTTGCGCCACAGGGTTGTCCGGCCAATTTCCAATTCGCGGGCCATCTCAGAAACGCGTCCTTTGCAGGCCCAGCCGGCCCGGATAATCGCCTCGCGCTCCGCCTCCGCTGCCGAGAGGACCGGCTGCGGTTCTGGTCCACGCCCCACCACCACACGGCCGTTGCGCACGCTCTCCGGCAAATCCATCGAGCGAATCACGTAGTCGCTGCTCTGGTAGGCGGCACGCTCTAACACCATTTCCAATTCGCGTACGTTACCCGGCCACGGATAGCGATTCAAAATGGCCATCGCCTCATCGTCCAGCACCAAATTTTGGCCATGCCGCCGTGCTGAGCGCGCCAGCAGCCGCTTGGCCAGCAGCAATATGTCTTCGGCCCGCTGGCGCAAAGGCGGAATGGTGATGTGGAACACCGAAAAGCGATAATATAAATGTGACAAGAAGTTTCCTTCAGCCACAGATGCTTCCAAATCGGCCGTGGTGGCGGCGATGACGCGCACATCCACCGGAATGGGGCGCGTGCTGCCCAGGCGCATCACGTGCCCCGTTTCAATTACCTGGAGCAGCGCCGACTGCATTTCCAGCGACAGGCTCTCTACCTGATCCAGCAGCAGCGTGCCTTCATGGGCCAGTTCAAACTTGCTGGGACGGCCGTCTCGCCCCGACTCCTTTTCATACCCCATAAATTCGCTCACGATCAGCTCGCGGGGAATGGCCCGACAGTTAATCGAAATGAACGGTTTGTCAGCGCGGGCGCTGTCGTTGTGAATGGCGCGGGCCAGATGGTTTTTACCCACGCCTCCTTCACCGCGCAGCAAAACGGGGGCGCTGCCCCGCGCCGCAATGCGGGCCTGTCGGGTCACAGGACGCATGGCCGCCGACTCGGCAAAAATATCTTCCAGCTTGAGCATCGCCTGGCTACCCACCTGCTGATGCACCAGGCGGCGCACCTGCTCCAACGGCCGCAGCATCATCATATAGCCAACGGGACGGCCGTATTCCCGCACCACCCGCAGCGTCACAATGGTTTGCAAATGCTCGCCAGAAATCTTGATAGCCAGCGTGACTTCCGTATCTTCTACATCCCGGTTGTCTGCCAGTGCCGTCTGCAGCACCTCTGGCAAATTCAACACCTCTGTTAAAGGCAGCCCCAGCACCGAATTCGGCGACAAATTTAGCAACCGCCCCGCCTGGGAGTTAACATGGTTGATCTTGCCGGCGCTGTTCCAGGTCAACACGCCTTCGGTGATAGATTCCGTGATAGTGTTGAGCTCCGTTAAACGACGATTGGCTTCCTCTAGATAAAGCTCCGCCTGAAGCTGATTGCTGATAGCCCGGGCCACGGCCATCACCAGGGACAACGTATGCGAGGTGGCGTCTTCCACGCTGTTCACCACGCTGATGATACCGATGATACGGCCGTTTACGTCATGAATCGGTGCGGCCGTACTGGTGAACTTGTGGAATGTCTGAAAATAATGCTCTGCACCCACCACCTGAACCGGCATCGCCGCCACCAGGGTGACCCCCAGCGCATTGGTGCCCAGGTATAGTTCAGACCAGTATGTGCCCACACCTAGTTGACGCGCCTCCACCGTTTCTTTCGCTACCTGATCACCGCTAAGGGATAACACACAGCCGGTACCGTCGGCCAGCAAAATTGCCGAACCGGAGCCTTCGATATATTGGTGCATATCCTCCATAAAAGGAATGGCAATGGTGATCAACTCTTGTTGGGATTTCAGCAAAGATTGCAGCGCAGGTTGTCGCAGCCGTGGGGGACGAGGCTCATGGGTGGGGTCGGAAAGTGGGGCGCAGCGCTGCCAAGATCGGATAATATTGAGGTCCGGTTCTGCGCCGACAACGGCCGTTATCTGGCCCGTGGCCATAAAGGTTTGCCAATACTGCCGTAAAAGCGAATGATTAACCGGGTATCCGATTGGCTGCATGACACATTTTCACAAAAAAAGGTGCCTGGCGCAACCTTTTTTTTGAAACGTAAAACGTGATGCGTGAGGAGAAATGAATCACGTTTCACCTTTCACGCATCACGGGCTTATCCCATAAAGCCACAACTTTCTGGACAACCAGCTATCTTCTGCCCTATCATTCAAGAAAGCAAACACACAAAGGATGTCCCTTATGAAACGATGGAATGGTTGGGGGGATACGGCCGTAACCTACCCACTCCCCGAAAAAGCAGGCGATTATCTTATTAACCTCGTAGGCGAAGCCCAACCGCCGCGGGACGCCACTCTGGACGACGTTGTCGCCACCGTACCGGAGAGTCGCCTACCCGCCCATCTCCTCATCAAAACGGACGCAGAAACGCGGCTGAAACACGCTCGAGGCCAGAGCTTCCCCGACTGGGTCGCCCTGCGCAGCGGCCACATCCCCGCCTTCCCCGACGGCGTCGCCTTCCCTAACACCGAAGCCGACGTGCGCACCCTGCTCCAATTTGCTCGCGACCACGACATAAAGCTGATTCCGTACGGCGGCGGCACCAGCGTGGTGGGCCACATCAACCCGGAGCCGGGCAACCGCCCCGTGCTCACCGTCAATTTACAGCGCCTCAGCCGCCTCACCATGCTGGACAGCACCAGCCAACTGGCTACCTTTGGCGCCGGCGTGGCCGGGCCGGAAATGGAAGCGCAGCTGCGGGCCAAGGGGTACACGCTGGGCCATTTTCCCCAATCGTTCGAATATTCGACGCTGGGCGGCTGGGTGGCCACGCGCTCCAGCGGGCAGCAGTCACGGGGGTACGGCCGTATCGAAGACCTGTTTGCCGGCGGCAAGCTGCTGGCTCCGGCCGGCGAACTTATCATGCCGCCGCTGCCGGCTTCCGCCGCCGGACCGGATTTGCGCCAGCTTGTGCTTGGTTCCGAGGGGCGATTAGGCATCATCACCGAAGCCACCGTGCGCATCTCCCCACTGCCGGAAAAAGAATCGTTTAATGCGATTTTCTTTCCTAATTTTGAAGCGGGGAAAACGGCCGTGCGCCAGATGCTCCAGGCTGACCTCCCCCTCTCCATGCTGCGCCTGAGCACGGGCGTGGAAACAGAAACCACGCTCGCCCTGGCCGGGCACGAGGTGCTCATCGGCACATTGGAACGACTGCTCAGCCTGCGCGGCGTCGATGAAGGCAAGTCAATGCTGCTGCTGGGCTTTAGCGGCAACCGGCACATCGTCAACACGGCGCGCAGCGAGGCGGTGAGCCTGGCCAAAGACCATGACGGCATCCACGTGGGGCAGCAGTTTGGCAACCAGTGGCAAAAAGGGCGCTTCCGCACGCCTTACCTGCGCAATGCGCTGTGGGAGATAGGGTATGGAGTAGATACGTTGGAAACGGCCGTCACCTGGAACCAGGTGGACGCCACCCTGCACGACATCGAAACCAGCCTCAAAACAGCCATGGCAACGTTTGGCGAACGGCTGCACGTCTTCACCCACCTGTCGCACATGTACGCTACCGGATGCAGCATTTATACCACCTACCTCTTCCGCCTGGCCTCTGACCCGGACGAGAATCTGGCACGGTGGACGGCAATGAAAACGGCCGCCAGCCAAGCCATCGTGCGCCACGGCGGCACCATCAGCCACCAGCACGGCGTCGGCCGCGACCACCAACCATACCTGGCAGCGGAAAAGGGCGAGCTGGGCATCGCCACACTGGGGGCAGTAGCGCGCCAGTATGATCCGGTTGGCATTATGAGTCCGGGAGTTTTACTAACAAGATAGAATTGTCATTCTGAGTGAAACGAAGAATCCCTCTAAGCACCATCTGATCACACCTTCGCCCGCGAGCGAGATGGACATCATTGGAACGTTTTAGGGATGCTGGCTAACGATTGTTCTTTCAAAAAATAATCGGATTATGTGTCATTCCCGCGAAGGCGGGAATCCAGGTGTATGGGCTCCCGCCTTCGCGGGAGACAAGTAAAGTTCGGGTTGCCTGGTAAAACTTTCAATCGGCAATGGCGTGCAGCATGACAGGCAAGGTTAACAACATTATGTGGAATAACGATTGGCGAGAACAGATTTGGCAAAATTTGGGCCAGCCGTGGGACATTGTGATCGTAGGCGGCGGCATTACCGGGGCGGGGATTTTGCGCGAGGCAACCCGGCTGGGATTAAAAACCTTGCTGGTAGAGCAGCGCGACTTTGCCTTTGGCACCTCCAGCCGCAGCTCCAAGCTGGTGCACGGCGGGCTGCGCTACCTGCGGCAGGGCCGTATTGGGCTAACCCAGGCCAGCGTACAGGAGCGGCAAAAGCTGCAAGAATCGGCACCAGGGTTGGTAGACCCGCTGGGATTTTTGCTGGCCAACGTCAAGGGCAGCGGACAGCGGCGGGAAAAATGGCTCGTCCGGGCCGGGCTGTCTTTCTACGATTTGGTGGCGCTGCAATGGAGCCATCGTTACTACAGTCCGCAGGACGTGTGGATGCTGGCCCCCCGCCTCAACGTCCAGGATTTGGCCGGCGCGTTTCACTATTTTGACGCCCAAACCGACGATGCCCGGCTGGTGCTGCGCGTGCTGCGTGAGGCGGTTGCGGCAGGCGGCACGGCCGTCAACTACGTCGCCGCCATTGATCTTATTCGTGAAGGGGGCCAAGTAGTGGGGGCCAGGCTGCAAGATCGCGAAACAGGTAAAGAAACGGCCGTGCGCGCCAAAATCGTCATCAACGCCACCGGGGCCTGGGCCGATGATTTGCGGCAAAAGGTAGACCAGGAACCGCGGTTACGTCCGCTGCGCGGCAGCCACCTCATCTTCCCCCAATGGCGCTTTCCGCTGGCCCAGGCCGTCTCGTTTAATCACCCGCTGGACGGCCGTTTTGTCTTCATCTTTCCCTGGGATGGCGTGACGCTGGTAGGCACCACCGACGTGGATCACAGTGAAGCTTTGGACGACGAGCCCCACATCACCCCCGGCGAGGTGGCCTACTTAATGGCCGCCGTGGAATCCCGCTACCCATCGCTGGACCTGACGCTGGATGACGTGCTGGCTACTTTTGCCGGGGTGCGCCCGGTCATCAACACGGGAAAAACAGACCCCTCGGCCGAATCGCGCGACCACGTGGTGTGGACCGAAAACGGGCTGCTCACCGTGACCGGCGGCAAGCTCACCACCTTCCGCCTCATCGCCCTGGACGCGCTCAAAGCAGCCCGCTCTGCCCTGCCCGACTTACCCAAAATTGATGAGGACGATCCAGCCTTGGACGAAGTCACAGAAGATTTGCCCACCGTTTTACCGGAAACAATCCGGCGGCGGCTGATTGGGCGTTATGGGCAAGAAGCGGCAGAGCTTGTGGCGGCAGCCCAGCCGGGCGAATTGGCCGTTATCCCTAACACAAACGTACTGTGGGCCGAGCTGCGCTGGGCGGCCCGCAGCGAGGGCGTGGTGCATCTGGATGATTTGCTGCTGCGACGGGTGCGGCTGGGGCTGCTCTTACCGGACGGCGCTGCGGCGCTTGAGGAGCGGATTCAGGCAATTTGTCAGGCAGAGCTAGGGTGGGAAGACGGCCGTTGGGCCGAAGAATGGGCAGCGTACCAGCAGCGGTGGCAGGCCAAATACAGCCTGCCACCAAAAGAAACAATCCCCGACTGGCACACCATGCTGCAAAAGCCGGAAACACCCACGCTTTCTCAGGAGGCAGCGCCAAACCGAACGGCCGTTGCCGGGCTATTATTGGGGACGGCTTTTGCCCTCATCTTGCTCTATTTTGGACTGCGTAAACGGAAATAAATCAAACCGCAAAGGGCGCAGAGTTGCTGCCAAATTTGGCTTATTGATTAACCATTCGGGCGTGCAGCGGTGTGGACGAGTTGCTGCTTTCTGCATTGTCATATTTTTCCGTCCACTCTTCATTGTGGCTCAGCCGTGAGGAGAGAGCAGCAGCAAATATGACGAGGGTAGCAGCTATCAGGCTTAGAATGGAGAAAATCAAGAGTGCCATCATTGTTTTCGTTCCCGGTTTTGCCGTTTGGTTTATATGAACGGCCGTTTGCTTAACAATGATCACACTATAGCGGAGGCGGCTTTTTAAGGCGACGACATACGTGCCACGGCTCCTGCACTCAAGTGCGTCAGATTTCACATGAGCAGGTTACACTTCTATGAGCGGGGCACACCACCATGAATGGAAATCTCACGCCAAGCCGCCAAGTGCGCCAAACGGTCTTTGCGACTTTGCGTGAGACTATTTTCTGATAGGCTTATTTTCAGGCTTCTATCTTTTTTGGGGAACTGTTCTGTTTTAGCGTGGTGTTGTTGACGGCCGTTTCTCCCAAAACTTCATCGATGTTGCGCGTCAGTTCATCCAGGCCGGTTGGTTTCACCAGGTAACGGTTGGCGCCTGCGTTTAATCCTTCCTGGATTGCCTCCTGGTGCGCCTTGCCGCTGAGCATGATGATGGGGAGTGCGGCCGTTTCTTGCATGCCGCGCAGCTTGCGGCACAGCGCCAACCCATCCATGCGCGGCATCATCACGTCTAAAATTAAGACGTCTGGCTGGCATTCGGGAATTTTCTCCAATGCATCCAGGCCGTCATGGGCTACAAAGGATTGGTAACCCATCATCGTCAGCATGGTTGACAAAAGCTGCCGAATATCATGTTCGTCGTCCACCACCAGGACTGAGCAATTCATCTTCCGCTTCTCCACTTCTCCACTTCCAGAATGAAGACCCCGGAAACTGCTGGGGAAATATCTTGTTTGTTTGGATTGTGCCAGTTGGGAACTACTCTGGACAGAGTCTAAAATACCTTATTAAATAGTACTTACGGCCTATATTACGTATCCACATCTTTTCCAAGCCTCGGCCTGGAAATAAATTGTGAATTGTGAATAATGAATGGGGAATTGTGATTGATCCTTGCTTCTGGATTTCATTCACAATTAACTGTTCACGATTCACAATTATCGTAGAGGTAGAATAGAGATTATGGAAATTTTAGGTGGTCCTCTATTTAGCGTGGCCGGAGCCGGTGAGTCGCACGGTCCCGGCATTACAACCGTCGTTTTTGGCTGTCCCCCTGGCCTCCAGCTCAGCCGCAGCCAAATTCAGGCCTATTTAGACCGGCGGCGGCCCGGCAGCAGCCGCCACGGCACCCCGCGCAACGAAAAGGACAAGGTGCTGCTGCTGGCCGGCCTTTACCAGGATGACCACGATGCTCTCACCGCCGGACCCACCATTGAAGCCACGGTAGAAGGCATCACGTTTGCCACCACCGCCTACGAAACCGGCTTTACCACCGGTGAGCCGATCAGCGCGCTGGTGCTTTCTTCCTCGTCCAAATCACGCCATTATGACCAGTTTGCCGGGCCAACCGGCGCGGTTCGCCCCGGCCACACAGATTTGGTGAAATACCACAAAGCCAAAGGGCACGTGGACATTCGCGGCGGCGGCCGTTCCAGCTACCGCAGCACCATTTCCGACGTGATTGGCGGCTCGATTGCCCGCATCTTCCTGCAAGAAACGTTTGGCACCGTGATTTTGTCTTCCATCAGCCAGGTGGGACTACTGCAAAGCCGGCTCAGCCTGAGCGATCATTTCACCCAACTGCTGCAAGATGGCGGTCCCGTTTCTAAAGAGCAAATCGCCCAGGTGGAACAGCAGCTAACCAGCGCCGAAATTCACAGCCTGGACGCCGAGTTTGCTGACGCCGCCGGTGAACTCATCAAGCAAACCCGCATTGATGGTGATTCAATTGGCGCAGCCGTGGAGGTTGTGGCGGTAAACGTGCCGGCTCTGGCCGGCGATCCGCTGTACAACAGCCTGAAGCTGCGGTTGATGGGCAGCTTGGGCGGGCTGCACGCGGCGCAGTCGTGCGAAATTGGGGATGGCTTTCAGGTAGTGGCCCGGCGCGGCAGCGAAAACAATGATCCCATTCGGCGCAGCGGTTACCAGGGCAATTCGCACGGCGGGTTGATTGGCGGTGTGACGACGGGAATGCCGCTGGTGTGCCGCGTTGGCTTTAAGCCCACGTCCACCATTGTCAAGCCGCAGCAGTCGGTGCAGAAAAACCTGGGGGAAATTGAGTTTATGCTGGAGAAGGGGCGGCACGATCCGTGCGTGGGCGTGCGCGCCGGCGTCACGCTGGAATCTCGCCTGGCCATTGAGCTGATGAACGCCGTGCTGATGCATCAGGCACGCACAGTGGACCCGGATCAATTCAAGCTGTTTTGATTTTTATCCGCAGATTGCGCAGATTTTTCTATAACGTGCAGACCCTAAGGGTTTGCTTTGAGAAGGGTAAGTTTTGATGCTAACAAACCCTTAGGGTCTCTCCTGTCAGAGCCAGAGGTCGCGCAGGAATTGGGCTTGTTTGCGCAGTTGGAAGGGACCGCCGCCTTCGTGGTTGTTGTAATTGTAAACAACCATCTCTTTGGCCCCCGAGTAATGGTTGTAGGCGGCATAAACGGTGCTGGGCGGGCAAATGTCATCCATCAAACCGACGGAAAAGAGCGCCTGGGCTTTGGCGCGGGCGGCAAAGTTCACCCCGTCAAAGCAAGAAAGGGTGTGAAACACGGTATCGACCTGGTCACGATGGGTGGCACAAAAGCGGCTAATTTCGTTGTAAGGATCAGTGCACACAAGTTCGGTGGCGCGCCGGTAGTGGCAGAGAAAGGGTACATTGGGCATGGCGACGGGCACGGCCGTATCCAACCCCGCCACCGCCAATGTAATCCCCCCGCCCTGGCTGCCGCCGGTGATGGCAATCTGGTCGGGAATAACGGCCGGCTGCTGCCGCACCAAAGCTAGCGCCCGCACCGCATCGACAAACACCCGGCGGTAGTAGTAGGTGTGCGGATCAAGAATTCCTTGCGTCATAAAGCCGGGCACATGTGAACCGGTGCCCTGCGGCGCCACGTCCACCGTGGCTCCTGGCCGGTTTTGCGACCAACCCTGGCCGCGCGTATCCATCACAAAGTAGGCAAAACCGAGGCTGGGCCAGGCGAGATGATCCAGCAAGAAGCCGCGCCCGCCGCTTCATCGAAAACTGGCTGAAATCGTAACAAATTTGCGCGCCTGACCCAAAATATCAGCCTTGTCCCCTATTTTGTAGCCTGATTATCGCAATCTCACTGTATTTTGCTGCACGCACACCAGAAAAATCGGGTACAATGTGGGGTACAAAACACCTTCAACCTAGCTGCAAATTAACTATAAAGAAACGTTATTGCTTCATCATGTAGTTCCTATGTCTAGCAAAAATGAGTTTAGCTTGCTTTCGCTTCACGCCCTCTGTGACCGGTGTCATCGGGAAAGCGAACGGTTTTTTGCCCAAAAAGAACACGACCCGCGATTCTGTTATGAACTGTTTCGCCGGGCGTTTGTGCATGGCAATGAGTATGCCTGGACCTGTTTGTATGAACAGTATAAAAGTCTGGTCATCTCCTGGGTCACACGTCATGCGCTTTACTCAGGATTGGGTGAAGAAGCCGATTATTTCATGAACCGCGCTTTTGAGAAAATGTGGCAGGGGATTCCGGCGGAGAATTTCAGCAAATTTCCCGATCTAAAATCACTGCTGCGCTATTTGCAAATGTGTACCAACGCCGTGATGGTTGATTTTGCCCGGTGGAAAGAACAGGCGCATTTGTGGGATCGAGCCAATCGCTCGACCAATGGGGACGAGGAAATTGATCCGTTCGCCACGATTATGGATGCTGGCAAACGGCCCGAGCGGGATGTGGCCCGGCGAGAAATGCAGGAAATTTTGTGGCAAAAGCTAAAGTCACTTTGCAATAACGAAAAAGAGCATTTGGCCGTCCACGGCTACTTTGTGTTGGATTTAAAACCGCGCGAAATTTATGATCTCTATTCGGGAGATTTCGACGATGTTCGGGACGTCTCTCGCACTAAAGATAACTTTTTGGCGCGGATACGGCGCAATGATGAATTTAAGGAATTTTTGGATGATGCGTGAAAAATGGCGCGGCATTCGTTTATCTGGTTAGCAGCATAAAAATTGCTTGCTTTGGCAGAATCAACCCGCTATTGGGAAATCCCTATTCTGCCACAACATTGCGCACTCGCTTTTTGCAAAGCAATGTAGGGGGCACAGGTTACACTGATATGAACGAAAATAAACAGCTTTTTCCGCTTTACCCGGTTTACTTTTCATTCCCGGCGTAACTCTGTCTCCCTACTCGTTCACTTTCTAAGGCGGCTTCTACCACGCAATGATTAGGAGATTAAACTATGGCGCATATTGATGACAGTATCAAGGCTGCTCTTTACCGAATTACCTGTCCCGATAGCGCAACATTAGGCAGTTTTCATTTGGGGCTACTGCCAGAAGAGGCAGCAAAAGAGATTGCAGACCATGTGGCCATTTGTCCTCACTGCGTCCGAGAGGTTGAACAATTAGAACTGTTTTTGGCGGAAACGGCCGTTTTCCCACAACCCTCAACCGTCGAAAGAATTAAAGTCTGGATAGCCAAACGGCTGCCAAGCGGAGCACAATCAGGCAATACGTTGGGGACCCCTGCCTTTGCCTTACGCGGCGATGATACCGGACCATTAATGTACGAAGCAGGTGACGCCCAATTGTCATTGGAGGTGCAGGACGATCCGGAACATCCGGGTCGCAAATCTATTTTGGGATTGGTTTTAGGTATTGAGACGGAGGCTGTAGAAGCCAGGTTGATTCAGGGGGATGTGGTGGTTACGGCCGTTACCCTCGACGAACTGGGCAACTTCACCTTTACCGGCCTGGAGCCGGGAAAATATGAGCTCACGCTGTCAGGACAAGATATAGAAATTCACGTACAGAACTTATTTATTTAATTTGTTATTTGTAGGAAAAAGAACACTGTGCTTACTGCTGATAAGGTAGACGTACCGAGCAAATCGATACCTGATATCCAGAAGCAAACGCCACAGAAAATAGTGGCGTTTCTGCTTGCCCTGCCAGATTTAACCACCCAGCAACAATTCCTCGTCGAGCATGTTCCCCATTTAGAAGAATCAAAACAACGTGAAATTGCTGAATACCTGAAAAGTGAATCTTACCGCATTTTAAGAGCAGATCACGAGTTATGTACTGAAACCATTGCGCTTATCTTCCATTTAGCCGAGCTAAGCCAAATGCCTACCCATCGCGCAATTGGCCTTTTAGCCAGGGCAAATTATCTTGCTATTGGTCAAACTGAATATCAGGAAGCCGTTAATCTTTACAACGAAGCAGCAGCCATTTACCAACAATCAGGACTCCCTGTAAAACAGGCGCAGTCACAAATTGGCAAGATCTTTGCTTTGTCAAAATTAGGTCGTAACGAAGAGGCATTTTCTATTGGGGAATTCGCACGAAGCATTTTGTTAGAGCACGGGGAATGGTTTCATTTAGCCAATTTAATTATGAATCTGTCTATCGTTCGTTACCGGCTGGGTCACGATACAGAGGCTTTATCATTATTAGAGGAGGCCCGTGACTATTATTTGCAATTAGGCGACCAGGGGAAGGCTCATTTATTGGGCCTAGAGATTAACCGTGGCTTGATATTGCGAAATTTAGGGGAATTTGAAGCCTCAATCCAGGCACATGAAAAGGCACTGGCCTTAGGGCATTTAGGCGAGATTGTGGGCGTTGCACAGGCAAAACAAAATATAGCGTTGACCTACTTTGTGATGGGGAAATACAACGAAGCGCTAACCTTGCTCGATGAAGCGAGAGAAATTTTCTTATCCGATGAGCGATTTGGTCATGCTATGCTGGTAGAAATATTCACCAGTCACTGCCTGCTACAGCTGCGCCGATTTAGAGATGTTTTAGGAAAATCCAAACAAGCCTATCAATTATTCAGCCAGGCCAACACACCATTTGAGATGGGTCAGGTGCTCTTGAACCAGGCCAGCGCCTACTGCGGTTTGGAAGATTTTGGGAAGGCTTTGTCAGCGTTGGATAAGGCAAAAGAGTTTTTTGAAGAAGCAGATAATCGAATTGCGCTGGCAGACACAGATTTGCAGGTTGCGGCCGTATTGCTTCGCCAAGATAAACCTGAATTAGCTTTGAAAATTTCGCAAGCCAGCGAGCTGATTTTTGCTGAGTATGATTTACCGGTAGGCCAAGCCCGTGCCTGCCTGATTGCTGCTCAGGCAGCTATCAACAACGGTCAATTAAACGAAGCTGAAAAATTCATTTCGAAGGCTCTATCAATCGGTCACGAACATGAACTACCTGCCCTGACCTATCAGGGCCACCATTTGCGAGGACTTTTAGCTGTAACGCACAATCGGCCTGAAGAAGGATTGGCTGCTTATCAACATTCAATTGCAGAACTGGAACGGCTGTACGGCCGTATGATGATTGAGTTCCGCGCCGATTTTGTGGCCGACAAAACCCAAATCTACGAAGATATTGTTGATCTAAGCCTGAACCTGGGCAAGCCAGAACTTGGGCTTCAGTATACAGAACGGGCCAAATCGCGTGCCCTACAAGACCTCCTGGCTCTGCGCATCAATTTATCAATTGAAGCCCGCAGTGATTCGGATATGCCTCTTGTTAACGAATTGCACCGGCTGCGCGCTGAACGAGATCGACTGTACCGACGCTGGGAAACAGATGAAGAAGACGGGCAACGTGGCGAAACAGATGATTTGTTGGCTGCCCAACAACGTGTGGAACAAAAAGTTCACAACATCGAAAAGCGCATCACTGAATTATGGCATAAACTGCTCATCCGCAATGCTGATTACGCCCGCGATGCCTCTTTGTGGCAAGTGCGTACTGAACCTATTCAACCTTATTTGGATTCCAACACGCTTCTATTAGAGTTTTTCCAGGTGCACGGTCAGCTAGTTGCTTTCCTGGTTTCGGCCGAGTCGATTCACGCCGTGCGCCTGCCGAATGTGATGGTGCCCATACAACAATTGCTTCAACTGTTCTGGTTGAATCTGCGCGCAGTCCCTCATAGTTCACATCGTCTTTTAGAATCCCATACCAAAAACGCCCAGGGTATTCTCAACAAGATTTACCAACATTTGCTGGCCCCCTTGCAAGCCGAGATACGGGGCTTCCAACGATGGATTATCGTACCACATGGCTCCTTACACTACCTACCGACTCATGCACTTCATAATGGACAGCATTATTTGCTGGAACAGTACGAAATTAGCTATCTGCCAGGTGCCAGTTTGCTAAGGTATTGCCAGCAAACAAAAGCGGCAGAGGCTGGATTTTGGGCGATTGGGAACTCTTATAACGGCCGTTTACCTTACACGGTCCATGAGGCAGAAACCATTTCCAATCTATGGCAGGGCCAGGTGCTGATTGAAAATAAAGCAACCATATCTGAAACCAGTATGGTTGCTCAGCAAAGCAGCATATTGCACATTGCCGCCCATGGCGACTTTCGAGCCGATAATCCGTTATTCTCTGGCCTTGCCCTGGCCGATGGATGGCTCACCACGCTCGACATCTTCAATCTGCATCTGAATGCATCGCTAGTTACCCTCAGTGCCTGCCAAACTGGCCGCAGCGTCATTGGTGGTGGCGATGAACTGTTGGGACTCATGCGAGCTTTTCTTGGCGCTGGTGCCGCATCACTGGTTAGCACCTTATGGGCAGTAGAAGATCGCTCAACTGCTCAGCTGATGCTGCATTTCTACGAACAGCTGGCTGCCGGAACGACTAAAGGGGCTGCACTGCAAGAAGCACAATTAAGCCTATTGCGAACGATCAAAACGAACAAAGATTATCGTCATCCTTACTTTTGGGCACCCTTTTATCTGGTTGGCCACGCCAACCGCCTTTAACCAAACCCGTTTAATCTATTCAGGAAAAACTCAAACCGGTTCGTTTAGATATTAAGTAGTGCCACTACTGCTTGGTGTAGAGTTGCGTTTTGATACAAGAGGAGAAAATCAAAATGAGCGAAGGTGAACCTAACAGACTTGTTAAATGGTATAGAAATCTGAACAACCTCAGTCACGAAAATCCCGGGATCCGATTTCTCTTTATAGTTTTCCTCATCTTGCTTTTTATTCCGACCCTGGCAATGCTTTGTTCACTGCTGACGAGAACTCGTTCGCTTGTTGAGCCTACACCGGAACCCATTGCCTACGATCCAGACGATTATTTCGTCCCTGATCAAATAATTCTGACTGCCCAAAACATAGGCACAATACAAACTGTCTTAAACAGGATAAATGAAACTGATGAGGATGAGGACCAAGCTCTCAGGATAATTAGAAGCTTCACAGTTGCGCTTCCACAGGAAACTCCCTTTTGTCCTGGGTTGCCTGCAAATCTAGAAGGCCTGGGCAACTTCGCCATCGCCCTTGTAGAAATTGACAGAGACAACACCAGTATCACCCTCGAGGAGGCGTTGGAAACTTTGAGAGAATCTGCCGGGATTACTGCAGAACTCAATTTGATCGTCGGTAGCCCCAACTACCCCACGGGAAGCACAACATCCTGGCCTTATCAAACAGCAGACCCCCAGGATTACAGCAATCAGTGGGCATTCCAAAATATAAACCTGGGAACTCGTAATTTAGCAGAAGATGGCGCCGGCGTGCGCGTGATTGTCTTTGATACTGTTCCATCTGCTTATGAGCGTCAAGAGCCGGGGACAAAAAGGGAAGAGAACACATTAACTGTTTCAGGCTCGCCTATCCAGGTCGATTGGGTCGATCAAAATGATCAATGGTCTGTAAAAGTTAGTACTGTACAAGATGAGTTTGGTTTGCCAGAACCAGAAAGTGCCGGCGAAAACAAAGCTTTCGATTTGAGTAATCATGGCCTATTTGTCGCCCAAATGGTTCATGCGGTCGCGCCGGCAAGCGACGTTGAGTTGGTTGAGGTTCTGAATGAAGATGCCGTTGGAAATATGTTTACGCTCATTCTGGCTTTTAACGAAAAACTCTTTCCAGTGGACGGGAATCCGCTCGCAACTGTAGCTAATTTGAGCTTGGGTATTCGCATTCCACCGCCTGAAGCACAAGAACAATTTGAGCTGTCAACGGTAGGTGTGGAGGCATTATACACACTGATTCAACTGGCTCACTGCCGCAACATTGTGGTCGTTGCAGCCTCTGGCAACACCTCGGCATCGATTTATCCACCAGAATTAGCTGATTTGCCGGCTGATTGGAGCGCTGTTATCGGCGTGGCGGCATCTAATAGAGCTAACCAGCGCGCTTGTTTCTCAAATCAAGGTGAGATTGCCGCCCCTGGCGGAGATGGACGAATGCCACAAGACCCAATTCCTGCCACGCCACTCCCACTTGGTTGCCGTAACAGACTTGAAAAATGTGCGGACGGAAGTTGTGAATTTGCCGTCATTGGACCTATTATGCCTTCAAATGCAGGAAATAATGATACAGGTGAAACACAGCAAATTGGTCTGGCTTTTTGGAACGGCAGTTCCTTTGCCTCACCATTGGTAGCAGGGCTCGCTGCCCGAATTTTGGCTGAAAGTCCACAACTGTCGCCGGATGATGTGCGACACATCATTGAGTGTGGTGCGACACAGGCGGAATTCCCGCATGATATTGAAGGACGACCTGACCGGCACATTGGCGACGGTGTGATCAATGTTGAAAAGACGTTAACAACCTGTATGCCACCAACTGAATAGAAATTTAACAAGAAAAGCCCAGGTCGAAATGATCTGGGCTTTTTATTTTGCGTAATTGGACTGGCTGCCGGAAACGGCCGTCTGCACTTCGTTCATCTTCCCAGGAGAGGTGTGTTCAAGTCGTTTCCCGTCGGGCAAGCCCACAATTGATGGGCTTGCCCGACCTGTTTTCTGCCTGTTGATTATTCCCTCATTGCAAGGTAAGCTACCCAAATATGCCACAAGCTAGACCTGCTCCCCAACCGTTTCTTACCTGGCTCCTTGTTATTGGCGGGGCACTGGTGGTTTTAGCTTTTTACCTGGGCTATGTACTGCTCAACAAAAATGCCACCGCGCCAGACCAGCTGGAAGCCACCACCGTGGCCCTCATCGCCACACAGATTGCCACCTTGCAGCCCACGCCACCGCCGCCAACCCGCTTTGCCACGGTCACCCCGACACCCGTACCGCGCCCCAACTCCTGCGCCATGATCAAGCAGCAGCAGCCGGCGGCAGAGGATGGACCGTATACGATTTATGTAAACGGCCGTTCCCCCGCCACCCTCTACTGCCACAACATGGACAGTACGCCGCAGGAGTACCTCACCCTGCCCGCCAGCGAAACCGGTGGCAACTACAGCCTCATCAGCTACCCGGAAGGCGCCATCATTACCCGGTACGAAAAAGTGCGGCTTAACCCCAGCTCACTCATCATCGAACCCACCGACATGACCTTTGCTACCCTGGCCGAAAGCCTGACCGGGTACAATGCCATTTTTGGCGAGCAGCTGGCCACCTACCCGGTGACTACCTCCGATTTTGCCGTGGCCACCGGCTGCAACCGCAACCAGCCAAACGCCCCGCTGGGCCGAGCCAACATAGACCTGACCGGCACGCCGTTTATCATCAGCCCGGAAATCAGCTTCACCAGCTTTGGTGGTGACTTAATGGAGACGATTAGCGAGGTGAGTGCCGATGGTAAAATGGTGACGCTGGCGGTAAACGGCCGCTGCGGTATCCTCAAACCCAGCGGCCCCATTCAGCTTGTCTATCAACAACCCTAACCTTATACTACAGATTATTCCAAAAAAGATTTGATCCACAGATTACACAGATTGTCGCAGATTTTTTTGTGCTTTTAATCTGCGTAATCTGCGAAATCTGTGGTTTTTAGTTCCAATAGCTTGGAGAAAATATATGTGTCGTAGTATTAAACAATTACGCAATGCCGAAGTGCCGGCCACGCCGGAGGAGATTGAAGCCGCGGCTCTTCAATTTGTGCGCAAGGTGTCTGGCTACAGACGGCCGTCTCGCACCAACGAAGCCGCCTTCGAGCAAGCCATCACCGAAATCAGCACCGCCACCGCAAAGCTGCTCAACAGTTTAGTAACACGATCTTAATGGCTTTTCTCAGCGTCTCTGCGCCTTTGCGTTAAAATTTTCCCAAAGGAGTTCGCCATGCCCACTGGCCCACTCAGAACCACCACGCCCACCATCGACGTCTATATCAAGCTGGCCCAATACCCCATTCTCAGCGACCGCATTCGCCTGCGCATGCGCGAAGAGCTGTTCCGGCGTGGTATCGTCAAAAAAACCGACTTTGAGCAGGAAGTCAAAGATTTAGCCGTCGAGTCGCAGCGGCGCGAGGGGCTAAATAACCCCACCGTGCAGGAAGATGAAAGCGCCTGGCAGCGTCGCCTGGACACCATTCGCGATCTGCACACGGACAATTATTTCGCCAACAATCTGGGCAGCACCCTGCTGGAGCAGCTCATTGAAGAAGTGTTGAGTAATCAGGACAAAGCGCACCAGGCCGTTGAACTCACCTTTAACCCGGAAATTGCCCCGTGGGCGATGCTGTTTGAACAGGGCGAAGTGTACGATGCCCTGCCGCCGCCCGCTCAGGAAAAAGTGAAGCATCACCTGGAAGAAATAAAAGTGGTGCTTATTAAACGCCTGCTCAGCGACCAGCTTCCTTTTATTCGCGTCGCCAAGCACGTTTTTTCCATCAAAGATTTGAACTGGATTTACGAGCGGCTTATCGGCAGCGGCAAGATTGGCGGCAAGGCGGGCGGCATGCTGATGGCCTGGCACATCTTGGAGAAAGCCACCCATGACTTTGGCCCGGACATTGCCAGCCAAGTCACAATTCCCGACACATACTTTATCGGATCGGAAATCATCTACGAATTTTTGCTGCAAAACAAGCTGGAGCGGTTTGTCAACCAAAAATACCTGTCGCTGGAAGAGATGCGGGCCCAATATCCGGAGATTGTGGCCCACTGCCTGGCAGGCAAGATTCCCAACTACATTAAGGAGCAGCTTCGGGATGTTTTGTCCCGATTGAACGGCCGTCCCTTCGTCGTCCGTTCTTCCAGCCTGCTAGAAGACCATCTTGATTACGCCTTTGCCGGCAAATACACTTCTGTCTTTTGTCCCAACCAGGGCACGACAGAAGCAAATTTCGAGGCACTGCTAGACGGCATTCGTCGCGTTTATGCCAGTACCTTCAACCCGGAGGCGATGCTGGAACGGCAGGAACACGGCCTGATCGATTACGATGAACGCATGGCGATTATGATTCAATCGTTGATTGGCCATCAATACGGCCGTTACTTCCTGCCGACCATCGTCGGTGCCGGTCTCAGCCAAAATCCCTGGTTCAAGCAAAACGACAGCCGGGCCAAAGATGGCTGCCTGCGCCTGACCCTGGGTCTCGATGAGCGGGTTGATCTGCCATTGGAAGACAGCAAAGCGTGCATCATCTCCCTCAACGCACCGGACTACCTCAACGAGAACCAGGCGCTCATTCAGAAGAAAGTCAAAGTGGTGGACCTGGAAGAAAACAAGTTCAAACTGCTGCCCATCGGTGATATTTTACAGACGGATTATCCATACGGCCGTTACCTGCTAGACCCGCAAACCCACCAGCTCACGTACGATCACCTCATTGAAGATGAAAAGTTCATCCGGCTGATGCGCACCGCCCTCACCCGCCTGGAAAACACCTACGGCGTGCCTGTCCAGTTTGAGTTTGCCCTGGAAATCATCGACGCGCCCGGCGGCCCCGATTACAAGCTGTACATTCTGCAATGCCATACGGCCGCTTAACAGCAGCAGTGTAGATTGGACCATTTTTCTCCTGTGAAAGGCTGAATCAGAAAAGAAAATGGTCCAATCTTTAGGCGTCGGATGCATATATGGATGAAAGAGCATTTACTTCCTTAATTGAGTTTCTATTAAAGGTACCCTCAATCACTGGGCAAATTGCAAAAGGGGCATCCGACGATGGCCGTTGGTGGGTAAAATTCAATATCGGCATTCACCACGAACTAGCATGGCATACGGTACAAGAGTTAGGACATATCTTAAATTACCTCTCTCTTGATGAACGCCTTCCGACATCTTTTTATCCAGTTTCGCCTCCACCTTTTATGAATGGAGGACCGGATGAATATCTATCATGGGTTATCGAGTGCCACAATTCCGAATTTCGTCCCGGTACCTGCGCAAAATGGCTTTCTGAGAGATTGCCAAAGCCAGTAGATGATTTATTACAATGGAGTGATGAACCAGACAGCTAACATCGCGCTACAACTTTAGTTATAGATTTTCCTTGCCCCAATTCCCTAGGGTAAGTTTTACCCCTCGCCAGATCACAAAAACACCCCCTCCAACTACACTGAAAGCATCTAGTTTTAACGAGCCAGGACTGGCAGTCCTTAACCAGCGCTTTGTCAGGGTAATGAGCCTAAGGACTGCCAGTCCTAAAAAGCCAAAAGTTGGAGGTAAACATGAAACAAAATGGAAAGAATACGGCCGTCGCCATCCAGGTCGATCAGCTACAAAAATCGTATCCCGGCGTGAAGGCGGTGGACGGCGTCTCATTCACCGTGCCGCGCGGCGAGATTTTTGGCCTGCTGGGGCCAAACGGTGCCGGCAAAACCAGCACCCTGGCCATTTTGGAAGGGCTGCGCCCGGCCGACGGCGGTCAGGTCACCGTGTTGGGCTACGACATTCGCCGGCAGCCGCGTGAAGTCAAACGGCGCATTGGCGTGCAGCTGCAGCACACCAGCCTGCTGCCCGATCTCATGGCGATTGAACAGCTTATTTTGTTTGCCCGGCTGTACGGCCGTTCCCTCAACAAAACCGCCGCCCACAACCTGCTCAACGAAGTGGGTTTGGCCGATAAAGCCAACGCCCTGCCCGATAAGCTCAGCGGCGGCCAGCAGCAGCGGCTGGCCCTGGCCCTGGCCCTGGTCAACGACCCGGAAATCGTCTTTCTAGACGAGCCGACGGTTGGGCTGGACCCGCAGGCGCGCCGCCGCCTGTGGGAGCTGGTGCGCCAACTGCGCGACCAGGGCCGCACCGTCGTGCTGACCACCCACTACATGGAAGAAGCCGAGACGCTGTGCCATCGTGTGGGGATTATGGATAACGGCCGTTTGCTGGCCCTGGACACCCCCGGTGGATTGATCAACCAACTGGCCGGCAGCAGCACCATCACCACTACCGCCCCGCTGCCCCTGGATGAAGTGAAAAAGATGGCCGGCGTGCAGCAGGCTGAGCAGGAAGGGGTCCTTTTGCGGCTGCAAACCAGCGACCCGGCCACCACCAACACCGCCCTGCTGGCCCTGGCTGATTCGCTGGCCATCCCCCTGCGCGATCTACACTTACAGCAGCCAAGCCTGGAAGATTTGTTCCTGCACCTCACCGGCCGCACCATTCGCGACGCGTGATATTCACCGCAAAGGACGCAAAGAGCGCAAAGTTCTTTTCGTTTCTTTGCGTGCTTCGCGCCCTTTACGGTTCAAAGAAGATAAAAGGAGTTTATAATGACGACACAAACCATTTCCCGATTCAACCCGGTAATCCCAATTTTGTATTTTGCCCGGACGCAGCTGCTGGCGATGCTGCGCAACTACAAGGCGCTGTTGATTGGCACGTTGACGCCCGTTTTTATCCTATCGCTCTTCTGGTTCACGGCGCGCGGCTCCGATGATGCCGGGGTGGTGGCCATGATGTTCCCCGTAATTGTCAGTTTTGGCGTGATGTTGGGGGGGTCGAATACGGCCGTACGCGCCGTCAACTGGCGGCAGCAGAATCTGTTCCAGCGGCTGGCCGTCACCCCGGTGCCCGTCGGTCAGCTAATTTTGGGGGATGCCGCGGCTCAGACCGTCACCAGCCTGCTCCAGGGGATTGCCACGCTGCTCTTTGGCACGCTGGTGCTGGGCTTTGCTGTTGAGGTCGACGGCCTGCTATTGACGCTGCTGGTGCTGCTGCTGGCCAGTGCCTGCTTCATCGCCTTCGGCCTGGTGATCGCCTCCTTTGTCAACAAGGCAGAGGTGGCCAACCCAATCTACATCTTCAGCCTGATGCCGCTTTTCTTTTTGGGCGGTGGGCTGCCCGGCATTGCCCTGCCTACCGTGCTGCAATGGATTGGCCAATGGTCCCCGGTGGGCGTCACCAACGCCCTGGTGCTGCCGCTGCTGGTTGACGGGCAGGTGCCGGCGGGAGCGTTGCTGAAGATATTGGCGCTGGTGGGGTATACGGCCGTTTTCAGCCTGATCACCACCCTAAAATTCCGCTGGGAATAGATGAATCTGGTATAATCGGCCAACGATCTGCTATTTTGCCTTCACAGTTTGGAGACGCGAGCATGACAATTCGCATTTTGTTGGTTGATGATCAAGCTTTATTCCGCGAAGGGCTGCGCACGCTGCTCTCTGTACATGATGATTTAGAAGTGGTATGCGAAGCCGGCAACGGCCAGGAAGCCATCGACGCCGTTGAAAAATTGGCCCCGGATGTCGTGCTGATGGATTTGCGCATGCCGGTCCTCAACGGCGTGGCCGCCACCCGCCAAATTACCGAATCAACCGCCAACAGCCGCGTCATTGTGCTGACCACCTTTGACGATGACGAATACGTCTTTGACGGTTTGCGCGCCGGCGCGGTGGGCTATTTGCTCAAAGACGTGCCGTCGGCCAAGCTGGTGGAAGCGATTCGGGCCACAGCCCGCGGCGAATCGTTTTTAGAGCCGTCGGTGGCAGCCAAAGTGGTGGCCGAATTTTCGCGGATGTCCGGTTCCCAAACGGCCGCATCCCAGCAAAACCTCGTCGAACCCCTTTCTGAACGGGAGCTGGAAATTTTGGGCGTCCTGGCCACCGGAGCCAGCAATCGCGAAATTGCCAACGATCTGTTCATCACCGAAGGCACCGTGAAAAACCACGTCACCAACATTTTAGGCAAGCTGGGCGTGCGCGACCGCACTCAGGCCGCCCTCAAAGCCAAAGATATGGGATTGATTTAGAGATTGGAGATTGAGCCGGCTCAATCTCCAATCTCTAAACGCCATTTTTGCGGGCGATGAGCTGGGCCACATGGCGCATCTTGCCGGAGCGCTGGCCACGCACTTCGGTTTCGGCCGAGTGAATGATCTGGAAGTCAGCAAATGCCTGGTGCAGTTCGCCCGGTTCCAGGAAGTAGCTGGGTGTTTCTTCTTCCCCAACATGGACAAACGTCTCAAAAAAGAGCAGCCCGCCGGGGCGCAGCGCCTGGCGATAGGCGGCAAAAGCCGCCCGCTGCAAAAAGCGGAAGTTGAGAACGGCATCGACACAGTTTGGTGGAAAATAGGGCTGGGTGAGATCGAAAACGGCCGTTTCCACCCTCACCCCCAACGCCGCCGCCCGCTGCCGCAGCAGCCGCAGCCCCACCTCCGAAATATCCAGCGCCACCACCGGCAACCCCTGCTGCGCCACAAACAGCGCGTTCACCCCAACCCCCGCCGCCGCATCCAGCACTACCCCATCTTTAGGCAGCAGATGGACAAAATCTTGCAGCATGTAGCTGGGGTGGCCTTTTTGCCGGTATTGGCCGTCGGATCGGTAACGGCCGTTCCACTTCACTGCATCTGGGTGTTTGGTCATGTTTTGAAAAGCGCCAGCAGTTCGGCGGCTTTGTCCCGTTTGTCGCCGTTGCAGCTGATGAAGCGGCGCACCGCAAACGTTTCGATCTCCGCCGCTTCGTACGCTTGGCGCACTTCCTCCGTATCGTGATTGGAAATGATGACGGGGATGCCGCGCCGGGCCAGCTTGGCCGCCTGCCGGGCCAGCTCGGTTTGCTCGGCCCAGCCAAAGCCGTTGGCACTGTAGCTGGTGAAGTTGGCCGTGTCGGATAGGGGCACGTAAGGCGGATCGCAGTAAACCACATCCCCCGGCTGGCAGGCGGTAATCGTGGTGACAAAGTTTGTGTGCTCAAAGGTAGCGTGTTGTGCTTGCTGGACAAAGTGGCGCATTTCAGCTTCGGGGAAGTACGGCCGTTTATACCGGCCAAACGGCACGTTAAAACCCCCTTTCATGTTGTAGCGACACAGGCCATTGTAACCATGCTTGTTCATATACAAGAAAATGGCAGACTTACGCCACAGGTCGCTGGTGTTGTTGAACTCATCGCGCAGTTCGTAGTAACGATCTTTGTCGTTGGTTTCCGGCGTAAACAAGGGGCGGCAGTAGTCAATAAATCGCTCCCCTTCTGCCTGCAAATGTTTATACAAATTGATCAGGTCTTCATTGGCATCGGTGAGTAGATACTTGGGATAGTCAGTGTTGAGGAACACGGCGCCGGAACCAACAAACGGTTCCACCAACCGTTCACCCGGCGGCAGCAGCGCTTTGATGCGGTCCACAATTTTGTATTTGTTTCCGGCCCACTTGAGGAATGGTTTCATAAAGTCAGGCCGCTACTCGCCACAGTCCGTTACCACATTAGCATGAGTTTCTGTGTCGATGCCCGACGTTACCAGGAAGCCGCCATGATGCTCAAAGAAGAATTGGTCTCTGGCCGTGAGCTTGAGCAAATAACCGTCGTAAACGGCACCAATTTGCAGCGCACCGGCATGTTCTGGGGCACCCAGCCAGTGAAAGTGGGTGTATCCTTTCTGTCGCGGTATATCCTCGGCGGCCACGCACCACAATGGATGATCGCCCTCAGGCTTGTCCAGTAAGGTGGCTTGCAGCGGCACGCCGTGCAGCAGCCAACCTACACGGCACTCGTCGGGATTCATGGGGCAGTTGCTATGTTCGGCGGCAGGCACGCCGTCTACTGCCTCACCGGTGTAGCGAATGTAGAAAAAGCCGTTTAGCTGACCGTTGCCATGTACTTTAGTTTGCTGATGGGTATCAATGTGGTTGCCAAACAAAAAATCATAGGGGGCGGCGTGATCGCGCCAGGCATAGCCTGCGGCCAATACGGTGCCTGTAACCATGAAGCCAAGCAAACTGAAAAGTAATGCGATTCGTTTTTTCATCTGTCCATGCTCCTTTTCAAAAAATAATTAAATGGTGTTACCAGGGCGTCTGTTATTTAGGCATCTGTTCCAGCAGCCACTGCCAGTGCGGCGGCTTTACGAAGGAGATAATCTCCCGCTCTTGCTGTAGATTATAGGCTACATGGCGCATTTCCATTGACCAGCCTTCCGCCTTACGCCAGGTGAGCAGGCCGTATTTGGCCCGCTTGTCGCCATCGCTAGGCAGGTTAACGGAGCTGATATTGGCTAGAACCATTTCACCCCAGCGGCGCACGTTGGGTACGTGCAGGTGGCCAAAGGCAATGATGCCCGCGGTGGTGCTTTCCAGCAACGGCCGTAATTCTTCATCACTTTGCGGCCATTTTACCTCGCCTATTTTTTCCTGCTGGAATTCCTCCGTCGGCATGATGGCCCGGTTTACGTCCAGCGGATTGGCGTGGACGATGAGCAGATCGTCGCTGGCAACGGGCGTTGGCCCAATCCGGTGGCTAAACGGCAAACGCTGTAACCAGGCTAAGTGCTCTTGGCCAAGCTGCTGGCGCAGCCAGACGGCTGTCTGGTTGAAGCTTTCCCAGCGCTGTCGCTCCTCATCATTGGCATCATCGGGCAGTGGGCGGGGCGAGTGAATGAACTCGTCGGTATTGCCGTAAACAAAAACGTCTGTTTCGGCTTTAGCCAGCTCCAGGCACGCTTTGGGGCGCGCTCCCATCCAACACATATCACCGGCAAAGGCGATGAGATCAGGCGCCTGCTTTTTGATGTCGGCCAGGACCGTTTGCAGCGCCGTGAGATTGCCATGAACGTCTGAATAAACTGCGATTCGCATCTGGTTTCTCCTACGTAAATCGGGCATTTTTGCCCGATAGCCGGACAGGGATGTCCGGCCTACGATTTTCATTCATCGTGGTGTGCACCTCGACTCATGGTGACTCCTGTAAAATAGCCCAATGCAGCAGATAGTTCAATTTCATTTAGCGTCTAAGCAAATTATCAGGTCATCCTGTGTCATTCCCGCGAAGGCGGGAATTCATACGCCTGGACTCCCGCCAGCCTGTCCCCGCGAAGGGGTGGGCGGGAGTGACAGAGAAGGTATCTGCTACCCGGCTAAACTTTTAATCTGGGTAAGAATTGACCTATGCCTATGGATTATCGCTGGTGTGGCGTACAATCGCAAAAGGAGGCGCGAGAAGGTATAATTTGCCACCCAACTTCAACAAGGAGCGTGTCTATATGGCTGAAGCAGATAAAAAGGAAGAGAAAAATGGGGAAGAAAAAGAAAAAGCTCCCAAACCGGAACCCAAAGACAATCTGGTAGAAACAAAACACGTGGTGACCATCAACGGCCGTCGCATCAACTACACCGTCACCACCGGCACCATCGTGCTTAAAGAAGAGATTGAAAAAGAAGGCAAGGCAGAAGGGCACAAGCCAAAAGCAGAGATTTTCTTCATTGCCTATACCCGTGATGGTATCAAAGACCGCAAAAAACGGCCGCTTACCTTTTCCTTCAACGGCGGTCCCGGCTCGTCGTCCGTCTGGCTGCATTTGGGCGTGTTTGGTCCGCGCCGCATTGTCACCGACGAGAAAGGCAACCTCTTACAGCCGCCTTACGACCTGATCGAAAACGAATACTCCATTCTGGACCAGACCGACTTGGTGTTTATCGATCCGGTAAGCACCGGCTACAGCCGCGCCGTGGCGGGGGAAAAACCTAAAGAATTCCATGCCTTCAAGCGGGACATTGAGTACGTGGGCGATTTTATCCGGCTGTATTGTTCGCGGTACGGCCGTTGGACCTCGCCTAAATTCCTGGCCGGCGAAAGCTACGGCACGACCCGCGCCGCCGGCGTGGCCGGTTACCTGCAAGAGCGGCACGGCATGTACCTGAACGGGCTTATGCTCATTTCCGTCGTGCTCAACTTCCAAACCATTCGCTTCCCTGTAGGCAACGATCTGCCCTACATTTTGTACCTGCCCAGCATGGCGGCCACCGCCTGGTACCACGACAAGCTGGATAAAAAGCTGCAAGCCAGCCTGGAAGACACAGTCGAAGAAGTGCGCCAGTTTGCCCTCACCGAGTACACGCTGGCTCTGATGCAGGGTGCGGCCCTGCCGGAAAAAGAGAAAGTCAAAATCGAGAAGAAGCTGGCCCGCTACCTGGGCCTGTCTCTGGATTATGTCAAGCGCAGCAATCTGCGTATACAATATTTCCGCTACATCAAAGAGCTGCTGCGCGACCAGCACCGCACCGTCGGTCGGCTGGACAGCCGCTTTTTGGGCATCGACCGGGATGCGGCCGGGGAGCATTTTGAATACGATCCCAGCTACGCCGTCATTCAAGGTCCGTACACCGCCACCTTCAACGATTACGTGCGGCAGGAACTCAACTACGAAAGCGATCTGCCCTACGAAATTTTAAACCCCAAAGTGTGGCCCTGGAATTACGAGCCACACCAAAACGAATTTGCCAACGTTGCCGAAACGCTGCGCCAGGCAATGACTATCAATCCTTACCTGAAGGTGTATGTCGCTAACGGTTACTACGATCTGGCCACACCGTTCCTGGCCACAGAATACACGTTCAGCCATTTAGACATTGATCCCACGCTGATGGACAATATCACCATGCACTACTATGAAGCAGGACACATGATGTACGCTCACCTGCCTTCGCTGGCGCAAATGAAGGTAGATATAGATAATTTTTTGGAAACGGCCGTACCCACCTAAGAAACGCAAACGGCAAAGATTGGACCATTTTTCTAAAAGAATGAACTCCGCATAAGCCAAAATGGTCCAATCTTCAATTCATCAATTCAAATCATCCCGGAGACTCCCATGGCCCGAAAACGCATGCGCAACCGGCCCAGCCCGCACGGCCCCAACCCCGACCAGGTTGCCAAAATCACCCAGCCTAAATGGACCCTGCCCCCCTACGAAATCGCCTCCACCGAACAGCTTCAGCTCCTCCACGACAAATCGATGCAAATTTTAGAAGAAGGCGGCATCGCTTTTTACGATGATGAGTCGATACGCATTCTGGAACAGCATCAGGTTAAAGTTGTGGACCAGATCGCCTACTTTGACCGGGCGCAGGTGATGGAATACTTGGCCAAAGCGCCCTCGCAGTTTGTGTGGAACGGCCGTAACCCGGAGCACAACGTCGTTTTGGGCGGCGACCATGTGGTATTTGCCCCGGTGGTCGGCCCGCCGTTTATCCGCGATCTGGACCGGGGGCGGCGCGATGGCACGCTGCAAGATTTGCAGAATCTCATCAAGCTAAGCCAGACCATTCCCTACATGCACAGCCTGGGGGCTGAAAACGTCGTGCCGTCAGACGTGCCCATCGAATACCGCCACCTGGAAACGATGTACGCTCTGCTCACCACCGGTGACAAGCCGGTGATGGGCGTGTACCACACCGGCCCCATTGCCGCCGACACGCTGGCGCTGGCCAAAATTATGTACGGCGAGGAAGCGCTGCGGCAGAATCACATCCTGCACTGCGTCGTCAACGTCAGCAGCCCGCGCCGCCTGGATGACCGGATGCTCAGTATGCTCATCCAGTTTGCCCAACACAACCAGATTGTGGACGTGACACCATTCATTTTGTCTGGGGCGATGGGACCGGTTTCCATTTTGGGCAAGGTGGCCCAACTCAATGCCGAAGCGCTGGCCGGCATCGTCTTTGCCCAGATGGTCAATCCCGGCACACCCTGCATTTACGGCTCCTTCCAGGCCGTTTTGGATTTGCAAAGCGGCGCCCCCGTCTTTGGCGCACCAGAAAGCCAGCTTGCCCTCTACCTGAGCGCCCAACTGGCCCGGATGTACAACTTGCCCTTCCGCGCTGCCGGAGCCTATGCCAGCTCCAAAATTATCGACGCCCAGGGGGCGTATGAAAGCGTGATGGCCATGTTCCCGTCGATGCTGGTACGGCCGAATTTTGTCCTGCACGCCGCCGGTTGGCTGGAAGGCGGGCTTACCGCCGGTTATGAAAAGTTTGTTCTCGACTGCGAGCTGCTGGGCATGTACCATCGCTACCTGCAAAACGTCAGTTGGGAAGAAGACGAGTGGGCGCTGGACACGATCATCAACGAGGTGCCGCCCGGCGGCCACCATTTGGGCAGCAGCCACACCATGCGCCATTACCGCACCGCCTTTTACCGGGCCAGCCTGTTTGATTATGATTCGGCCGAGGCGTGGGAAGCCGGCGGCAGCATCGATTCCATTCAGCGGGCCAACCAAAAATACAAACAGCTCCTGCGCCAGTACGAAAAACCCGAACTGGACCCCGGCACCGACGAAGCCCTGCGCGACTTCATCGAGCGCCGCAAGCAGGAATTATAAAAAGCGGAACACAGAGGGACGCAGAGGAGGCACAGAGCTTCACAGAGATTGCTTTTCCTCTGTGTAACTCCGTTTTCTCCGTGTAACTCTGTGTTCCAAAAAAACCACAACAACTATGAAAAAGTTTGAACAAGCCGTCCTCGACCAATTAGATTTTGACGGCCTGCTGCACGCGCTGGACCGACTGGTGCAGATTCCCAGTTTGGACGGCACTGCCGAAGAAGTAAAGGTGCAGGCGGAAACGGCCGTTCTCATGCAATCGCTCGGGCTGGAGGTAGAAACCTGGGAAATCGACTTTGCCGAACTGCAAACGCATCCCGCCTACACCGCCGAAGTGGAGCGCACCGCCGGCCTGGGCGTGCTGGGCAGCTACGGCCGTGGCGAAGGCCCCACACTCATCCTCAACGGCCACACTGACGTCGTTCCCGCCGGCGAACTGGAGCGCTGGCATTTTCCACCCTGGCGCGCCACCTTCAACGAGGCAGACGGCAACGTCTACGGCCGTGGCGCTTTAGACATGAAAGGCGGCCTTTGCTGCGCCCTGTTTGCCGTCAAAGCGATCATCGACGCCGGCGTGCAGCTAAAGGGGCGGGTGCTGGTACAGTCAGTCATTGGCGAGGAGGATGGCGGGGCGGGTACGCTGGCGGCTGTTCTCCATGGCCCAAAAGCCGATGCCGCCATCGTCGTGGAGCCAACGGAGCTAATGATTGCCCCGGCACAGGCTGGGGCCTACAACTTCCGCGTGACCATCCCTGGCAAGGCGGCACACGGCGCCATGCGCTTTGAGGGTGTCGATCCGCTGGAGCAGTTTTTGCTGGTTTACCAGGCTATTCTCGATTTAGAAAAAATTCGCAACCAGGCTGACGATCATCCGATGTTTGCCAGCTATCCGGTGCCGTATCCCATTTGCGTGGGCAAAATTCATGGCGGCGTTTGGGCCTCGACCGTGGCCGAAACGCTCACGTTTGAAGGGCGCTACGGGGTGAAGATTGGTGAAGACCCGGCGGCGGCCAAACAACAGTTAGAGGATCATGTGTTGACGGCCGTACAAACCGATCCCTGGCTCAAAGAAAATCCGCCCGTCATTGAGTGGTGGGGCGCCCAGTTTGACCCGGCTGAGATTGCGGCGGACCATGCGATTGTGTTGGAAACGGCCGTTTCCTTCCAGGAGATCACCGGAACCTCTGCCCAAATCCAGGGCATGCCCTACGGTGCCGACATGCGCCTGCTGGTCAACGTGGGCGGCATCCCCACCATCCTCTTTGGCCCCGGCGACGTGCGCAAAGCCCACCAACCCGACGAACACGTTCCCCTGGCCGACCTCAAAACCTGCACCCAAACCCTGGCCCTCACCATCCTCCGCTTTTGCCAGGTTGCCGACTAACCACAATTGTCATGCCGTTATTCACCTGCGCCCTCCCCTTGTCATTAGTGTAACGAGGAATCTTACGCCGCTTCCAGTCGTAGGATTCCTCACTGCGTTCGGAATGACAATGGAGGTGGTATTCAGAAACAAGACCATCAAGGGGTTGTTTCTTTTCTCATAGAACGCCGTGCGCGGTGTGGCCGCTTTCAGACTGACAAGTTCGTGGATCAAATTCAAAATTCCCCTTGACATTGACGTTACGTCATACTTTATGATGGTTCCAGTTGAACCTCCCGCAGGTTTAAACCAGGGCCAGGCTCGTAGACGAAACCTGCGGGAGGTTTTCGTCGGAGCCTTGTGGAGATGCGCATGTACACGATTAAACAGTTAGCCGACCTGGCCAACGTGAGCCGCCGCACTTTACGGTATTATGACCAGATTGATTTGCTGAAGCCAACGGCCGTTGGCGACAACAATTACCGTTACTACGATCAAGATACCGTCCTGCGGCTGCAACAAATCCGCTTCTACCAGGAGATGGATTTCAGCCTGGACGACATTCGGCAAATTCTAGACAAGTCCGATTTCAACACGCTGCAATCGCTGCAAACCCAAAAAGGTGCGTTGCAGCAGCAAGCCAAACGGCTGGAGCGGTTGATCAACACCATTGATAAAACGATCTTGCATTTAGAAGGAAAAATTAAGATGGACAACAAAGAATTATTCGCCGGCTTTGATGAAGCCAAACAAAAAGCATATGCCGAAGAAGCAGAACGCCGTTGGGACCCCAAGCTGGTGCGCGAATCCAACCAGCGCTGGAACCGGCTGAGCCTAGAAGAAAAGGAAGCCATCCTGCAAGAAGGCAACCAGATTTACAGCGACATGATCGACCAGCTTGATGCTGAACCGGACAGCGAAGCTGTGCAGACCATTGTCGCCCGCTGGCACCAGCACATCCAGCACTTCTACGAACCTGGCCTGGCCACGCTGCGCGCCCTGGGGCAAGGCTATGCCGCTGACCCCGCCTTCCGCGCCACGTTTGAAGCGATGCATCCCGACCTGCCGGACTTCTTGCACGAGGCGATTACCGTTTACTGCGACAACAACAGCTAACCGTAGCCGCGCTTTCTTAGCGCGCGCGAGGATTGGAATCCTCGGCTGCATTTTTAATTGAGGAAAACTCATGAAAAGCAAATGGATACCCACCAATGAATATTATCATCGCCTGCTGGCGGAGCCGGATGCCGGCAAGCGCGAGCAGCTTTACCTGGAACGATTCGTCGAGCCGTGGCAGCAAATGATGAGCATGATGCAGCGGCCGGGCATGGAGCAAAACGATC
>CALBTC010000047.1 GCA_937967805.1 uncultured Anaerolineaceae bacterium
GTCTGGAAGTAAGGCGTGAGCAGACCGTTGTTCTCAGCTTCGATGAGGAACGGCGCCTGGCCGGCATCCATACCGTCCTGCGTACCGATGTCACAGGCTCCGGAGAGCAGCTGAGCGATCAGCTGGTTGGTGTCCGGGATGAACTTGTAGGTGACGCTGTCCAGATAGGGCAGGCCTTCCTGATAGTAAAATTCGTTGGGGGTCAGGCGGATGCTGTCGCCAGCAACCCATTCCTGGATGGCGAAGGGACCATCACCAACGGGCAGACGGCTGGATTCTTCTGCTTCCAGAAGTTCAGCAGCGGTGAAAGCGCCCCAAACATGCTCGGGGAATGGCTGCCAGAAGTTCAGGAAGAAGGTGGAATCTTTGTAACCGGGCAAACCGGTCCACCGGGTGGTCAGATCGCCGGTGGCTTCGTAGCTGGTGGTACGCTCAACCGTGAACTTGCTGGCAGGAGTGTCGGGATCAGCGTTCACATTGAAGCTGTAAACGGAGTCGTTAGCCGTGACGGGGGTACCATCGCTCCAAACGCGCGGCTTCATGGTGAAGTCAACTACCAGACGGTCCATCATGACAGGATCACCAGCAAATTCAACAGTTTCGCCGTCGCTCGTGGTCAAAGAAACGCCTTCTTCAACGGTTACAACATTACCGCCGGCATCCACAACGGTGTCACCAGCATTGACTTCAACGCTTTCAACGACTGCATCGCCATCAGCCAGGCTGGGTACTTTTTCCAAACCTTGTGCCTGGTAATCATAGGACAAAGTCGTGAAGTTGTTTTCGAAAATGGCATGCTGTACAGCAGCGCCAGCCAACATGGAACCACCATAGGGATACATGGTGTCCGGTTCCTGAGCCATACAGACGATCAGGTCTTTGGGACCGGCCGGTTCTTCTTCCGGCTCAACCACAACCTCTTCAACAACCGTTTCGGTTACAACACGGGTAACTTCTACAGTTTGTCCTTCTTCAACAACCGTTTCGGTCACAACGCGGGTAACTTCTACAGTCACCGTTTCGGTTGTGGGGGTACAGGCTGCCAAAACAACCGCACCAAGTGCAACGAGTAGGGCAACAAATGCCCATTTTTTTGTATTAAACATGGAAAAATCTTCCTCCTCTCATGTCTTAAATAGGGGTTTTCAAGAGAGTTCCTGACCAGATTAACTGCTGGTCAACTTTTAGCGAACATAGATAGATGCTCGTAACTGAAGCTAATCAACGCAATCGCACCACCTCCTCCAATAACAAATTAAGCACAGCCAAACTTACCCAAGGCAAGATTAGTTGTGCTCGTTTAGATGAAGTTGCTTCGAAATAGTTGTTTTGATAAACAAGAAAGTCTCTTCTTCTCAAGGGCTTGGTTTATTACAAATGTACAAAATCATGCAAATACTGCATATTTCTAAAACTTGCAATTTACCAGAAGGCTAGTGTTGGTTATTATAAAGCGAACAATTGAGGATGTCAAACAAGGGACAAATAGGGGGCAATTAAGGGCGAAGTGGTAGCGAACTGGCAACAGTCACGTTACAACTCTCGCTGCTGCAACTGCGCCAGGTAAGGCAGGTATGCAGAAGCATCTTGCTTTGTCTCAATTTTTACAAAATAGTCCTGGATGATTTGAGCCTGCTGTTCTCTGTTGAATTGGCGGAATGGTTTGCCCTGCTGCCAGCGTAATTGTAAACCAGGCACGCCACCATATTGATAACAGTCGCGTCGGGTGGTAACCAAATAGTAGATTGCCTCCCCCAAATAACGAGAGCCCACATGATGGTATTGAAAAACATGGGTCAATTCGTGGACAAGTAAGGAAAGATTCTCACGGCCGTTTCCCTTCCCCCCTACCCTTTCCATCGCACGCGGTAAATGAATCGTGTGCCATGTGGCAAAAGCCAATCCCCCATTGTAACGAAAAACCAGGTTCAGAATGCCCCCTTGGGCTATACGTACATCCTGATAGCGCAAATTATTAGGGCCAAAAATGGGTTGTACGGCCGTAAGCTCCACCGCCGTCAATGGTGTGGTGTGCATTCCCAGATGCATGACAAACTGGTAAATCTCCGGCCCGCCGACCAGATCAAACAACTGTGCCAGCAAAAGATGCAGCCAGACGGCCGTTTGGCCCGCCCAACGCCGCGCCGCTTGCCAGAATGCTTGCTCACGAGTGGCCTGCCAGATGAAAAGAGGCGCAAGCAGCAGCGCCTTGCCGCCTATTAAAATTGTGGTTGCCAAACGGCCGCTTCGTGCCGGAAAGTCACGCACTAAATTTAGCGGCCACAGCCAGAGGTCGTGCAGCCGCTCTTTAAGCCAAACCAAAACTGCTCGCATGATGGATAGGGAAAGTTAAATCTGGTTGAGGTTGATATCGGCGGCTTGCAGCACGGCCATAACTGGAGGCGCGTTCAAAAAGCAGTTGCGCAGCCGCTCATCTTGCAGCGGTTCGGCCGTCTGGCGAATAAACTCGGCGGCAATGTTGAGATGCACGGCCGCAATTTCTTCGTTTTCGGTGACGTGGCTCATCGCGGCGTGTAGTTTCCAGAGGATGCCCCGGTCAACGGCCGTTTGCGCCGCCAACATTGCCAGATTCAGTTCACTCAGCGCTTCGGCTTTGCGCCCCTGATGATATAAAAGCTCACCGTGAGCAAACGCCGCCAGCGCCCGGTAACGATCGGCATTGAGCAGCTCGGCCACATGGGTTAAGGCCAACACAACCTGCACCGCCTGCTTATCAGCACCATGATGCAAATAAGCTCGCCCCAATTGATAAAGGGTCAACGCCTCATGCTCCCGATTGCCGTGCAGCCGTGTTCCTTGCAAGGCCGCCTGTAAATAAACGAGCCCTTCTTCATAGCGGCCTGATTCCACTAAATCGACGCCTAAGTTTCGCTTAATTTCAGGAATGAGCAGTTCGGCCTCTGCCTTGGTAGCCAACTGTAACGCGTGTTGATGATGCTCATACGCTTTTTCAATATCGTACAGCGCCTGGTGGCATTCACCGATGTCATTGACGGCCTGAGCCACGCGCCAGCGGTCGTTGACTGACTCCAACAGCAGATAGGCTTCACGGTGGGCGGCCAGCGCCTGCTGATATTCACCCCGCGCCTGGCGCGTGCGGCCCAAACTAGTGAGCACACGTCCCTGTTCGCGCGTTTCGCCACCCTGCCGGAAGATGGCCAGCGCCTGCGTCAGATGGCTGAGCGCCCGCTCCGTGTTGCCCTGGCGGCGATCCAAGATGCCCAATCCTCGCCGGGCCCGGCCAATGACCAGCAGGTTTTCGGTAATGTTTCCTTCTTGCAGCGCCTGTTTGAAGAGAGCGGCGGCCATGTCATATTCGCCGCGAAAGTCAGCCAATTCGCCCAGCCGCACGCGAGCCCTGGCCATCTGGTCAATTGAATCACTGGTGGTGAGGGATTCGTTGTAATCTTTCTCGGCCGCCTTAAATTCACCAATCAGCCAAAAACAAAGCCCGCGATATTCAAAAACACGGGCGCGAAAATGGATGGGCGTGCGGTCAAAAGAAAGGGCTTCCGTATAATATTGAATCGCCTTTTCAAACTGCTGCTCGCTGGACGCCGTGCGGCCGGCACGAAAGGCGGTTGCGGCTGCGGCCGACACACCTGCCAGACTAAATTGGCCTGAAGAGATCGTATCTGACATGCCCATATGATACAGTGGGAAAGGGAATTGACAATGAAGGGCGCGTGAAACGTATCCGGTGGTCGGTAATCAGTAATCGGTTAGTCAGTAATCAGTAAATCAGTAACTGGGCTACTGAACACTGAATACCGATTACTGATTACGGGTCACGGGTCACGGATGACCGTAAAGCGGCAATGATCTTCCGGTCGGTGACGGCGAAGGCGTAGTTGTCCAGGTCGGCAAGGGTGACCCAGGCGTGGTTGGCCACGCCGAGGTGCTGCGGCTGCCCAGATAGATGGCGGGCTTGGAAAGCGTGGAGGGTGATGCGGAAATGAGTGTAGGCGTGTTTAACTTTGGTGACAAAGCTGCCCACTCCAATTTTCATAGCTAGTTCCTCTTCAATTTCGCGCACCAGCGCCTGGGGCAACGTTTCGCCGTCTTCCTGTTTGCCGCCGGGGAATTCCCATAAGCCGCCCAGCAAGCCGTCTAACGGCCGTTGCGCAATCAAAAATTTCCCGTCAGGGTCGCCAATCACAGCATCCTTCGCCCAGATGATCCCGGCGACCACATCGTAATGGGGCGTGCGCCGGCGCGGTGGACGGACAGGGCGTTCTAGCTGCGTGCCGCGCTGACGGGCCAGGCAGTGGGTCGAAAGCGGGCAAAGCAAACACATCGGTTTGGCCGGCAGGCAGATTTGCTGGCCCAGCTCCATCAGCGCCTGGTTGAAGTCGCCGGGGCGCTCAAGAGGGACAAGTTCTTCAGCCAATTGCCACAGGTTGTTTTTGGTGCTGGTTTGGGTTACGTCGTCGGGCAGGTCGGTGAGGCGGCTGAGGACGCGAATGACGTTGCCATCGAGCACGGGGGCCGGCTCGTTGAACGCTATCGAGGCGATGGCTCCGGCGGTGTAACGGCCGATTCCTTTCAGGGTCATCAGGTCGGCGGCGGTTTGGGGGAGACGGCCGTTCCATTCTGCCACCACCGATTTCGCCGCCGCGTGCAAATTGCGAGCCCGGCTGTAGTAACCCAATCCCTCCCACGACTTCAGCACTTCGTCCAGCGGTGCCTCGGCCAGGGCCTGCACCGTGGGAAAACGCTTCATCCATCGCTCAAAATACGGGATAACGGTACTGATTTGCGTCTGCTGCAGCATGATTTCCGACACCCAGATAGCGTACGGGTCTTTGCTGCGCCGCCAGGGCAAATCGGCCTGATTGGCGTCCCACCAGCGAAGCAGGGCATCTTG